>CAZVXA010000013.1:31865-57547 GCA_964630955.1 uncultured bacterium | reverse complement strand
TTATTTTTTTTTCCTTGGCGTGCCCACCACATTTTTCATATAACATTTTTTTTTTGGGGGGGGGGGGGGGGGCCCCCCCCCCGCCACTCGCAAAACTGAGATGCACCCGAGACTGTATCCCGTAAACCGCTACTATATGTCCCCGGAATGCCTGAGAGATTCTGCCCTCCAGTATGTCTCCAGCGATTCTGGGATTGTTTGGAGAACAGGTCTTCACAATCGCCCCCAAAGGAGTAGCCGTGCAGAAAAAATTATTGGTCATCAGTGACATCAAGCTATTGGAGCAGGCATTGACCCATCGCTCCTATGTCAATGAGAATCCCGGTGCAACGCACAACGAGCGACTGGAATTTTTGGGAGATGCTTTGCTGACCTTTCTCAGCGCTGACTACCTCTACCGCCGATATCCCGACATTGAAGAAGACGAGCTGACCCGGTGGCGATCGTTTCTGGTGGATGAAAAACAGCTTGCGAATTACGCATTGATCATTGGTCTGGACACAAAAATGCGACTGGGAATGGGCGCAATTCGGGATGGCGGATTTACGAATCCCCGTTTGCAGAGCTGCACCTTTGAGGCGCTAGTAGGTGCCTATTACATCGATCGTGGTCGTGACATGGAAGCGGTACGACCCGTGGTCGAAAGTTTCTTTGATGCCGTCATGCCTGATGTCAAAGAACCCCGCTCCAATGTGGATTCCAAGAACCAGTTTCAGGAATGGGTGCAGCACAAAATTGGGGGTGGAGCACAGCCGGAGTATGTCACCAAGCGATCGGGCGGAGCAGAACACGCACCTAAATATCGATCGCAGGTATACGTAAATGGTCAGTTGTATGGCGAGGGCAAAGGGACGGGAAAAAAGGACGCTGAGAAATGGGCCGCAGAGGATGCACTATCTAAATTAAGGGACAAACGTTTGCTGTAAAAGAGCATCAGTTCGACGAAAGCGTAAAAGGGTGCCTACCGCGTCGCGGTAGGCACCCTTTTACGCTCTTTGAGCCGCGAAAGCGCGGCTCAAAGAGCGCCCTCGAATTCCTGGATAGGCGTTAAGCAACCACAAAATTTGCGAGCGTCAACGCACTGGGCGCAACACCTTGCAGCGTTGCAACGTTAACAAAGGTCTGACCAGATCCGGTACCATCTGCATCAATCATGATGCGGGTACTGGTGCCAATCCGTTCCATCTTAAACAGGCTCTTCAACTGCTGCGGATCGGTCGCACTGGCAAAGTTGGGCTGGGCAAAGATTGGCCGCAGGTCGATCAGATCCTGCTGAACATTAAAGTCCTTAATCAGGTCGCCGCCTTCCTTCAGGCTGCCATAGCGGAAGGTGTCTTTCCCCGCACCGCCAGCCATCATGTCCCGGCCCTGGCCACCCTGCAGAATGTCGTCTCCCACACCGCCATTCAGTTGGTCATTGCCTGCACCACCCTCCAGCAAGTCATCTCCTGACCCACCAAATAGCTGGTCATTGCCAACACCACCACTCAGTTTGTCATTGCCTGCATCACCAAATAGCCTATCATTGCCGATGCCACCATCCAGTGTGTCGTTTCCGGCTCCACCCATGAGGCGATTGTTGCGGCGATCGCCCACCAGTTTATCGTTGCGCAGGGTTCCTACCAGCCTCTCTTCAGTCCCCCGAATTCGACGCATGATTCCCCGTCTACCGATGTTGAAAACAATAGGAGGTAGAGGGCTGGCAGGACGTTGACCCATCTCTCCAAAACCCGGAGGTAAGCCCATCGGAGGGGGGGGCATTGAGGGAAGATTGGGATCCAGGGGATTAGTTGGGGGGGGAGGCAAAGTTTCGTTGATTGACGGAGTTTGGGGATTCGTGGGTTCAGTCATAAAGAACTCCTTGCGTGTAGCGAAAAAGACGATCCATTCAATAAAGCTTTTGACTCAACAACTGCCTGACCTGTCTCAGATTGCAGAGCAACCAACCTTTCTGTAGAAAAGATAGTTGGGCCATACAAGTACAAACCTCGGTAATTCTGTCTAAATGAATACATAAAGTTTCGACTAAGGCTTCGTGTTCCCACGCCAAACTGGAATTGAGACTATTGTTGCTAAGTAGATAGGCGCGATTAAGCTTGAAACCCAAAAAGCGATTCCGCCCGCTGCGCGGGCGGAATCGCTTTTTGGGTTTCGACTTTTTCCACGCCCACTTACTTACAACGCCGCCAAACGCTCTCTGCAAGAGCGTTTGGCGGCGTATTCAGTTTTAGCGCCAATTTTTCCTGAAAAGCTGACTGCGGCAGCTTTTCAGGAAAAATTGGCGCTATTTATTCAAGATTTGAGTACAGCACTTTGCAAGTGCATCTAAGTAGGTAGGCGCGATTAAGCTTGAAACCCCAAAAGCTGTTCTGCCCGCTGCGCGGGCAGAACAGCTTTTGGGGTTTCAACTTTTTCCACGCCCACATACTTAGTACAAACTTTGTGTTGAGAACCGCGCTCCGCGCGGTTCTCAACACAAAGTTTGGTTTTAGCTCAGCGCAAAGCGCTGTATGTCGCTGTAGTGGTGGGGATGGAGTGCAGGAATTTTACCCCTGCACTCCGCCCTACTCGCTGGGCAGCGGCGATACCATGCTGAGAAACGCCTTCTGCAAGAGTGTTCAGGAGAATCGGCGCGATCGAGGCGGATTATACAGGGATTGCCGATTCCTCAACTACTCTGCTGCCGCACAGGTGGTTCAGAATAATCTCACACACCTCCGGTGCCTCAATTCGATCGCCCTTCAACAGCTCCGACTGACGGGTGATCAGCAGCGGTGCATCTCCTGGTGTCGGCGGCAGAATCCCATGAGATCCCTTGATCAGAGCAGCATCCAATGGGGTGACTTCCATCAGCGTGCGGAGACCCAGTTTTTTCTTCAGCAGGGTGGTGGCAAGCTTCAGCCTGGGCAGTTTAATTTGCGGATCGATCACCATCTCAGCAGGGTCATAGCCCGGTTTGCGATGAATATCTACGGTGCGGGCGAAGTCGGGGGCGCGGTTGTCGTCCAGCCAGTAGTAGTAGGTGAACCAGGCTTGCGGTTGAGCGATCGCCACCAGTTCCCCAGAGCGGGGGTGGTTCAGATGATATTCCTGCTTGCCTGCTTCATCCAGCACCTGGGCAACGCCATCCACTTTCTCTAACAGTGCCTTCACCCTGGGCAGCACTTCAGGGTCATTCACGTAGATGTGGGCCAACTGGTGATCAGCGACCGCAAATGCCTGACTGGCTCCCGCATCCAGCAGTTCTCGACCCAGCTCTTCCCGCACCGCCAGCAGTCCTGCTTCCCGCAGCACACGGTTTAGATGAACGGGTTGCGATACATTCGTAATGCCGTACTCCGACAGCACAATCACCTGTGCGCCTCTGGCCTCGTAGAAGTCGATTAAATCGCCGCACACGGTATCGATCTCTTGCAGGTCTTTGGCGATCGCCTCCGGGTCATTCCCCACCTTCTGACAGCAGTAGTCCAGGTGAGGCAGGTAAACCAGCGTCAGGGTGGGACTGTGGCGCTGTTCTACCCACTTTGCAGAATTGGCAATCCACTGGCTGGACTCAATCGAGGTCGCAGGTCCCCAGAACTTGAATAGCGGGAACTGTCCCAGATCTGCCTGAAGCTGAGGCCGCAGTTCAGCAGGCGTCGTATAGATATCCGGCAGTTTACGTCCGTCGGCGGGATACATCGGGCGTGGCGTCACCTCAACATCTGCGGTGGAATACATGTTGTACCACCAGAACAGATTGGCGCAGGTGAAATTAGGGTCGAGCGATCGCGCCGTATCCCACACCTTGGGAGCCTGCACCAGCTTGTTCGACTGCCGCCAGAACTTGACCTCACAGTCGTCGCGGAAATACCAACCGTTGCCGACAATGCCGTGTTCAGAAGGATACTTGCCCGTCAGATAGGTTGTCTGAACGCTACAAGTGACGGCAGGAAGAACAGGATTGACTGTGGTTTGTTTACCCTTTGATGCCCATTGAGAGAGACGAGGTGTATATTTCCCCAATAGCGCAGAAGTGAGTCCGACAACGTTTAGAACAACGGTTTTTTGCATAGTACAAGAATCTTCTTGAAAAAGGAGCAGTTGATCGTAGGATGCGTTAGCGATAGCGTAACGCATCAATCAAAGGTGACGCGTTACTACTGGAAAACGGCAACCTGTTGGCGATCGCTCACTTTCCCCAACACCGACAACACCCACTCATATTCCCGTTGAATCGAGGTCAGCAAATCCAACTTCATCTCAGCAGGAAGCACGTCCCAGGTGTAGGTTTCAATTTCGAGATGTGTGCAGTTGGAATAGGTGGGGAGAATTTTCAGAAGCGCAGGAATATCGGCCTGGGTGGATTGGAATACCTGGTAATCCTGAATGAAAATTGGGACGTGGAAATGGGTGCGCCACTCCTCCGCAGCGGTCGTTTCCAGTTCTGGAAGAGCGGTCATCAGATCCTGGAAATGCTTCAGCGTCCCGTCGGGGTGACGTTCGATGATCTGATGCAGGTAGGTGGACTCAGCAAACGGCTGGAGTTTCTGCATCAGGAATTTGCGATCCGCCATATCGGGAGGAACGTTGAGTTTAAGGGCTGCGCTGAGCTGAATTTTGCCAACCTGAATTCCAGCTTTGGCAAACTGCTCCAGAGCGTCCTGGGGTTGCTCATATTCGACTGCAAAGTGGCAGGTGTCGTAGCAGACCTGAATGTGTTGCAGCAGATATTGTTCTGCCTGTTCCAGGGAAATTCTCATGTGGTCAGCCAACCACGCGCCTCCAAAAGGCAATAACCACTGCTGGAAGAAGGCTACTACTTCAGCAGCATTTTCAATCATGCCATCGGGTTCGGGTTCCAGATCCAGATGCAGCAGTTTCCCCGTGCGCTGGTAAATCTGCGCCATTGCAGCGGTCGCCTTCGCCAGGTTGAGCGCACTGGTTTGAAACACGGCCTGCTGTTCAGCACTTCTGTTCGCCCACCAGGGCTTGTAGGACAGCGGCACCGTAGAAATTCCGCCATCCATGCCATCAGGCAGCAACATTGCCAGGATATCAATCAGTCTTAGCGTGTATTCCAGACGTTTGCTTTGCAGTTCACCGGAGGGGCAATCGCCCTTCGACCAGTCGGGCGCATAAACCTGGTCTTTCACCACCTGTCGGTGAAATCCACCGTAGGGAAACCCGTTGAGCGTAAACACATAAAGGTCATGTTCGCTCAACCAGGCGCGGAACCAATTAATCTGCTCCCTGTCCAGCAACTCACGGCTGGCGATATCTGCCAATCGTAATCCAATGCCAAAAGGGGCATTTGGGGATAGCCGACGCTTCAGTTCGGGCAGAAAAGCAGTAAGGTTGGTGGCGACTTCGGGCCAGCTTTCCCCCGGATGGATATTCGTGCAGTAGGTGAGGTGGTAGTGATGGCCTGCTCTCATGGTTTTATTCGTAGTAAGTCTGGTTTCGGCTCCCTCCCCCTGGCAAGGGGAGATCTGGGGTGGGGTTAAATCTCCCGCAACAAATCGATCGCCTTTCGATACAGCCCAAAATCAACGGCATGAACTTCAACACCTCGACCAATGGAGTTCAGCAACATCAGCGTCAGTTGTCCACCCAGGTGCTCTCGGAACTCGTTCAGCCCCCGGAACACGGATTGCGGATGCAGGGGGTCATCCAGATGTGCCCCTAGCTGAGGCACGTAGAGCGTGAAACCCAGAACTTTGAGCGTGTTGAGAATCCGCTGCCATTCCCCACGGGAGAGCAAACCGCAGAGGTGGGAATAGGTGCTATCGAGGGCCATGCCGATCGCCACCGCTTCACCGTGCCGCAGTCCATAATGCGTCAGATGCTCCAGACGATGAGCAGACCAGTGACCAAAGTCCAGCGGACGAGAAGACCCCATCTCAAACGGATCACCATAGTTGGCAATGTGGTTCAGGTGGTGTCGTGCGCTCTGGTAAATTACCTGCTGCAAAGCATGGATATCTCGCTTCGCCAGCTTCCCGGCGTGGGATTCAATCCACTCAAAAAACAGGCTGTCTTTAATCAGCGCCACCTTCACCGCTTCAGCAATGCCCGATCGCCAGTCCCGGTCATCCAGCGACAGCAGAAAATCCACATCGTTCAGCACCAGCGTCGGCGGCGCAAAGGTGCCCAGGAAGTTCTTCTTCCCAAAAGCGTTGATGCCGTTCTTGACACCCACCCCTGAATCGTCCTGTGCCAGCACCGTGGTAGGCACCCGAATCAGGCGAATTCCCCGGTGTGCCGTTGCCGCTGCATAGCCCACCATATCCAGCATGGCTCCCCCACCGATCGCCATCACATAGGAATGACGGCACAGGCCCACCTGGTCAATCAGCAGGTGAATTTTCTCGACCCACTCCACCGCGTTCTTCACCGCCTCACCACCGGGAACCACCAGCGGGTCAGCCACCAGCGTCAGGCGATCGCCATAGCGCACAGCATAGTCCTGAATCTGGGACAGCAGGTTGGGGTGCGATCCTGCAACACCTGCATCAACCACCACCAGCACCCGCTTCGGCTTTGCTTCCAGGTCAGTGGCGATTGCTTCAGCCAGCAGCGGATTACTCACCTGAAACAGACCACTGGTGAAGTGGACATCGTACTGAAAGCGAACAACCACCTCTTGATGGATGGGCGGCAGAGTGGTTGGGACAGCGACAGGCAGTTGTGTGAGTGAGTTCATAACGGCGTTAGGGAGAATCGAGTGAATTAAGAAAGGAGCTGAAAACCAGGTGATTTGAAGGAATCAATTTATGTAACAGCAAACAGCTTTGCAAGCTGCTTAGAGACAGGCAGCAACGACAGCACCAGCAGGCCGTAGAGGGGATTGGCAAAACCGGAGGCGATCGCCGCATCCAGCACAATCAGACAAAGAATGCCCGTTCGTACCGCTTTGCGAATGGGATCCGGTTGCGGTTCCAAAGTGGCCTGGACAAAGGAGGGCACCACCAGCGCGCCAAATCCGACGACAAAGGGAATGGCTCCCAGCAGGTGGTAATTCTCCAGCAGCCCCAGCCCCAGAACGCCACCAATCACAGAATTCAGCAGCAGCAGTGCAATCACTCCTGTGGTTTGGCTACCGCCGTGGACTTCACCCTGACTGATGGCAGTAATCGCTGCGATGTAAACCAGCGGAATCAGCGCCAGGAACCAGTGGGTCTGCACCATCAGCGGCACTACACTCACCCCCAGTAGCCAGTTCATCCCACGACACAGCCCCATATTCACAGGCCCCAGAAGGGCACTGTGCTTACTGGCAGCGTCATACAGCAGAGCGGCGGTCGCAATTCCCGCCGCCAGCGCCGCACTCAGCAGCGACACCTGAGCCGCGGCCACCACCCCCAGCACCAGCAGAGTTACACCGAGGGCGATCGCTCCCGACATCGAAGCGCGTCCACTGGGCAAAGGCCGTTCTGGGCGCTCCTGGGCATCCAACTCAGCATCAAAGATGTCGTTGAACACTACACCACCACCGTAGAGTCCGGTTGTGGAAAGGAGGAGCCACACCAGCGGCAGCAGTGAGGAGGGGGTGAATTCCGGCTGAGCGCTCAAGGCCACCACTGTACCCGATGCCGCAAAGCCCACCAGAATATCAGCCCAGGCCGTCAGAATGTTAGCAGGGCGCATCATTTGCAGGTAGGCCCAGAAAGATTGAGATTTGACGCTGGGTGCCAGCATGAAAAGTCCCCCAATTGCAGTGGTAACAGTTGTTCAAATGATGCAGGTTATTCAATCACCAGGGCGGCAAGTCGATCGCTCTCCGGCTTTGTCGCAGGGAAATCACCTGCAACCACAGGCTCCTGACCCCGCAGGACGGAGTTCCCGTTGAACAACTGCCGCTGATCGACGGCGGGGGGATTGAGCCAATCTTCAGCGTTCATTTCGCCGCTCTGCCCATAAGCAGTCAGCGCGTTCTCGTAGCACACCGCTCGCACCTGCGATTCGGGAATCCCCATCTCCAGCATCAGTTGAGCCGTCTTGGGTACCGCCAGGGGGTCACTAATGCCCCAGTCCGCAGCGCTATCGATGATGATGCGTTCACTGCCATACTGCTTCACCAGTTCCACCATCCGCTTGTTGCCCATCTTGGTCTGCGGATAAATGGAAAAAGCTGCCCAGAAACCGCGATCGAGTACTTCCTTCACCGTCTCTTCGTTGACGTGATCCACGATCACACGACCGGGGTCAATCCCGTGCTCCAGACACACGTCCAGACTGCGGGAGGTGCCTTCTTTCTTGTTGCGGTGCGGCGTGTGGATCAGGGCCAACTTGTCCAGGTCCCTGGCCATCTCCAACTGCAACCGGAAATACTTGTCCTCCACAGGGGTCATCTCGTCGTAGCCAATCTCCCCGATCGCCACCACACCTTCCTTGCACAGGTAGAGCGGCAGCAGTTCCATCACCTGCTCCGCCAGTTCCTCATTGTTTGCTTCCTTCGGATTAAGCGAAATCGTGCAGTAGTGACGAATCCCAAATTGCGCCGCCCGAAAGCGTTCCCATCCCACCAGACTGCTGAAGTAGTCCTTAAACGTGCCTGCACTGGTGCGCGGCTGTCCCATCCAGAAAGACGGCTCAACAATCGCTACCACGCCGTACTGTTGCAACACCATGTAATCGTAGGTGGTGCGAGCGGTCATGTGAATATGTGGGTCGATGAAGATCATAGTGAGATTCCTGATACAGAGGGAGAGTGGATGAGTGGATGGGTGGATGAGTGGATGAGTGGATGAGTGGATGGGTGGATGAGTGGATGAGTGGATGAGTGGATGGGTGGATGGGTAGGGGTTTAGCATTCGGGCCAATTAGTTATGGCGAAGTTATAGAATCATGTGACCGAATGCTAAACCCGTATGGATGGGAGAGTGGAGGGGGAGGGTCGCTGGCGGGAAAGCCTCCTCTACCCATCCACCCATCTACCCATCCACCGTCATCCCGCCCCATAGAGGCTATTCCAACTCAGATCGCCAGCATCGATTACCGATTGCAAATCGGGGTGCTGGGAAAGGAGCGATCGCGCCTGGAGCAAATTTGATTGGGAGCAGGCGAGGGCGGCAGCTTTTTGTTGGGTAGGGTCGGGGTTGGCGATGATGCGTTCCAGGTCGGGAAGGTTAGCTTCGGTGATAAAAGGGCCAACAGGTCGCCAGAGTTCGGGATCGACGGGGCGTTTGGCAGCCCAGCGTTCGTGGGCGTAGTCCACCAGCATTCGGGCCAGTTCAGGGTTAGCTCGTG
Source organism: uncultured bacterium (assembly GCA_964630955.1). Taxonomy (GTDB): domain Bacteria; phylum Cyanobacteriota; class Cyanobacteriia; order Elainellales; family Elainellaceae; genus CAZVXA01. Next base: position 48,316 of record CAZVXA010000013.1, on the reverse strand, counting down.
GGTCGAGTCCCCAGATTTGACTGAGGGAACTACCAACGAACAAGGCTTTCAACACCATCTGGTTCCAGCGGGGGGTATCGAAGAATTCGGCGGGATAGGGATTGTTGAGGGCGATCGCATTGAAGACTGGCGACATGTGGGTGCGCAGACCGTCGGCAGCTTGCGGCAGAAACTTTTCGGGATAGGGCAGGATCGGTAGGCTCTGGTACAGCACCACCAGTTCGTTCACGTCGGCGGTAGAGAAAAGTGTGGTGATTGCCTTGTGGTAGCGGTTTGCGTCCTGATGGGGAAACGTCAGTAGCAGCACGGTTCTTGCCGCCTGGTCTACACTCCAGTGTTCCGGTGACCAGCCCAGACAGAGATCAAACGCTGCCTGTTGTTCGTTGGGAAGGAGGTGTAAATCTTGCTTTCCAGTGCGGCGAGAAATAGCGCTAAAAGTGGCAAACAGCGATCGCTCAGAACTTTCACTGGCAATCTGTTCCAGCTTTTCGTTTAACCAGTTCAAAGCATCCTGGGAAAGCTGACGTTCCAAACAACCATACAGAAGACGTTTAATCTGAGCGTGATCAACTGCGTGTGCAAGAAGCATAACGATACACCGAAACGATAAATCGAGTATTCAATCAACGATCCATAGGGAAACCACTCTACAGTGTCATCTTTCAATTCTGGAATCCATCAAAGTATGATTCGCAGAAGAGGTTAACTCTGTACAGGAAGTGTGTGCGTTTGAAAGTCTGATTTAAGCCGTAAAGCGCCTCATTGAGCGTCGGTAGCCTGTCAATCTCCTTTATTCATTGATAACAAACCTGAAGGAGATTACCGAGATCAGCCCCCAAACTTGATAGGCGCTTGATAATTCCACGAACGTTTTATGAAGAAGATACGGATGCGAAGTAGTTCTCTTACTGGTTCATCCCCACAAATTGAAAAATCAATCAGGGTAAGAGGGTATCTGAGCAGGGTAGGATGGGCAAAGCGAAGCGTGCCCATCAATCCATACGAATGGTGATGGGCACGGACTGCCGTCCTTTGCCCATCCTACAGTTCAACTTTGGGTAAATTCATACCCCAAATCGAGAATGAAATGACCCTGCTCTTACTGGTTCATCCCCACAAATTGAAAAATCAATCAGGGTAAGAGGGTATCTGAGATCTTGCACCAGAAACCAAAACCCTGATTCTGCCGCAGTTCTGCGGCAGCAGAATCAGGGTTTTGGTTTTTCTTTAAGCAAGGTGCAAGATTTCAGATATCGGACAAGGTCGATTGTCGATAGCACAAGAAACCCCAAAAGCTGTTCCGCCCGCGTAGCGGGCGGAACAGCTTTTGGGGTTTCGACTTTTTCCATGCCTACTTACTGAGATTTCTGCCATCCCGCTGCTGCCTGCTCTAACACGTAGGCCGCAACCGTTTGAATTTGTTCTGGCGTCAGACGATCTTTATACGCAGACATATTTGATTTTCCATTAGTGACGATTTGGGCGATCGCCTCCACAGTCGAATAGCCATTTTTTTCCAGCGCCTTTTTCTTTAAGTTCTTGCCTCTGCGAATGATATTTCCACCATTCACATGGCACCCCGCACAGTGAACTTCAAAGATCTCAGCACCGCTCTGAAGTTCAGTGGCGATCGCAGGCACTGGCGATGTGAAGAGGGCAATCGTGGTCAGACAGAGGCTCAAACAGAAAACAAAGAATTTTTGCATGGATAGATTTAGGAAAAGGAGAAATCCCTTTAAGAGAAGAAACTTTAACTGAAAGAGATGCCGCTGGCTGAGCGGAGCCGAAGCCAGCCGCAGGAAAATCCTTTGGGTTAGGGCCGCTACCTTCGACTCCGCTCAGGTAGCTCGTTGGGTTTTGCTCAGGTGGATCTCTCAGCTCCGTTCAGGTAGTTTCTGATTCGCCCCAGGTAAAGTTCTGCCTATGCTACCAGCGGCTGACAGATTTCTTCCGAGAGAGCGGCTTCTACTGCTGCGGTTTCTTCGATCGCCTGGATGACTACCTCCCGGTTGGTCATGCCCTGGTCGATCCACTTCAGCCAGCGCTGGGCCTCGTTTCCTTCGCGGAGAATTTTGTGGATGGGTTGGAGGAAGCAGCCGAAGCCATCCTGTTTGGCGATCGCCCCCACTTCGTCCAGCAGTTCTTCCACCCAGTCCCGCGCGATTCGCTTGCGGCCATCCTGCCAGTGCGTTAGCTCGGCGTCCAGGCTGTTTTCGGCAGCGGCGATTTCGTTCTCGTCGGTGAGGGTGACCAGTTCCTCAGCAGAGAATTGACTGAGGGTGAGGGGGTCGAGGCTGGGATCGCTGCTGAGTTGCAGGAGGCGAGCCTCCAGGAGAGCGGTGATCGCCAGCAGGGCCACCGGGTCACTCACCAGGTCGCAGATCCGGAGTTCCAGGCGATTCAGGCTGTAGGGGCGGCGATCGCCATTGGGCCGCACCGAAGACCACAGGTGGCGAACGCTCTGCATGGTGCCCAGGGCAAGCTGTTGTTCTGTCCAGCGAATAAAATGGGCGTGGCTTTCAAACAAGGGGACGTGGGCAGGCGTTTTGGGAAAGACCCGCCAGCGGGTGGAGTGGTTACCTGTAATTTCTCCATTGAAGAAAGGGGAAGCAGCGCTGAGAGCCAGGAACAGAGGAGCCTCGACCCGCACCAGACGGCAGGCGCGCATCAGCAGTTCCGGGTCAGAAATACCAATGTTGATGTGGACGCTGGCGGTGACGACACTGGTGCCGTAGGTCTGTTCGATGTAGTCGTGGTAGGGGTTGCCGGGGTCAGATCGATGGAAGCGATTGCCCCCACCCAGGGCCAGCGTACTGCCGGGAATCAGGGTATAATCGCCCTTTTGCTTCAGGTACGAGCGCAGCCGCACTCGGGGACGAACCAATTCGCAGAGAAGCCGCTCGTAGCGGTAGAGGGGCGGCGTTGTGTATTCAACATTGCGGGTATCCGGTTCCCGAACGAAGCCATCGAGATCAGAAACGATCTGGTCAGCAAAGCCAATGATGTCACCCTGGGGCGTACCAGTATACATCTCAATCTCAAAGCCCTTCGACAGCATGTGCCTATCCCCGGTAGATTCCTCTATTTAGTATCAAGGAAAACCGCTTGCTTAAGCCAGTCCCACAGAGGTGGTTCTGTGAAGTCGGCGATCGCCAGCTTCGCTCCCCACTCATAGAGCTGCTCCGGTGACTGGCTGGAGGCAACTCCCACCGTTGGGATGCCAGCGCCAACTGCGGAGCGCACCCCGGAACCAGAGTCTTCGAAGGCGATCGCCTCCTCTGGTACAACCCCCAATCGGGCCAGCGCTGCCTGGTAAGGCAGGGGATCGGGTTTTCCTCGCGGCAGTGCTTCCCCCAGAATCACGATGGGGAAAACAGCCTCCAACTTCAGCACCCGCAGCATAAACTGAGCATTTTCCAGGGGGGCATTGGTCACAACGGCCCGTTTCAAGTCCTGAAACTCCATCCAATCCAACAGTTCCAGCAGTCCTGCCATTGGCTGCAACCGGGTTGCCTGCTCGCGGAACTGCTCCTCTTTGTAGTCGCTTAACTGCCGCCCTTCTTCCAGCGAGAGCTGAGGTAGCATATCCGAAATAATTTTCTCATTCAGACGTCCGCTAAATTGGGCTTTGTAGTAGGGGGGATCGATTGTGATGCCAAAGCGCTCCATGATCGCACGCCAGTTTTCGTAGTGAATTGGATCGGTGTCCGCCAGTGTGCCATCCAGATCAAATAAAAGCGCTTTCAGCATCCAATCACCTCTTATAGCGTTTCTCAGTCTGGTGCAGTACAGATTTTCATGTGAGAGCCGCGCGGAGCGCGGCTCTCACATGAAAATCTGTGGTTTGCCTGAGCGCGGAGCGCTATACAACGGTTTCTCCGCCCTCTGAAGTGTCCTTAGGAGATTTCCAGCAATAAAATTACCTGCGTTGTGTGGGCAGTTCCCCCCACTACGCGGGGGGAACCGCCCACACAACGAGTCGCTTCTTTTACGGAAAACTCCTTAATAGCCGCTCAATCAATCCGATCGTCACTCCAGGCAGTTCTAACTGAGGCGTTAACCCGACATCGGGCAACAGGATCAGTTCTCGAATCGCCTCTGGATTTTGTTCCTTAAACCTCCGTCCCAGTTCCGGTCCCGTGAACTCAGACGCTTCTCCCCAGATCATGGCAGTCGGGGTTTTGAGCTGAGGCACGTACAGAGATAGATCAAAGCACAGATCGCCGCGCACAAACGATAGCGCACTATACTCTGCATTGGGTTGACGGGCCGATTCTAAATAGGCATCGACGATCTCTTGAGAAATGCGATCGCGCTTAGCAAACTGCCGCTGCTCCAGAAAACTGCGGATGCCCTGTGGGGTAGCGACGCCAAAGGTGTAGAAAGCGCGATCGAGAATTGGCGTACTGATGAGTTGGGCGAAAAAACTGCGTCGGTAATCATTCCCGAAGTCCGACAGGCCCGATGGGGTAGTAAGGATCAGGGACTTAAACAGGTGTGGATACTCAATGGCAAGGCGGATAACAAAGGCAGACGTGAGGGAAGAAGCGATCACCGTCACTGGAGACGGGCTGATCTGCTCTACAAACTCCCGAATCGTGGTGAGGTAATCCTCAATCTGATAGTTTCGCGCCGGGTGATCCGACTGGCCCCAACCTATCAGATCAGGTGCAAACACCCGGTAACGGCTGGCAAAAGCAGGAAACACCTTAGACCACTCATAGGCTGAGGAGCCACCACCAAAACCATGCAGAAAAACGAGCGGTTCAATAGACGGGTCAGGGAAACTTTCCGACTGAAACATCTCGTCTGCAATGTAGTACACCATCCGACCAAGATGGGTGATGATAGATTGTTGCTGAAATCCAAGGAATCGAGACATTACTTCAAACCTGTCCTGATTGTCGTTACTTGATTATGAATGAGCTTTAAGTTATGCTCTAAGCTAATTGAAAAGCCGAAGAGTAATAACTGGTATTTATTACACGGTTGAAGTTGAGGGTTTTGGCGTGAGGAGTCGTGAAAGGATGAAGTTCATACAGCCAACTTTGGTGTTGTACTGATCTCATCCTAGAAAATGTGGCTCAGAGGTGTCTGAATTAGGGCGAACTACCGCGAATGGTTCTTGTGAAGCAGCGCAATTGTCTGCTGATCCGGGTGCTAAAACCATTGGTTGAAACATTGGTTGAAAATCGCTGTCTACTGTGACAGCGTAACCAGTAATGCGAGATATCGTTTCTGTCCTGGGTGTAGATTTTTTTCGCCAGCGGGGGGTGATCCCCCTCACCCTTTCAGAGCCTGAATCCTGCTCTACTGGTACGACCCAACTCAATTCCATCAGGGGCTGTGACCGCTGTTTTCACGCTTCTGTCGGTTGAGTGCGCGATTGGGCAAAAGTTCTGTAGGTACAGTCCGCCCTGGTCTGTTTCCATATTCTTGGAGCGTTGCCGAGTTTGAGCATTTTTTTGGCAGAAATCTAGGTGGAGATTCCCGGTGACTATGGCTAATTTTTACCAGGAGTGGTTAGAGGAGACATTGATCGAGCCTCAGGCGCGATCGCAGCCTCCATCCCCTGATGCCGCTTTTCACAGCCTGGAATTTGCAGACCCCGATTGTTATCCGCCATCAGAGGTCGAAGTGACGGCTCCAGGGGAAGCAACCCTGGCACTGCCGCAACCTGACATTACTGAGTTAGCGTTCAAGGAACTGAACCTGAAGCAATTACAGCCGTTTGAGGTGGTCGAAGACCAGTTTCATGATCTGGGGGTACAGTTCTCAAATGCGATCGCTCTCGTCCCCTCAAACCCGGCCTATCCCAGTGTCAACGCGCAACTCGTCTTGATGGGGTCGCCTAAGCGGGGCTGGTTGGAAGCCACATTTGCGACTCCAGTCAAATTTGTGACGGGCTATGTCACCAGTTCTCGTCGCACGGTGATGGCGGCCTTTGATGAGACCGATACCCCTGTTGCGCAAATTGAAACTGGAGCGAATCTGGCAGGTTCCGGTTCTACAATTCCTCCTAACGTACCTTTGAGCCTGCGCGGCAAAAACATCCGTCGCGTCACTTTCTACACCTTTGATGGCCAATTAACACTGGGGCGTTTTCGATTTGGGATGTAAGTGCTGGACTTTTGACTAAATCGCGCCGATTGCTTCAGAAACAATCGGCACTAAAATTAAGTTCTCCGCGAAACGCTCTCTACGAGAGCGTTTCGCGGCGTTATGGGGCAAATAGCCAAAAGTCCAGTTACTTACAGCGCTTTGCAAGCGCGTGTGGTACAAAGTTTTTGTTGAGAGCCGCGCTCCACACGGCTCTCAATAAAAACTTTGTTTCTATCTCAGTGCAAAGCGCTGTATTTCACCTGCTGATGGCAGCAGGCCGTAGACGTTTGTCCCAAATTTTTGTGCCCGATAATTTGAAGATTTTTGAGAAATTACTCCATTTCTTCCGGTTGACGGAATCCTGTCGCTGGAAGCAATAGGTACATTCGCAATTGGTGCTGCGATCGCTGCATCAACTTACTGCGGCTGCTTTTGTCAACATTGATTAATGTGTGATGAATATAAAAATGATTTCAGGTTTGGGGGATGTGCAGATAGAAAAACCGTCTACGGATGAGAGCAACGATCGACAGTGAAGCAATACAGTAATGCTGCAAAGCGGTACACGCAACGATTTGAAATGAACGATTTGAGATGGTTGTACTGCGTTTGTACCGCAATGTTATTCATTCTCTCTGTGCAGCATCCGCTGCAATATGCTAACGGCTGGTCGCTGTCAACGTTTGGTTCCAGGCACTAATCCGCATCTATCCACTACAGCCCGGTGAAGTTTTGCAAAAGGGTAGGAACTTTTTTACCATGCCAGCATCAGACAGAGAAATTGTCCCTCACACTCCAGCGCTACCCATGAACGAGTCGCTCCCTGCACCCTGGTCGGCGGTCAAAGCAGCCGTTTCTCAACATTTTGTCCCGGTTGAGAAACTCTCAAACTACGACATAATTTTGCGGTGCCAGAGTGGGCTGCGCCCCGATAAGAATGCCTTCTCAGAACTGATTCGCCGCTACCAGTCTCACATTGACAAGGTGCTGTATCACCTGGCGCCTGATTGGACAGACCGGGCTGACCTGGCTCAGGAGGTGTGGATTCGGGTCTACCGCAACATTGGCCGATTACAGGAGCCAGCAAAGTTTCGCGGTTGGCTCAGCCGAATTGCCACAAATTTGTTCTATGACGAGTTGCGCAAGCGCAAACGGGTGGATAGCCCCCTATCGCTGGATGCACCCCGGAATCTGGAGGATGGCGAGATGGATTGGGAGATTGCCTGCGACACCCCGGGACCGTCCGAAGACCTGGCAACGCGCGAGTTCTACGATCAGTTGCGTGAGGCGATCGCCGACTTGCCAGAGGTCTTCCGCACTACCATCGTGCTGCGTGAAATTGAAGGGATGGCCTACGAAGAAATCGCAGAACTCACCGGAGTATCATTAGGCACTGTGAAGTCTCGGATTGCCCGTGCTCGCCAACGCCTCCAATCCCAACTGCAAAATTATCTGGACGGTTGATCACCGCAGGTTGAAACTAAATTGCGCCTCCGACCGTCTTAAGCTTCAGGTGTGATGTGTGTGACTGGAAATTGCGGCAAGCTATCGGTATAGTTCCTTTATCGGGAACATTCCTCAACTGCTGATCCGTTTCAATTTTCTGGTTGAACTTTCCCCGCTGACCTTGAGTCCCTACAGAAGCCGACGATGAACCTGAATTTTGATGGTGAAGAGCACGATCGCCCTGACGAAGCAGACCTGCCCGCTGCTGCTGACAGCAATGGCTACTGGAAGCGCGATCGCTTTGAATTATTGAGCGCCTACCTGGACGGTGAAGTCACTGCGGCTGAGCGCCACCAGGTTGAGCAATGGCTGGAGCACGACCCCGAAGCGCAGGCAATGTATGCCCGTTTGATGCGCCTGCGGCAGGGAATGCGGAGCTTATCCCTTCCTACTTCAGAGGTGCCCGTTGAGCAGACCGTAGAGCAGGTCTTCTCCCGGTTGGAGCGTCGTCCCAGGCGGGCGATCGCCTGGGGTGGTGCGGGCATTGCTGCTGCCCTAGTGGGTGCGTTGGCCACACTCCTGGCTCCCGATGCAGTGCAGCAGGTAGCCCAACAGCCCCAGAGCGACCTGCCTACTGACGGGTTGATGATTGCGCTGGATCGCCCGGTGGTAGATATACCGACAGTGGGTGAATCAACGGGCAATCAACCTGCACAGAAACCGCTATTCCTGCCCGAACAAAATCCTTGAGAGTGGGGGTATCGCGAAGGCGCAGAGGACGAAGAGAAGAGTCTTTGCGCCCCCTGCGTCTCTGTAGTGCCCCTCATCGACTTACTGATTCCCCCCCGTCCACCAGCCGCCAGACACCCGTATTCCTCCAAAGGCTCTCGCCTGAGCTTCTGTCATCCGGTAGCACCAGGCATACCCCAGAGGCGCTTCATCTAGGTGATACACCGCTATCCATTCCCGCAGGTACTCGTTCTGTTCAAGAGGGCGGTGGGGATCGTAATCCTCTAATTCGTCAAGCACCTGCAACAGGGCGGAATCGCGAAACGTGAACAGGTACCCTTTGACCCATCCATCCCCAGCAGTTATGGCAGGGTAACCCATCGGCAGGTCGTAGAGCACTCCGGCGGTAATCGCCATTTCGAACTCAATATGACCTTCGCAGTAGTGATAGTTTGCTTCTCCGGGCTTGAGGGTGCCGTAGACGAAAACACGCAGTTGCTCAGTCACGCTGGCTGACCTTCATAAAATTGGGCCTTTCGGTAAAAAAGTTCAGGGCCAGATCCTGTGCTTTTCCGTAAAGATGCTCCCGCCTTTCGGGGGTTGCTAAGAGTAGGATAGTGTAACAACCCTTCATTCTGCTGCCTTCATGGATGCTTTTACTCCCGTTCCTCCTAGCTGGACTGAACCGGCAGTCCACGCCTGGGAGTTTTGCTGCCCGAAGTGTCATGCAACAACTGCTGCCGCAACTCAGGTCTGGATTAATCGGCGATCGCCCGTTTTCACTGAAGACCACCGACGCAAGTGGCAGGAGTTTTACGAGTGTGAGTGTGGGACGGCGTGGTGGGCCTGGAGTACCGATCGACCTGGGACAGACCTGACTCCGCTTCAGATGGAGACACCGGAGCCGTTCTGGTGGATGAATCGAGATTTGCCCGATATCTAAAAAAAGAATAGCCACCCGCTTCGCGGGTAGCTATTCTTGAATCGATCGCGTCACTAGCGAACCCAGAACACCATCTTCTTCTCAAGAAACACGAAGATGCCGTATAGCACCATACCCATAATTGCTAAAACCAGCAGACACAGGAATGCCAGAGGGATGTCAAAGTTTGAACTGGCGCTCACAATCAGGTAGCCGATGCCCTTGTTAGAAGCAACGGTCTCTGAAATAACAGAACCAATGAAGGCTTGGGAAATTGCAATCTTGAGCGACGCAAACAGGTAGGGCAGAGAGTGGGGGAAACCCACCTTCTGAAATACTTCGACTTTCGTTGCGCCGAGGGCATTCATCACATCGCGCATCTCAGGCTCAACCGTTGCCAACCCCAGAGAGACATTGACAGCGATCGTGAAAAAGGCCAGCAAAAATGCAGTGATGACGGCTGGCACCGCTCCGATTCCAAACCAGATTGCCAGCAGTGGAACCAGCGCCACCTTGGGAATCGTATTGAAGCCAACCAGCAGAGGATAAAGCATCGTGTAGGCCAACTTCGAGTAACCGATTAGAAAACCCAGCAGTAGACCCGCCACCAGCGCCAGCAAAAAGCCGATTGTGGTTGTCTTAAGGGTAAACAGGGAGTTCTCAATCACAGCCTCACTCCATTCGGCATAAGATGCCAGGATCGCAGAAGGAGCAGGCAAAATAAACTGCGGAATCGAGAAGATTTTGACTGAAAGCTCCCAGACAACCAGCAAGACAATAGTCGCAACGGTTGGCAAAATGTAGCTGGCAGACTTCGTTTTGAGAAATTTTTGTAGCCGGGTCATAAGCTGTTCTGTGCCTAATTGCGGTGAATATGCTGCCGAAGCTCATTGTAGAGGTGATGGAATTCATCCGTGAAACACATATCCAGCGTGCGCGGACGGGGCAGGTTCACCTTCAGTTCCAGCAACATCTTGCTGGGTCGAGGACTCATCACGTAGATCACATCGGACAGGAAGAGCGCTTCCCGCAGGTCGTGGGTGACCAGCATTGACGTACACTCGGTCTTCATCCAGAGCGCCTGTAACATTTCCCACATCTCTTCGCGAGTGAAAGCATCCAGCGCACCAAAGGGTTCATCCAGCAGCAGCACTTCAGGATGGTGGATGAGGGCACGGCAGAGGGAGGCCCGCTGCCTCATCCCACCCGACAACTGCCAGGGATAATGCTTCTTAAAGCTGGAAAGACCCACCGTTGCCAGCAGTTCCTCTGCAGCTTTTGTATAGCCAGGAAGCTTCTGCTTGAACTGCTGCTTATGGGGTGGCACCACCTCCAGGGGCAGCAGCACATTTTGTATTGTGTTGCGCCAGGGCAGCAGCACCGGGTTCTGGAACGCGATCCCCACACTCCGCAATGGCCCACGGATTGGTTCTCCCTGAAACGTGACGGTTCCAATCTCAACCGGAAGTAAACCAGACACCATCCGCAGCAGCGTCGTCTTGCCACAGCCGCTTGGACCAACCAGCGAGATAAACTGCGATCGCTCTACAGAGAACGATACGCGATCGAGAATCGTCATCGTCCGCCCGTCCATCTGGTATTCCAGACCAACCTCGCGGAACTCCAGAATCGGGGGTGATCCCTGAACAGGGACAGTCGGCGCAAGCTGCGGCTCTAACATAGAGTTGATTTAGCAATAGTGAGAGGCTATTTTATAGAACCTCGGAGTTATAATTTGTGACTCAAAATACCAAAAGATCTAACGCCAGTAACGTCGTCCCTGCCAGAAAACGCCTAAAATCACTCCAATCAAGGTGGTTTCGTTCTCCCCCACCAGCGGTTGGATGGGAAGCAACGATCGCAGCGCCAGCAGCAGCAGCAGGCACAGCACCAGCGCCCACAGATTGCCCCCAGTAATCATCACATCTCGCCGCAGTCGCTCCAGCAGTAGAACTGAGATCGCACCGACCACAAAGGCGATCGCCAGGAAGAACAGCGGATTTGCGGGAGATACCAGAATAACATTCAGAAGATTCCGAACGAGGGGCACCTGATTCACCAGTACCCAAACTAACCCCTCAAACACAATCAGAATCAGCACCGCCAGCGCGGCGATTTGCCCCAGAACGAGCCAGGGAATGTATTTTAGTGGGCGAAAAAATCGACTCATGCAGCGTATTGTACTGCCTGTTCTAGCTCATGCCATAGTTGAATCAGCGGCATCTGGGTCAACCCTGAAAACTGCGGATCACCCGTCTCAATGACTGTCCAGGAGCCGTCTTCGAGTTGCCCCATGTCGATTGCCACAAACGGGACTGTCAGTTGGTGGGTGGCTTCGAGGGCGATCGCAAACATCTCCTCCTCCTCCGGGGTAGAGAGCCATCGCTGCGGATCATCCACCTCCCAGTAATATCCATAGCTAATCACCCGTTGCCGATAAATCAATACTCGAAACTCCCGGCCTAAGGGAAATCCATTTGGCGCAATATTGTCATACCGCAGTTTCACCATCTGGCGCAGCAACACACGCCCCCGGGTGTACTCCGGCAACTGCTCCAGTAGTTCCTGCGTCAGCCGTTCCGCCTCCTGCCGGGTGTCTGCCACACACGTCTTCCACCCCTTGCCCTTACGCGATTGTATGGCCCCTTTGATAAACAAGGGGAAACCCAGTGTTTGAACAGCCTGGGCCACCTGATCGACGTGCGTCACTGTCACACTGGGAGGTGTCAGGCCAAGCAACCGTGGGTAGGCCCGGTCAAACTCCTGAACGATGAGATGTTCCTCTGGCGTGTTCAGCAAATGCATCCCCTTATGCAGAAGTGCAGTGTAGATGGCTTCATAACGTTCCTGCGTTGGAACATAGCCCAGCCAGATAGCGGCAGTTCTGGAAGGGTGGGTGGGAATGTGGGCAACTGCGTTCTCAGCCGTTCCACAGCGGGAGAAATCAGCAGGGATGGTGTACACCGTGTGGCCCAGTAGCGCTGCAACGGTGGAGGCGGCCTCCAGGTCGTGGCGGTTGATCTCAGGGAGGCTTGGATCGGAGGCTTCGGTCAAAACGATCACAGCAACAGGAAAGCACAGTACAGCCCCATGCTACAGCGCTTTTCAAGCGTGTGAGGAGCGAAGTTTTTGTTGATCCCCGCGCTGAGCGCGGCGCTCAACAGTATGCCAGCGCAAAGCGCTGTAAATCAATTGGCGGTCAAAATCCCCCGTTGCAAGCACTTCTGCTTCATTCGATGCATTCCGGGATCGATGGCAAGCTGGCGCAATTCCGCCACCGAAAACCATCGGCCCTGTTCCGCATCAGAGGCGGGTGCAATGGCTCCAAACACTTTGCCAGAAATACGTTCCCGTCTTTCCACTTGAAGGCAGATTTGGTGAATTCTGCACTGCCCCCATTACGCTTCTTCTTGAAGTTGGGATACTGCGCCCGTCCTGCAAAGAAGTTCTTGAAAGCCGTTTGCAGATGCCTCAATCCTTGCTGGAGTGGAACACAGCTCACCTCCTTGAGAAACTGGAGGTCATCTTGTTTTTTCCATTGCGTCAGCAGGGCAGAGCTTTGAACATAGTCAATCTGCTCTTGCCGTTCAGACCAGGCTTCAGTCCTCGCTGCCAGTGTGCGGTTGTAGACCAACCTGACACAGCCCAGCGTCCGACGCAGGAGCGATTCCTGCTCAGCAGATGGGTAAAAGCGGTAACTGAAAGCCTTTTCCATGTCTCACATTATACAAAGAAAACCGCAAAATAGTACGCCTGTATGGCGATTTCGGGGCATCGAACCCCTCAATTGTCGCTCCTATCCCTCCCCGGTCTGTAGAGGCGCGGGGTTTCTCGGAGAATCCCTGATAATTCTGGCGATCGAGCGGCGTTGCACAGGTTCGCAGCAAATCCAAAATCGCAATCTGGTGTTGCGCTTCTGCTTCGCCAAAGGGAGCATATTCCTCAATAAACGAGATCAGTCGCTGGCGATCGGCAGGTTCTAAAGGCGTCATCGGAAAATTATCCATTACTCCCCGCCTTGCGAGCCTTCCCGATATACATGATTGACGTGTCATCGTTAATCGCCACCTCGACGACTCCTGTTTTTCGATAGTTGAAATAGGGCGCAAAGTTCAGCCGGAGCGCTTTGCCAAACACATCAAATCCCCGTATCTCTATGTCTGAAAATCCCTGATGCTGCAATCGGTGAGTTAATTCCTGGGGCTGGATGAATTTGTGCCAGTCGTGAACGCCACGGGGAATTTCACCCAGCAGGTTTTCCATCAGCCAGATCATGACCATCCTGGATTTCAGGTTACGGTTGATCGTGTCGAAGAAAAAACATCCCCCCGGTTTCAGGACTCTACCAATTTCCCCAACCACCTGCTCCAGGTCGGCCACATGCTCCAGCACATCAACGCAGACGACGACATCAAAGGTGCGATCGCCAAACGGCATTTCTTCCGCCACGCCTTTCTGATAGTCAATCTCAAAACCGCTGGTGCGGGCATGGGCCTGGGCAGCCACAATACATTTATGAGATTGATCTAAGCCAGCAACGATCGCCCCCCGTTCCGCCAGAAACTCGCAGGTAAATCCACCCCCACAGCCGACATCTAAGACCTTCATATCGCGCCAGTCAGGGAGGTAGCGATCGAAGAACTGAAATCGTGGTCGGTTGAGATAGGAGAGCGCAAAGATTTTGGAGGTTTGATCCCACCATTCATCAGCACTGCGATCGTAGAACTCCAGATCGTTTTTCTTCACTGGGAAGCATTACCGAGCTTTGGTACCGTTCTGCACCAGTTCAGGTTCCGCCACACCGAACACCTGACAGAACACCTTGTCTACCTTGTAGCCAGAATCGATCGACTCCAGCGGATCTTTGCGCAGGCGGTGACGCAGGCAAAGGCCAATAACACGACGGATGTCGTCCAGGGTGACTTCAGTGCGGCATTCCAGTGCGGCGATCGCCTTCGCAGCCCGGTTAGTCACGATATCCCCACGCAGACCGTCTACATCCAGATCAGAGCAGACCTGGGAGATTTTCACCCGCAGGTCATGGTCAATTTTCACGGCGGGCAAACGATTTTGCGCGTCTACAATTTTGTGGCGCAGGGCGTCCTGCTCCGTCTGGTGCTGGTCCAGGAAGGTGGCCGGGTCCTGGTCAAACTGCGATCGCTGTTCCACAATTTCCACTCGCAGCGCAGGCTCTTTCACCGTGTGAATCTCGGCGTGCATCCCGAAGCGGTCGAGCAACTGGGGACGCAGTTCCCCTTCTTCGGGGTTACCGGAACCCACCAGCACGAAGCGGGCCGGGTGGCGGATGGAAATCCCCTCGCGTTCAACGGTGTTCCAACCGGAGGCCGCCGAGTCCAGCAGCACGTCTACCAGGTGATCATCCAGCAGGTTCACCTCATCCACGTAGAGAATGCCGCGATTGGCCTTGGCCAGCAGACCCGGCTCAAAGGCTTTCACGCCTTCCGACAGCGCTTTTTCAATGTCAATAGTGCCGCACACCCGGTCTTCTGTCGCTCCCAGGGGTAAATCCACCATCTGCACTTTCTTCTTCGCTAGAGGCAATGCTTCCTGACTCTGGAACCGCTGGCGCACCTCCTCACTCATCAGATCGGGATCGGTGGGGGAACTGTTAAACGGATCGCCATCCACCACATCAATTTCGGGCAGCAGATCTGCCAGGGCACGGATGGTGGTGGATTTTCCGGTACCGCGATCGCCCATAATCATCACCCCGCCAATCTTCGGGTCGATAATGTTGAGCAGCAGGGCCAGCTTCATTTCTTCCTGGCCAACGATAGCGGTAAAGGGAAAAACGGCACGTCGAGCGGCACCAGGGTTCGCAAGGGTAGCAGTCACAGGATTCTCTTAAAGCGCGTATTGACCATCAATTATTGTTGCACATGGAAGGGGCGGTGATGGGAAATGCGGTACGGCTTGCCGCACTTCCCAAAGATCTTCCCCCGGTTTCCTCCTCTTTGGTAGAATCAAATGCTTGGCATTTTCTATAGAGTTGCTGGACGGAGAACCCCTTATGGCTCGGATGTACTATGACGCGGATGCAAATTTAGACGCTTTGACAGGGAAGACCATCGCCATCATTGGCTATGGCTCTCAAGGCCACGCCCATGCCCTGAACCTGCGCGACAGCGGCATGAACGTAATTGTCGGACTCTATCCCGGCAGCAAATCCGCCGCTAAGGCAGCGTCTGAGGGGTTGACCGTCAAGCCAGTGGCAGATGCCGCCGCCAGTGCCGACATGATCATGATTCTGTTACCCGATGAGGTACAGCGGACGGTTTACAAGAACGAGATTGAACCTCACCTGACGGGCGACAAGGTGCTACTGTTTGCCCACGGCTTCAACATCCACTTTGCTCAAGTCGTTCCCCCGGCTAACGTGGACGTGGTCATGGTTGCTCCCAAAGGCCCTGGCCACTTAGTGCGCCGCACCTATGAGCAGGGCGAAGGCGTTCCCTGCCTGTTCGCGGTCTATCAGGATGCGTCTGGACGGGCACGCGATCGCGCGATGGCCTACGCCAAGGGCATCGGCGGCACCCGCGCAGGCATTCTGGAAACCACCTTCCGCGAAGAAACTGAGACCGACCTGTTTGGCGAACAGGCTGTACTGTGCGGCGGTCTATCGGCACTGATCAAGGCCGGATTTGAAACGCTGGTGGAAGCAGGCTATCAGCCAGAACTGGCCTACTTCGAGTGTCTGCACGAAGTGAAGCTGATTGTAGACCTGGTGGTTGAAGGTGGTCTGGCCACGATGCGCGACAGCATCTCTAACACGGCGGAGTACGGCGACTACACCCGTGGTCCCCGTGTCGTCACCAGCGAAACGAAAGCTGAGATGAAGAAGATTCTCAACGAAATCCAGACGGGTCAGTTTGCCCGCGAGTTTGTGCTGGAGAACCAGTCAGGGAAGGCTGGCTTTACCGCGATGCGTCGCCGTGAAGCGGAGCACCCGATTGAAGAGGTTGGGAAAGACCTGCGGGCGATGTTTAGCTGGCTGAAAAAGGCTTAGGATTGTTGATCCAGGAACCTGTGGGGTGGGTGTCTCACCCGCCCGGACGGGCAAGATGCCCGTCCCACAAAAATATAGGTTATTTAATTCCTATTCCTCAATAAAAAAGGGTGGCAATGCCACCCTTTTTTGTGCTTTTCTCTTGGCTCTGCCGGGAAATACTCCTCTACCTCGTCCCCTGGCTCTGCCGGGGGATGCGATCTGGAGGCTCTGCCTCCAACTTCG
>CAZVXA010000013.1:0-31765 GCA_964630955.1 uncultured bacterium | reverse complement strand
CGAGAAGAAGAAAAAAAAGAAAAATGGGTGGCGATGCCACCCATTTTTTAGTAATATTCTCGTCCCCTGGCTCTGCCGGGGGATGCGATCTGGAGGCTCTGCCTCCAACTTCGAGCAGGAGGCAGTGCCTCCAAAAGCCCGTCTCCAGGCGGAGCCTGGGGACGAGAAGAAGAAAAAAAAGAAAAATGGGTGGCGATGCCACCCATTTTTTAGTAATCCGGATCTTCTTCGTACTCAACGACCTTCTTCCGTTCAGGAATATTCACCTGAGGGGGACGATAAGGTTCGGGTTGGTCTTTCGCCGCCCAGAGGTCTTCCTCTTGCTCGTACTCGGGTTCCATCTGAGCGTATTTCTTTGGCTGTTCGCGACTCCAATTGTCCTCGTCATCGAGGTACTCTGGCTCCAGTTGTCGCTGCTGACGCAGAGGTTCAGGCTGGCGGCGGACGGCGGGTTCTTCCCAGTTGTCTTCGTCCCAGGTTTCGCGGACAGCGGGGGCAGGGGTACGAATCGGCGGCGCGGGAGTACGAACCCCACTGGGGAGTTGGTTAGAGGGAGCGACAGGCATAATATATTCCTCGTCGTCGTCCCGTTCCCACGGGGGTCTACCGATGCCAACGCGCTCCAGCAGGCCGACACTCATCTGACGCAGCTTCTGCTCAGCCCCTTCAAAGACAATGAGGCGATCGGGGCCACTACTGACCACTTCTTCAATGGACAGCTCGTAGGTGCTGACCACGCCTTCGGGGATAAACGGCAGACCGACGGAAGCAATAATCAATGATTCAACCCGACCATCAGCAGGATTAAACCTGAAACCCCGGACCTTGCCCAGCAATTCTCCGGTCTCGGTAATCACTTCGCTGCCGATGAGAATACTGTAAGGTTCAACGTTCAGGTCGTCTTCAACCACAGAGTCGTCTTCGACGAGGATCACATCTCCAATCTGGCGCACGTCGCTCAGCAACATCATTTGCTGCATTCCAGACAGCACGCCGGAGAGTACATTCTCACGAATACCAAGGGCAACTACCTCCCTTCGGTCTACATCCACCCAGATCTGGCTGACGACGCCGAGGCGTTTACCAGTGTCGCGGGTGATGATTTGAGTCCCTAGAAGATCGGAGCGGAGGTAGAGTTGTTCAGAGGTCATGTCGAATCCCGATCGCAAATCGAGCGGAAGAAATAATGAATTGAAATACCAATACAGTAGTCGCTGCTAGATTTCAATACTAACTATAGCGGTTCTTACTCAGGTGAGGTACGGGGGTGTGGGGGTGGTGCCCCCACACAGGGGTTCCACCCCTGCACCCCGCACCTCAACCGCACGAGAAGTACAATAATCTTAATGAAACTAGAAGGAACTGCATCTGCTTTAAGATTCTACCGCCTGTCGAGAATATGCCACAGGTTGTAATTTCCCTACACTGAGGCACTTTGCGGTTGCTGTTGCAGATCGATCCCCAGCACCTGAGTGTAGGCTCCCCGCGCCTGGGTCACCCCAATCGTGCGATCGGCACTTTCAATCATCGGTCGGCGCAAGCTCACCACGATAAATTGGGCCTGCTGCGCCTGGTGCCGAATCATTTTCGACAGTCGCTCCACGTTGGCACCGTCCAGGAACATATCTACTTCGTCGAAGGCGTAGAAGGGAGAGGGACGGTAGCGCTGGAGGGCAAAGATAAAGCTGAGGGCCGTGAGAGACTTTTCGCCCCCCGACATGGAGGCGAGACGGCGGACGGGCTTACCCTTCGGGTGAGCCACCAGATTAAGGCCACTGCTGAAGGGATCGTTGGGGTCATCCAGTTGCAGATAGCCATCCCCGTCGGAGAGCTGAGCAAAGATGCCCTGGAAGTTGACGTTCACCGCGTCAAAGGCTTCCTTGAAGGCCCGCTGCCGCAGGGTGGTGAAATTCTCAATGCGGAGCAAGAGTTCAGTGCGCTCCTCCTCCAGGGTGCCGAGTTTCTGGCTGAGTTCCTCCAGACGGGTTTGGGTGCGCTCGTATTCCTCCAGCGCCAGCATATTCACCGGCTCCATGTTCTCAATCCGCCGCTGGAGCGATCGCAGCTCATGCTGCAACACCGCCAGATCGGTCACCTCCTCGGGGATCTCCGGCAGAGGATCGGGTAAATCCGCCCGTTTTTCCTCTAACTGTGCCTGAATTCCCACCAGTTCCTGACGCCGCTGCTGCTGGGTTTCCAGGAGTTTCTGCGACTGCCACTCCAACTGCTGCTGGGCATTACGTCGTTCCCCCAGCAAACGCTCGGCGCGATCGCGCTGCTGTTTCTCCGCCGCCAGAGTTTGCTCCAGCATGGCCAACGCCTGCCGGGTCTGACCGATCTGCTCCTCGGCGGCCACAATCTGATTGCGAACGCTCGACTGTTGCTGCATCTGCCCGGTTTGCTGGATGCGGTACTCCTGGAGCCGCTGGCGAAATTGCTGAACCCGCTCCTGGAGCCGCTGCTGCTGGTTGTCCAGGTCTTGCAGACGCTGTTCGGCAGTACGGAGGGCCAACTGGCGATCGCTCAATTCGGCCTCCTGCTGGCGAATCACCGCCTGCATCTGCTGCCACTCGCTGTGGGTTTGGGAGGCTTCCAGGGCCGCCAGCGTTTGACGCAGTTGGGCCAGTTCAGATTCCTTCTGGGGCAGCTCCCGCTCCAGGGTTTGCAGGCGAGAGTGTGTAGAACTCAGCTCCTGGCTGTGCTGCGAAAGCTGGGTGCGGAGTTGAGCCTCCTGGGTGACCAGAGAATGAATCTGCTGCTGGAGCTGATCGGCCTGGAGCTTCACTTCTCGCTCTTGCTGGCGGGCCTCCATCAGGCTCTGAGACTGCTGTTTGACGGCGTCACTGGCGCTGGCGATCGCCTCCTCACAGCGCTGCAAAATCCGCTCGATTTCCCGCAGGCGATCGCGCAATTCCTCTGCCTCGGCGGACTCACCAGGAGCCACCGTACCAAAGCGTAGCGAACCCTGCCGCTGAGACAGACTGCCCCCGGTCATCGCCCCTGAGGACTCCAGCAATTCCCCGTCCAGCGTCACAATGCGGAACTGACCCATGTGCTGACGGGCCTGCTCCAGCGTCCGGAAAACGACAGTGTTGCCAAAGACGAAGGCGAAGACAATCTGATAGCGATCCTCGCAGTCGATCAGGTTCACCGCATAATCAACAAAACCTTCGGGACGATTCCAGGCCGGGATTTGCTTGAGATCAGAGGAGCGAATTTTGTTCAGAGGTAAAAAGGTGGCTCGTCCGGCACGGCGCTGTTTCAGCAGTTCAATCCCCTTTGCCGCAACCCCATCGTTCTCCACAACGATGTTCCCCAGTCGTCCGCCTGCGGCAATTTCCAGGGCAAGCTGGTACTGGGCATCGACCCGTCCCAATTGGGCAACAAGGCCACAGATGCCGCGAATTCCCGCCTGCAAAATCACCTGAGACGCACCCGTCCCCTGGGCCTCCTGCATGGCCTGGGCCTGGGCCTCCAGCTTATCCAGTTGCCGCTGTTTGTCGCGCTGTTCCTGACTCAGGCGGGTCTGGGTCTGCTGCTGAATCAGGAGTTCCTGCTCGGCGCTGGCGAGGCTCTGGGCGATCGCCCCCACATTCTGCTGCAACGTCCCGTGACGCGCCTCCACCGTCTCCCGCTCCTGGCGTTTTTCGACGATGGATTGGGCGATCGCCCCCACCGACTCACTCTGTTCTTGAATCTTGGCCTGAAGCTGATTCAGCCGCTCCTGGAGGCGGGCCTGCTCGGTGCGCTGCGGCTCCAGCGTTTGCAGAATACCTTCGACCTGACGACGCAGAACAGTCTGCTCCTGCACCCAGGCTTCCGACGCAGAGGCGATCGCATTCGCCGACTCACGACTGGCCTCCAGCGTGCGCTGGGCTTCGTCCCGCTGTCGTTGCAATCCGCTCAGATTTGCCGTTTCACTGGTTTTCGCCTGCACCAGTTTCTCCAGCGCTTCAGTCTGTTCCTGAATCTCGCGCTGACTGCGATCGATATTGATGGCGATTTCTCGGCTGGCGGTGGCAAGCTCCTGTTCCTGTCGCTGGAGCTGGCGCAGTTCCGCTTCGCGGGTGGCCAGGGTGGATTGCAGGGCAAGCTGTTCGTCTTCTCCCAACGCTTTCACATGGGCATTGAGACGCTCCAGTTCGGCAGCAGCCTGCTGAATTTCGACGGCCACGGCGGTGAGCTGGGTGTTGAGATCCGTGAGGGTGCGATCGCCCGCCTCGATCTGCTCCTGGAGCTGCTGTGCCTGCTGCGCCTGCTGCCGCCACACCAGGACTGTTTCCCACTGGCTCTTGTTCTGAAATTCGGCCTTGAGACGCTGGTACTTCTCGGCTTTGATCCGGTCCTGGGCGAGGCGATCGCGCTGGGTAATCAGTTCTTTTTCGACAATCCGAAACTTCTCCTCCCGCTCCTTCACTGCATCCAGCTTGTCTTTAGCCTGGTGGATCTTGCGATCGAATGCTGCCACCCCCGCCAGTTCGTCAATGATCTCCCGACGTTCACGGGGGTTCATAGAAATGATGCTGGTGACATCCCCCTGGAGAACGACGTTGTAGCCTTCGGGGTAAATGCGAAAGCGGTGGAGCTGTTCATGTAGCTCTGTCAGGGTGCAGGGCTGGCCGTTGATGTAGTAGTTGGAGGTGTAGGTACCCTGCTGGGTGACGCGCAGTTTGCGGGTAACGCTCCACTCGTTGAAAGGCGTGACGCTGGGGTCAAGCGTCAGTTGGTCGGCCTCCGGCTTATGGCCATTGCCGTTAGTGCCGTTACCGTTTTCCTCATACAGCCCTGCTTCCAGGGAAATTGAACCGGGTGATTCGTCTTCGTCGTCCGATTGCGGATCTTCCTCTTCCAGGGCAAAGGTGACAGTGACGCTGGCCTCCACCGTAGCTTTTCCCCGACTAGAGACGCTCTGGTTCACCAGATCCGGTAGTCGCTCTGCCCGCATGCCCTTCGATCCGGCCAGCCCCAGGCAGAATAGCAGCGCATCCAGAATGTTGGATTTCCCCGACCCGTTAGGGCCGGAGATCACCGTGAACCCTGGCAGCAGAGGAACCTGGGTGGTGCCGCCAAAGGATTTGAAATGTGACAGTTCGACGCGCTTAATGTGCACTAGCGGTACCGGGGAGGCAGGGGATGGCTACCGGGGACTTTTCTGAAAGAAGCGCGGCTAAACCACACCTCTCAAACAACACGCCCTCAGGTACAAATATACTAACCCTGCGAGGAAAGGACAACACTTTTCTCAGAAATATTCTGATACCGCTATACTCTACCTGAAAGTGCCCGGAATACGTCAATATCAACACCCCAAATACTGCGTGTTTCAGGAGCAATAGCCCTCCTGGAACGCAATATTTGGGGTTTCAAGCTTAGTGGCACCTCGCTGCTTATTCGATCTGACCGATCGCCTTACTCACATCCGCAGGCGTTTCGAACTCCTCATCATCGGGCAGTTGTTCCAGCAGATCCAGCACCTCATCGTCGGCACCCTGTTCTTCAGCGTGGTCAATTAGCTCATCCTTCGAAGCCGGATAGTCCATTCCCTTAAGGTATTTCTGGACGCTAATCGGATTCACGGTCGCCATAGTTTCTTTCCTTGATGTGGGCAAACAACACCTAGCATCGTAGGATCGCCAACTGGAGATAACCTCTTACCTGGGTTCCAGCTCCACCACAGGCAGATCTACCGCCAGATTGAGGCGTGCCGCTGATCCTTCGTGGGCCAGTTTGACGCGGGCGGAAAGGGCGGGGCCGAGCTGCTGCCACTGGGTTGAATTGATTTCAGGCAGCAACACAATTTCTGGACCATCTTCGTCTACCTCCAGTCCTTCGTCTTGCAGCAGGTACATCACCGCATCGGCCAGCATCAGGTTGGCGTCGTCGCTGTCGATACTGCTGGCATCCAGGAGAAGCATGTGCTGCTGGCGATCGCCAGCCTTGAGAACCCGTCGCACCACCTGCGTCAGGTCATCGAACAGCGTTTCTTCAGGCTGTTGCCAGTCAGGGAACGCAATCCAGGTAATCGGTTTGGGCGTGAATCCAAGATCCGTGCTGATTTCAGAAGCAGATCCGTCAGCCTCCCCGTAGTGATGTTCGATGTAGTCAATCAGTTGGGCGCGATAGCGGTGGTGATGCTCCCACACCTGCTGCTGGTTGATGCCATCGCTGGAAGCCTCTACGTAACTGTGGCTCTGTCGGAACTGACCCGACCGTTTCACAAAGGCCAGATCCACCTGCCACAGCGCATGATCGCCGGGACGATACACCGGATCTACGATGTCATAGATGGCAAAGCCGTGCTCCCGCATGAAATCCACAACTTCGTTCATCTGACCAAAGCAGGTCGATTCAATGATCAGGTATTCGGTTGCTTCCAGCACCTGAACGGCCCCTTTCAGCACCTCCATTTCCTTACCGTCCACGTCTACTTTGACCAGAAAGGGTGGTTGCAGATTGCGATCGCGGCACAGTTGATCCAGGCTGACGACTTTGACCGTCCGCATCTCAGATATGGGTGGGGTGGTGTCCCCCGCAGTCACCAGCGACGAATTGACCAGTCCCGGATTGACGCTCAGCGTCAGGGTTCCAGGCTCCGATGCGGCGGCGGCGATGTGGTACTCGGCATTCCCCAGCTTCTTGCAGATCTTGGCCAGGTACGGCTCATTTTCTGCAATCGGCTCGATCAAAATGTGCCGAGACTGAGGAAATAGGTCATACAGATCAAAGGTTCCCAGGGCGGCTCCTACGTCGATGACCGTTGCTGGCTCAAACCCCAACCGATTGATCTGCAGCAGCGCGCCTCGCATCGAGGGACGGGCGATCGGCTGGTTGACCAGGAGCGATGGCTGGGAGGCCACTGTCTTGGGTTGCGCTGCGGGCGCTGTTGCCGGAGCCGGCTGCTGGTTCGCCTTAGTCTGATACGCCTCAGTCTGATACGCCTCAAACAGTGACTCGAAGACGCGGCTCATTTCTTCGCTGTAGCGCCGACTGTCCAAAAATCCTGGAGCCTTTGCCATCCCTTGCAAAATCCGATCGCACAATTCCTTTCGTCGTTCGGGTTGCGTTCCCAGGGCGATCGCCAACTGCACATATTCTGCCTCGGACTCCACAATCAGCTCTGGAATGCCCAGATCTCGCAGGAAAGCAGATCCCCGCGCCAGAGAAACGGGCAGATCCAGCTCCATCACGATTGTCGGCAGACCGAGTTGGAGCGGATCGACCAGCGAGGTCATCCCTGAGAAAGGATGGGAATCCAGGTACACATCCGCCAGCTTCAACCGTTCCAGCACATCCCCCCGATTGGGCGCATTGGGCAGCAGCAGGAAGCGATCGGCGCTGACCCCCTCACAGGCAAAACTGGCGGCAAGGCGATCGCGGAAGGCTGCTTCGGGGTACTCGCTGGACCAACTGATATTAAACGGATAGAGCAGCAGAACAGCGTTGGGCACTCCGGCGATAATCTTGGCCCAGGTGGACTCCAGTTCCGGCGTGATTTTGTGGAAGTTCGCGCCAGAGACAAACACCACCGCATCCGGGGCAATGCCCAGCACCTCACGGCTTAGCTTCTGCGTGGGGGCGGGCTGGGCTTCAGTGGCGAAATCAAAGCACTGGGCAGGACCATCGAGCTGCACCACCGTTTCACGGTAGTGACGCTGCACGTCGAAGCTGGGATTGGTCAGACCACTGGAGAGGTAGTAGTCGATGTGGGTCATCTCGGTGGAGACCGGAGAATTCATCCCCACCACCTGCAGGCGGGCCATCCGATGGGGAGCCACCAGCGTCACCCAGTTCGTGACCGCCGTTACATTACTGGCAATAAATAGAATATCAAGGTCGTCCTCACGAATGCGGGCCACCCGTCCATCCGTTGTGCGCGGTAGCTCCACTACAGAATCTACCTGCCGGGTGCAGTGCTGGGCCAGCCGATGGTTGAAGGGTTCGATGGAGTAGAGAATGACCTCAAATTTCTGGCGATCGAGGTGCTGGAACACCGGAAGGGTGGCAAAGGTTTCCGTCTCTGGATAAAAGTGAGCGGCCAATACCCCCAGGCGGATCTTGTGGCGATCGCCCCGTCCTCCAAACGCATGGTCAATGCTCGTCCCCTGGTGGGTCAGCACCGCTTCTAGAATCTCTGCTCGCTGACGGTACAGGCTCCGCAAATCTTCCTGATTGAAGTAGAGCGGAATTAAATGTAGCCGCAGGATAAAGAATTCGGCGATCTCCTGCCAGAAGGGCGATCGCTGATTTTGCAGAATTTCCTTGTGCAGATAGGCAGTCAGCTTCTGGACGAAGTGGAGGTAGTCTGCTGATTCGCCAACCCGGTGGAATATCGGCGGCGTTGCCAGCCAGTATTCCATCAGAGGCTTGAGTAGCCACGGTGGAACGCTGGGTAGGTCAAATGTCCATTCCACCTCGTGGGGGTAGAAATACTGCAAGGCGGCCAGCAGGTACGGCAGGGTGTTGGCATCCGCCAGTCCTTTGCCAACCTGTGCTTTGATCTCCGCTTCCTGGGCGAGGCGGAACGTTTGCAGGTTCGCCTCCAGCAGGGTTTCAACCGGGCAGGAGGTCAAGGTTCCCGCCTCAGCGCACACTTCCACCATCGAATTTTCTCGTTGCAGCACCACCCGCGCTGCCACAAACGGCAGTAGAATTCGCCAGCGCTGTAGAGGAGCCTCTCCTTTCGTCGGGTCGCTTTCCATATCCGACAGCAGCACAATCTCAGGCGCACCCTCCGGCTCTACGTCCGTTTGCTCCAGCAGGTGCATCACCACACTGGAAATTGCCCAGTCCGCAGGCTCCGGGTCAACCCCTGTAGCGTCCAGCAGCAAAGTGATGCGGGTGCGCTGGGGATGCAGGAAAATTCCCTGAAGGAGCTGAGACAGCGATTCGAATAGCTCCTCTTCGGGCTGCTCCCAGTCGGGGAAGGCCAGCAGGTTGTAGTCCCGCAGGCGATAGCGATCGATTGTTTCGGCGGGAGAGGGGAGCAACGCAGGGGGAATCGTGTTTCTTTTCTGAAACCACACACCAGTACTGTCAATCCCGTGTAGCTCGAAGGATTCACCCCGCTGCTGCTCGAAGTCGTGGATTGCAACCCGGCATCCTTCCCAGAAACCATAATCATCAATCTGAACAAAGCCGTTTGGCACAACGCTGTCGTAGAGAGTGTTGAAGATATCCATCGTGGATTCATACCAATCCCCGTCGGCGTGCAGCAGGGCGATCGCTCCCATTTCTGCACGATACTGAGGCAAAGTATCTCCAAACAATCCCTTGACCGGAACTACAGCGTCATAGACACCCAGTGTTTCGGAGATGACAGCCAGATTTTCATGGATTGGAGCTGCCAGCGTACCCACACCATACCCGGTATCATTTGCAGGAATTCCCTGATGTGCATCAATTTCGGTTGGTTCCGGCATCCCTTCAAACGTGTCGCAAGCATACAGTAATCGGGGACGCTTGCTGTAATTTTTGATCACCCATGCCAGCAACGCTGCGGAACCACCCCGACAGGTACCACACTCAACAAAATTACCGGGCAAGTCGTCTACACAGATTTGCTTGGCTAGGGAGTACAGCGAAAAGAGTCGTTTGCTGCTCAACAGACTGTAGGGTCGAACAATATCCAGCAAGCCCAAAAATTCATTAAATAATTGGCTGGTGGTGTTCAAAGTCTCCACACCATGCGTCACAGCTTGAGGCATCGATATCTGGCTCTGCTGAGCAGTAAAATTCATGCCGCTCACAGGATAGGGGGCAAGATGGTCGGGCAAAACCCATGCCACGTCAGGATCAGGCTGGTGTTCAATCGGTTGGACATTACCTCGCCATGCAACGCCCATAATCTGCATGGTCTGATAAACCATCGTGTTCCACCCTTGCTGACGGAAGTAGTCCAGTCCCTCAGCAACTTCGGGGGATGCCAAATCGTGGAAGAGAACGAGCGCATCGGCAGCAGCCAGCTTTTCACAGGCGATCGCATCCTGCAACGGTCCAGGGGCATCGTGATTGCCGTCGATGAAGATGAGCGACCATTGGTGCTTCTGTTCAGTGGCCAGTTCCTCTACTTTTGCAGGGCTGAAACCGGGCAACAACTTCACGCGGTCGGATACCCCGGCAGCACTGAGGGACTGGCTCACACTTTCATAGAAGTCCTCTCGCTCCAGCAGTGGATCGATCACGTCGAGATGCACACCAGCCAGTGCCAGATGACAGGCAGACCACCCAAGCCAGCAGCCAATTTCCAGCGCCTGTTGACCTTTGAATTGCAGCGCTGTGTTGTACAAAATGTGGGCTTCGTCTCGGCTGAGAAATCCGACAACAGGGCTGCGGGCGTCCACATACCAGTTATGCGGAATTTCTCGACGGAGATACGACCAGGAGGAGGTCCGCGGGTCTGCCACAATCATGTTCGGGAAAGCTGCATCGGGACGGACGACTGCAAACCCGGGAGAGACGTAATCGCCTTCGGGTAGCAGGGCTTGTTCAATCGCGGTCATTGTTTCCCGCACCATCCGTTCCTCCCTAAACATCAGTACGGCCCGCTGCCGAACCGACATACCCACTGCCCGCCGCAAATCAGCATTAGTGGCCCAAAGCTGAATCGTTTTTACCAGTTCGGCAACCGTTGCACCAGAATTTTCCATTGGCGGAGTCAGCAGTTTCCCTGTATCTCCCAATTCTTCAGGAATTCCGCTGACGGCACTCGCTACGACAGGTACACCCTTCGCCATTGCCTCCATAACGGCCAGCGGCATTCCCTCGTAGACTGTGGGAAACACAAAAATATCGGCGGCGTTTAACCAGTCTGCTACATCCCACCGTTGCCCTAGCAGCAAGACGCGATCGCCCACTCCCAGGTACTGAATGTTTGCCTCCAACTCTGCTCGGTAAGACCCCTCGCCAGCCCATACAAAATACAGGCGTTCCCATAGAGGAGTAGCTTTGAGTTGGGCGATCGCTTCTATCTGAAACTGAAACCCCTTGACGGGTTCAAGACGAGCGGCTGTAAAGCAAAGAATGGCATCATCAGGGATGCCGATTTGCCTGCGCAAGCGATCGCGCACGGCTCGATCCTGAGGCGCGAAGTAGGATGGGGGCCGACCGTAATAGATGACTTCTCCCTTATCCGGGGCGAGACGGAATAATTGGTGCAGCAGATCCAGATTTTCCTGGGACACTGCAATCACGCTTAAGGCCCCAGCATATTGTTGTTGCAGTCCATCCAGCAGGTTGCTCATGCGCTCCGCCAGGTAGGGAGCAACGAAACCCACGACCACAACGTAGGGAATCTTGAGTGCCAAAGCCGCCATTTTGGCAGCGAAATTAGAGGTCGGGCAGGAATCACTGAAAAGAATCAAATCAGGTTGCTGTGCCTGAAAAAGACGGTAATTTCCATCAAAGTCTTGAACCGTCTTATCAAAATCAGCAACCGTGTCATAATCCAACCACACATGGTTCACCCCAGCCGCCGCTTCTTTCTGATACAGAGGATTCTCGCTGCGGGTGCGCACGCAACTGACCTCGTACTTCACATCTCGCAGGGCAAGCAGAAGGCTGTGGTTATACTGGGCAACACCACCTAATCCATAGTCGTCGGTGTACAACAGAATATGTGCAGTCATGGCAATGGGGCAAATGGGGCGATTGAGAAGCGAACCAATTGAAAAAGCGGGGGCTATTGGGAGACGGAAAATAAAAATAAGGTCTGGTTGTGAGCTGAGCTGAAAGCGTTAAGGCGTTGACCCCTGTTTCGCTGCTTTTAACAGCGCCTGATAATCAACCCTGTCGGGGTGGAGTTGCACAAGTTTTTCCAGAGGAGCGATCGCCGCCTGCTTATTTCCCAGATCCAGTTGGGCCTTGGCCAGTCCCTCCAGCGCCGTCTGGTTGTTGGGTTCCCGCTGGAGCACCAGGGCATAGCCTTCGGCCTGAGCCTTCAAAGCATCTTTCTCCGTCTCTTGTGCCTGTTGTTCAGCCACGAGACTGGCGGCAGGTTGCGGGCTGGCGATCGCTTCCTTGTACACAGTGGCCGCCGTGACTGCCAGCGACCCCAGGAAAAACAGTCCCGAAACCAGGCTAATTGCTCGCTGTTGGATAGTCATCTGAGCCATACTGAGTACCTTTCTCCTTATCAAAATCAATCTCAGTTCTGAGGCTAGCTTTCCCCACTTAGCTTCTGGAATATACAGCGCTTCGCAAGTGTGTATGGTGCAAAGTTTTTGTTGAGAGTCGCGCGGAGCGCGACTCTCAACAAAAACTTTGGTTCTACATCAGCACGAAGCGCTGTACAAAGTTTATGAAACCCTGCTTCCGATGGGTAAGCTGAGATTGAAGAACATTGATAGAGTCCATGCATCAGCCATGCAAATCGCGTTTGACCGGGGATGGAAGCAGGCGATCGCCCTTTCAAGCTTGATTTTGGGCTGTCTGGGAGCGATCGCCCTGCTCCAGCAGCCCCAGCTTCAGCAGCTCAAGAATCGCAACGAGACTGCCCCGGTGGAGATACTCCAGCGGGATGTGGCAGTAGAGCGCGCCCGCCTGGAGTTGCTGCAAAAAATGCCCAGCTTTGGGTTTGATAATGTCATCGCCGATTGGACCTTCCTCAACTTCCTGCAATACTTCGGCGATAGCCCTGCCCGTCGCCGCACCGACTACCGCCTCAGCCCCGACTATTTTGAGGTGGTTCTCGACCGCGACCCGCGCTTTCTCACGGCCTATATCTTTCTTTCTACCAGTACCGCCCTCTATGCCGGAATGCCGGAGCGCTCAGTGGCGATCGCCACTCGCGGCTTAGAACGGCTGTCCCCTACCGCACCTCCCCAATCCTTCTACGCATGGCGCGGGGTCGGCATTGATCAACTGTTATTCCTGGGAGACCCGCAGGCAGCTCGCCACTCCTTTGAAACAGCGGCAGCCTGGGCAGAGGCATCGGGCTTGCCGGAGGGCCAGTTCTCAGCAGAGATTTCCCACCGGACTGCCCAATTTCTGGCTAACAATCCCAACAGCAAATCTGCCCAGATTGCTGCATGGACAATGGTGCTGGGCAACGCGCCCGACGAAAAGACTCGCAATCTCGTGCTTGAGCGGTTGAGATCTCTGGGGGCGATCGTGACCCAAGACCCTGACGGATCTCTGAAGATTCAGCCCCCGGCTGAGGACTAGGGGCTGCATTAAAACCCGCTGGATTTTTGTTTGCGTTCGCGTCGCGAACGCAAACAAAAATCCAGCGGGTTTTACAACACGCACTAGGACTTGACCTGCATCACCACCAGGGTCATATCGTCTTCGGTCTGGCGTCCCTCACCGACAAACTCCTGAACCTTCTGGAATACGTGCTCCAGAATGTCCTGCGGCTCGTCACCCCTGGAGCAGGCCCGCTGGAATTCTTTCAGCAGGTTTTCCTCGTCGAAGCGATCGCCCGCCTGGTTGGCCGCATCGGTAAAGCCATCGGTGTAGTACATCACCGTATCACCCGGCTGAAGCTGCACTCGCCCTCCGCCGTACTCGGTATCCAGATCCAGGCCAATCAGCATACCAGGTGCATCCAGCCGCTTCATGGTCTTGGTAGAAGCCTGCCACAGCAGCGGGGGATTATGAGCCGCGTTGCTGTAGGACAGAGTGCGGCTTGTGGCGTCATACTCTGAGTAGAACAGTGTCACAAAGCGGTTGGAGTTTTCCAGGTCGCTGTACATAACGTGGTTCAGGTGCTGCAAGATACGGGCAGGAGAGTGACCGTTCAGCACCTCTGCTCGCAGCATTCCCCGCAGCATTGTCATGATCAGTCCAGCAGGAACCCCTTTGCCCATCACATCGCCGATGGTGATACTCCACCGCTGACAGTGTTCAAAGCCCCCTGACTTGGAGCGAATCTGGTCGTAGTTGGCGGGAATGAAATCGTAGTAATCGCCCCCGACCCGGTTGGCCGTCTTACAGCGGGCGGCCAGTTCCACACCGTCAATCTTGGGACACTGTCGGGGCAGGAGCTGGATTTGAATCTCTGCACCGATTTCCAGTTCCCGGTCGAGGCGCTCTTTCTTGCGCAGTTCAACAGTGAGTTCATCAGTGGCGATCGCCACCGCCGTCTGGTCGGCCACCAGTCGCACCAGCTTTTGACGAGTCTCACTCCACTCGTACTGGGGGTCATAGCTGAACACGTAGAGCCGTCCGCGCTCCACATTCTTCGCCAGGATTGAGGTGCCAAAAAGCTGCACTTGCGGGCCTAAAAGCGCGCTGATTTGATGATCCAGGGCAGCAGTGAAACTGGGGGAAGGAACGATTTTGCCCCCTGAAGCACTGGAAGAGAACTGTCGCAGGGCAGCCTCCAGAACCTTGCGCACATCCTGACACTGAGCGCCGCTCTGACAGTGAACCCGCTCCAGTCGCACCTGGCCATTGGGCTTGAACAGAACCAGTGCGCCGCCTTCCGCATCAGTCACACGACTGGCAATGAGTGGGGTCAGCTCCAGAAACTGGTTCAGATTCGTAAAACTGCGCAGGGCAAACCCCAGCGAACTCAGCAGGTCCTGAACCTTGTTGTGTTCCCGATGTAGGCGCGACACCAGCTCCTTCAACGCAAAAACAGGCGTCACCTCTGAGGCGGCGACACTATTCGGCACGTCTTTAGAAGATTGAGAAGGCTGTCGTGGGACAGGAACGGTGGTCATTCAGATGCTGAGGGAGGTTAAGCGGAGATTATAGCGGCTACCACAGGGGCATGACAGACAAAAACGGGAAATTCACAGAACTTAGAAGAAAGCAGCGGCCATTGGGTTAAATTCTAACGGCATCGCTGCAAAAACGCCTGCAAAAATCTTGCGAACCTGTGGTTTGGGGCAAATTTTTGATCAAAATATCTCTTTTAGTGGGCTAAAGCCTTCCCCACCATGGGAATCGACAGTCCGCAGGGGGGGTGAGGCCAACCGCTCCTGTCATTCCAGAAGTGGATGCAAAAAAGTGGTTGCCCTTCGCGTGATTGGGTGCCCCAATCTTAAGGGAACCCCTCTGGCCGTGACATGAAGATTTGCTAAAAGGAAGATGAGTTCAGTAAGTAGACACGATTAAGCTTGAAACCCCAAAAGTTGTTCCGCCCGCTGCGCGGGCGGAACAACTTTTGGGGTTCAACTTTTCCCACGCCCACTGACTCAATGATTATCGCTATCGCCACGGCTATTGCATTACCAACCCCCACTGCAAGGCAGTCGGCGCTCAAGCACCGACTGCCTTACAGTGGGGGTTGGAGGTTTCTCAATCCTTCAACATTCCGTCTTCAAGATAGAGGACACGATCGGCCACATCCATGATGCGTTGGTCGTGGGTGACCATCAAAACAGTGCGATCGCTCTCTTTGGCCAGGGTCCGCAGCAGCTCGATAATGGCGTGGCCGCTGTGGGAATCGAGGGCGGCAGTCGGTTCATCGGCCATGATCAGGGGAGGATTGCCGGCCAGGGCGCGGGCGATCGCCACTCGCTGCTTCTGGCCGCCTGACAGATTCTTGGGTAAACTGCTGGCCTTGTCTGCCAGTCCTACCTGAGCCAGCAGGTAGAGGGCTTCCTTAGCGGCCTGCTTCTTGCTGAAGCCCTTCACCGTCAGCGCCAGAGTTACATTCTCCTGAGCGGTCAGCGCGGGGAACAGGTTAAACCCCTGAAAGATAAATCCAATGTTTTTCAGACGAAAACGAGCCAGCTCATCCCGCGACATAGCGGTGATCTCCTGACCCAGCAAAGAGACATTACCTTCGGTGGGCGTCAGGATTCCTGCCAGAATCGACAGCAGCGTCGTTTTGCCGGAACCAGAAGGTCCCATCAGTAATTGAATATCGCCTTGATGCACCGTCAGGTTCACCTGGTGCAGGGCATGGAACCGTTCCGCACCAGACTGGAAAACCATTTCTACATTTTGAGCGGCGATCGCTTCGGTCTCCGTCCATGTACTCACCCGTTCTGCCGGGTATACCAGCGATTTCGGGAACTGAGGTGCGACAGGTAATTTAATCTGAGAAACTGTCATGGGTGGTAGAACTGGCTGAAGGATGGCTCGAAAGGTGAGGAGGGAAGCGAAATCGACTGAACTGGATGACTCAATTCTGGCCTGACTTTTCCTGGAGAAGGAGTAGCCGTTGTATCTATTTTATTAACTGATCTTACGCATCAGACTGTGGCGAAGGCTTCAACCAACCTCATCGCCCAGACAGGTGAGGGGCAATCAGGCGGGAGGCAGGGCATCACCATTAACTTCACCGCCCGCTATCCTGAATCCTGATGTTTCTTCATGTTGCCCTTTCTCTATTTTTAATCTATGAGATGCCTGACCCAACTCCGTAACGATCTACACCGATTGGGGTGCTTAAGCCTTGAACACAATCGCCGGATCGACATGGGTCACCTTTTGAATTGCAAACAGCGCTGAACCAACACACATGAGAACGGTGATCCCCAGGATGCCCGTTGCAGTCAGCGGGGTAATCAAAATCGTGATCCCCTGAGTGGCAAATGTCCATGAACCGAGGGCGAGGCAGAGCGCAATACTGGGAACATAACCCAGCAGACCCATCCAGAGCGCCTGCTCGATGATAATGCGGTAGATTACCCAATCTGACGCACCCATCGCCTTCAACGTTCCAAACTCTTTGATATGGTCTGAGACAGAAGAATAGAGAATTTGCCCGACCACAACCATGCCGACAATCACGCCTACGGTAGCGCCCAGACCCAGCACAAAGCCGATACCCGTGCGCTGTAACCAATAGGTGCGGGTGCGCTCCGACATTTCCTTCCGGGTGTAGACGCGGGTGCCGGGGAGCGCTGCTTCGACACGCTGCTTCAAAGCATCCAGATTCTCACCAGAACGGGCACGCACCAGAACATAGGTAATGAAGTCGCTAGAGGCTAAGGGGCGCGGTGAAGCAATCGTTTCAGGATCTCGCGATCGTGCTGCGGTACTGGTGCAAACCAACTGCTCCCCCTGCCGCTGACAGGTTGTGGAGGAAGTAAAACCAGAGTTGGCATAGGCGTTGGCGTTGCGCAGGGAGGCAAAAACGTAGGCGCTGGAGGCAATGGACTGGGTGCCTCGCGTGAAACCGATGGCCTCCACGGGTAGAGAGTTAATCGTGCCAGTGTCGCCCGGTTTGAGCAGGTTGAGCGATCGCTGGGTGGCCTGGTCTGCAATGATAGTAAAGGGTTGCTGTAGATCACTCAGGCTACCGGAAGTCAACTCGCCCGACTTAAACAGCGTCCCTGCCGGGTCAAAGCCAAACATCTGCACTGAAGAGATTTCTCCATCTGCACTGCGCCACATGAAATTTCGCGTAATCAAGGCTTCGGCTCGCTCCACCCCCTGCACCTGTCTGGCCTGATTCACCGACCCCGCCGGAATCGGTAGTGTCAACTGGAGGTTGACCATTTCTTCAGAGGAAACCCAGAGGTCTGCCTGTGACTGATCAATCAGACTGGTGGTCGAGCGCGTGAATCCGCTCAGGATGCCCGTCTGGATCGTCACCAGGCT
Source organism: uncultured bacterium (assembly GCA_964630955.1). GTDB lineage: Bacteria > Cyanobacteriota > Cyanobacteriia > Elainellales > Elainellaceae > CAZVXA01. The sequence goes on along the minus strand of CAZVXA010000013.1, from coordinate 14,266 downwards.
CACTGCGAACATAATCCCCGCTTGCGCTACCAGAAATCGGGGAATGTCTTCAAACAAGTTCTTGCGAGCAACAGAAGCCATGCAGGGGTAGCGGCACTCAAAACAGTCATAAAGAAATTTTTAGATGAAATTACTCGTCGTGTGGATGTCTCCCCCGCTGCGCGGGGGAGACATCCACACGACGCAGGTAATTTCATTGCTAGAAATCTCCTAACATTTATTATTTAAACTTTACCTCCTGTTCGAGGGGTTGAGGTCGGGAGTGTGCCAGTGGATGCCGATGGATCGGGTTGGATCGATTCCCCCCATGCCAGAGCCTTGCAGAAGAGACTATATTAGATAAACTCAATCCTATGCGCTTTTTCTGAGAGGTCCCATTGTCCTTTTCTGCTGACGACTTCGCCAAAGCCCTTGAGCAACACAGCTACGAGTTTAAGCGGGGGCAGATTGTGCGTGGAAAACCCTTCAGCTACGCCTCGGAGGGTGCCTATGTAGACATTGGTGGAAAGTCTGCTGCTTTCCTGCCCACTGAGGAAGCGTCCCTGAAACGCACCGTTGATCTGGCCACCATTCTGCCGCTCCATGAAGAGCGGGAATTTGTCATTATCCGCGACCAGGATGAGGATGGGCAGGTCACGCTCTCCATCCGCCAGCTAGAACTGCGGAAACTGTGGAAACGCCTGGTGGAAATGCAGGATACGAAGGAAACAATCCAGGCAAGGGTAAGCGGCGTTAACAAAGGCGGCGTCACTGTGGATGTGCAGGGACTGCGGGGGTTTGTGCCGCGATCGCACCTGGTGGAACGAGATAACCTGGAGGCGCTGATTGGCAAGGCACTGACTCTGGCTCCTCTAGAGGTGAACCCGGCAGCGAAGAAACTGGTGCTGTCTCAGCGTCTGGCCACCCAGGCGGCCAGCTTCAGCCAGATTGAGATTGGCCAACTGATTGATGGCAAAATTTCGGGTATCAAACCCTTTGGTGTGTTTGTTGACTTCGAGGGGATGACGGGGCTGCTGCACATCAACCAGATCAGCAAAAACTACGTCGCCTCGCTGAATGCCCTGTTTGAGGTGGGGCAACCGCTCAAAGCCGTGATTCTTGACATTGATGAAGGCAAGCGCCGGGTATCCCTGTCTACTAAAGTACTGGAGAACTATCCCGGTGAGATACTGGAGAATATGGCTGCGGTGCTAGCGGATGCCTCTGCTCGTCTGGAGCAAGCGCAGAAGCAGCTAAAGCAGGAAGGGTAGAGGGCTTAGGAGATTTCCAAATTGCGTCGATTTTCCTGAAACGCTCACTCCGTCAGCGTTTCAGGAAAATCGACGCTAAAATAAAATAAGCGCGCGAAACGCTCTCTTCGAGAGCGTTTCGCGCGCATTGTCAAAAAAGAGTCAAAACTCCGGTAACGGAGGTAGGCGCGATTCAGCTTAAAACAGAAAATACCGCTGCGCCATCGGCAGAACCGTTGCAGGTTCGCAGATCAGGAGTTCTCCATCAGCCCGCACTTCATAGGTTTCGGGATCGACTTCCATCCGAGGTGTCGCATCGTTCAGCTTCAGATCGCGCTTAGTCATCTGACGGATATTGCGGACCGGAAGCACCGTACGCTGGAGGCCAAGCTGTTCGGGAATGTCGTTCTTCAGAGCAGCTTTGGAAACAAAGGTAAAGGCCGTCGAATTGCGAGCACCGCCAAAGCTGGCAAACATTGGACGCATGTGAACGGGTTGGGGTGTGGGAATGCTGGCATTGGGATCGCCCATCTGCGCCCAGGCGATCAGGCCACCTTTCATCACCATTTCCGGTTTGACGCCGAAGAAAGCGGGTCGCCACAGGCAGAGATCAGCAATTTTGCCAACTTCGACTGAACCCACATAATCCGCAATCCCGTGGGTGATCGCCGGGTTAATTGTGTACTTGGCGACATAGCGCTTGGCGCGGAAGTTGTCGTTGCGATCACTCCCCTCCACTTCTCCCGTCCCGCCGGAAAGCCAACCCCGTTGTACCTTCATCTTGTGTCCAGTCTGCCAGGTGCGGGTGATTACCTCACCGATGCGACCCATCGCCTGGGAGTCCGAGGAGATCATGCTGAAGGCTCCCAGGTCGTGCAGGATGTCCTCAGCGGCAATCGTTTCCCGGCGAATCCGGGACTCTGCAAAGGCCACATCTTCGGGGATACTGCGATCGAGGTGGTGACAGACCATCAGCATATCGAGGTGCTCCTCCAGGGTGTTCAGCGTGTAGGGGCGGGTGGGGTTGGTGGAGGAGGGCAGCACATTCAGTTCACCGCAGACCTTGATGATATCGGGAGCGTGACCACCGCCCGCACCCTCAGTGTGGTAGGTGTGAATGCAGCGATTTTTAAAGGCGGCGATCGTGTCTTCTACAAAGCCCGCTTCGTTCAGGGTATCGGTGTGGATGGCGACCTGCACATCGTAGTCTTCCGCAACGTCGAGACAGGTGTCAATGGTAGCAGGGGTAGTCCCCCAGTCTTCATGAAGTTTGAGGCCGATCGCCCCGGCTTCGATCTGCTCTTCCAGGGCCTCTGGTTGAGACGAATTTCCTTTGCCCGTGAAGCCCAGGTTCATGGGGAAGGCTTCTGCCGCTTGCAACATTCGGTACATATTCCAGGGGCCGGGGGTGCAGGTGGTTGCAGCAGTGCCAGCAGCAGGCCCCGTGCCTCCCCCAATCATGGTGGTAATGCCAGCGGCGATCGCCACCTCAATCTGCTGCGGACAAATAAAGTGAATGTGCGTGTCAATGCCGCCAGCGGTAAGAATCATACCTTCTCCGGCGATCGCCTCTGTGCCAGGACCAATAATGATATCGATATTGTCCTGGGTGTAGGGATTTCCCGCTTTCCCAATCGCGTGTATTTTTCCGTCCTTGATCCCGACATCCGCTTTGACAATTCCCCACCAATCCAGAATCAACGCATTGGTAATCACTGCATCCACAGCACCATCTTCATTGCTGATGGGAGATTGTCCCATACCGTCTCGAATCACCTTGCCACCACCAAACTTGACTTCATCTCCGTAGGTGGTGAAATCCTGTTCCACTTCGATGATCAGTTCAGTATCCGCCAGCCGCACGCGATCGCCCACGGTGGGGCCAAACATATCCGCATAGGCACGGCGATTCATCCGGTAGCTCATAACATATCCTCAGACGGCAGATTGATCCATCTGGGAGATTATCACGGAGCAACTGGGGAGCATTGAAATTTGCTGAAAAGTTAAGGATTGCCGCCTGTGGTCAGCATTTTACTCTGCTTGGGACATTTAGGCAGCGCGGTTCCAGGCGTTTCAGATGCCTCGGTTGCTTCCGGTTGATTCAGGTGATTGAGGGCGTTGGTCAGATCCGCGGTGAGGCGTTTTGCTTCTTCTTTCGCTGTGCCCTGAGCATAGGCAGCAACCTCGATTGGTCTGCCGATATGAATCTGAACGCTGGTTCCCCAGGAGGGCAACATCTGACTGTAGTGGATGGTCATGGGCACAATTTTGATGCCCAATGTCGGCTGGCTGTTTTCGGCCTGAAGCGCCAGTCGTGCCAACCCCGGCTTCAGCGGATTGATCTCGCTATTGCGGAAAATACCGCCCTCCGGGAAAATCACCAGCATTTCCCGGTTCTGCATGATCTCTACCCCGTAGCGCAGGCTGGCGATCCCTGGCTGCCGTGTATTCACCGGGAAGCCCCCCAGTCGGCGAATCAACCATCCCTGAATTCCTTTGACTTCATCTGCCGACACCATGAAGCGAATATCCCGCCCAGTCACAATCCGCCCCGTAGAGAAGGGCACCAGCAACGCATCCCAGCGAGACCGATGGGTGGGCGCGAGGATTACGGGACCCGCCAGCGGCAGATTTTCCTGCCCCGTCACTTCAATCCGTTTAAAGAACAGCGGCATCACCAGTCGCTTGCCCAGAAAGTATGCCAGCGGCGTCAGCCAGGGTGAAACGCAGGATTGGATCATGGTTTCCTGGTTGTGTGTAACGACTTTTGCAGGGATGGATGGCTTGATAAAGAAAACCATAGGAACACGTTGAAATCGGGGGCGATCGCTTGAGAGTGAGAGGCGCACCCAGCACCACAGACACTCCCATACCCCGATATGCTGATGCACAGCCTTGCTTTACACTGCCCAGCATAGGGGCTTTTCGCTTTGTTAAACTGCTACAGCGGGACAGTTCTCCGGCTGTCTGAAGTTAGATCTATGGGTGCCCTAGAGCGTATTCAATCAACAGTTGGACAGTGGATGGCGATCGCTCAAAAGCATCACTTCAAACCCTGCCGTTTTGCGGAGAACCAGTCCTGAAGTTGCTTCTGGCAGGTGTCTGCCAGAATCCCACTCAACACCGCTGGATGGTGATTAGAGCAGGCACTGTTGGGCAGATTCACAACGGATCGAATTGCTCCAGTTTTCAAATCGTCTACTCCGTAGACTAGCCTACCCACCCGCGCCAAAATGATTGCACCCGCACACATGGGACAGGGTTCCAGTGTCACGTACAGGGTGCAGTCTTCCAGATGCCAACGGTTGAGGTGCTGCCCCGCTGCTCTTAAGGCCACGACTTCTGCATGGGCCGTGGGGTCGTGATCCCGCTCGCGCCGATTCTCTCCAGTTGCGATCAGGTTTCCTGCGGCATCAACGATAACCGCTCCCACAGGCACCTCTCCCGCAGATCCGGCAGATTGGGCGAGGGCGATCGCCTGTTCCATCCACTGCCGATGGGTCTGGTAAACGGGGTTCTCCCCCAACGTCAGCAGTTCGTTCTCCACAGGTGCCATTTCCTCAAGTTTTAGTTTTCATCCCACAGCATCGGTAGGGGCAAAGCATTTGCGCAAGAAACGTCTCCACTTCCCCACCCTTCTCGGCGCAAATGCTTTGCCCTCCTGACGTGAACCAATCGCCCAATTCATTGATTCCGTCAATTGACGGTTGAGATTGGTTGGGCCAGCAGATCATCTAATTTTCCCTGGGTATCAAGGGTATACAGGTCGTCGCAGCCGCCGATGTGCTGGTTGTTGATGAAAATTTGGGGAACACTGCGGCGTCCGTTAGCGCGTTCGGCCATTTTGACGCGGGCGGCTCCGTTACCGTCGATTTTGTATTCGGTGAAGGTGACGCCTTTCCATCGCAGCAGGAGTTTGGCGCGGATACAGTAGGGGCAGGTCTGCCAGGTGTAGATTTCGACGTTGGCTTTGACCTGGTCGGAGGGGCGTTTGAGGAGAAAGTTGAGGAGGTTTGGCATGGGTCAGGGGTTAGTGTGGGGGTTTTGTGGGCGGAGGTTTAGGCTGCGTACCAGGAGGGGCCACTGGGCGATCACGCCTTGTCTGTCAGGCGGAAGTTTGGGCTGCGTACCAGGCTTTCTGGGGGACGGCTTGCCCCCCAGACCCCCCGCTTGGGGGACGAAGCGTCCCCCAAACCCCCTCCTACCAGGTTTCTCGTGGGTGGCCAGCAGCCCACAGCGGGTTACCCACGATCGCTACAGGGCTGAATCGTTGGTGGAGGTGAGTTTTGAATTCCTTCCCTGGCTGGAGAGAGGATAAAAATATTCTATTTCAAGGTTAACTGGGCAGCACGGTTGAAGGACTGGCGGAAGATGCCTTCGGTGATCCAGAGGGTGGTGAGGAGGGTGGCGATCGCCAGCATGAACAGGATCAACATTTGATACAGGGCTGCGTTGAGGGGATTGGCTCCGGCCAGGATCTGTCCAGTGATAATGCCTGGAAGCGTGACAATGCCGACCACCAGCATCTGGTTGAGGGTGGGGATGAGAGCGGCGCGGATGGCGTCGGTGCGAAGCTGCTGGATGGCTTGCCGGGGAGCTGCGCCCAGGCTCAGGTGGGTTTCGATGTCGAGCTGGCTGCTGTTGAGGGTGCTGACAAAGCGTTCACCCGCGAGGGCGGCGGCGTTCATGGCGTTGCCGAGGAGGATACCGCCGAGGGGGATGAGGTACTGCGGGTCGTACCAGGGGTCAGACTGAACGATTAACAGTTGAGTGTAGGCCAGGGTGAGGGTGCTGCTGAGGAAGATGGAGCCGCCGATCCAGGGGACAAGACGGGGAAGTTTGCGGCTGATGCGGTTGCGGGCGACGACGGTGGCGATCGCCAGCATCACCGCCAGCACCACCAGCACCAGCCAGGGGTCCCGGATAGCGAAGACGAAGGCCAGCAGATAGCCGACAACCAGAAGTTGCACAATCGTGCGGAAGGTGGCCACCACCAGGTTCCACTCCAGACCCAGGCGCTGCCATGCAGAAATACCGATGGCGATCGCCATCAGCCCTAGCGCCCAGCCCAGACGCAGCACATCAAGTTGGAGAGACGGGTTCATATACTGACGAATGGGTGGCCGGGAAACAATCTGGCCTGAGCCTTATTCTATAGAGGTGGACAAGATATTACACTATCTAGGGCGCTGAAATAATTAACCTGAGTCGGGGCAGCGCTGATGAACAAAATTTTCCAATGGTATCCACGAGTGAGCGCGATTCCTCCCCTTGATTTGACCCAGCAGTATCAGACAATTAGCGATGAGGTGGGTGCCGCAGTACTGTCGGTGCTGGCCTCCGGGCAGTACATCAATGGGCCAAATGTTCAGACTTTTGAAAGGCAGTTTGCCGAATATATTGGGACTTCTGAATGTGTCACCTGCAACTCCGGTACCGATGCACTGTTCCTGGCGCTGCGGGCTTATGGCATCGGGGCAGGGGACGAGGTTATCACAACTCCGTTTACGTTCATTGCTTCAGCAGAGACGATTAGTGCCGTCGGGGCGAAGCCTGTCTTTGTGGATATCGATCCTCAGTCTTTTAACCTGGATTTGAACCAACTGGAGGCCGCCATTTCGCCTCGCACCCGTGCCATCATCCCGGTTCATCTTTTTGGGCAACCCGTGGATATGCCGCGTCTGATGGCGATCGCCCAATCCCACCGTCTTCTGGTGATCGAAGACTGCGCTCAGGCCGCCGGAGCCGCATGGCAGGGGCAGCGAGTGGGCACCTTTGGCCATGTGGGGTGCTTTAGCTTTTTCCCAACCAAAAATCTGGGAGCCTGTGGCGATGGGGGTGCGGTCACGACAAACGATGCTGCAATCGCCACAAAACTACGGATGCTGCGGGAACACGGCAGCAAGGTGCGCTATCTGCACGAAGAAATTGGGGTCACCAGTCGATTGGACGCACTCCAGGCAGTGATCCTACAAATCAAACTGCGACACCTGGACCAGTGGAATGAGCAACGGAGAGCGATCGCCACTCGCTATACCGAACTCCTCAGCCCAATCCCCGGTGTGACACCACCTCCTGCGATCGCCAACGGGCTTCACTGCTGGCACCAATACACAATTCGTTTGTCTGCCGGAGGCGATGTCCCGGCTGAAGTCCAGCGAACCTACCGCGACCAGGTGCGACAGAAACTACAGGAGCAGGGGGTTAATTCAATGGTCTACTACGCCACGCCACTACACCTGCAACCCGTTTATCAGAACCTTGGTTACACTGAGGGAGCATTTCCGGTGGTAGAGCAAGCTTCGCGCGAGGTGCTCTCGCTGCCGATGTTCCCCGAACTCTCGGTGGAACAGCAGGAGCGGGTGGTGTATGCGCTCAAGGACTGTCGGTAAGGGATTTGGGGCTTTATTAACCCGCACAACCCTTACTGGAGTTTTGACTATCTTTCCTATAGCGCCGATTTAGTCAAAAGTCCAGACTCTTACAGTTGACGATGGTTAAGGGCTGTTGAAGGCGGGGTGATTCTGGAAGAAAGTGAGGCGTGATTCCCACTTTTCTGATCTTCAGTGAAAGCCTTGTTGGGTGGGCGATCGCAATTGGGTAGCATTAGGCTTGGAATGCTCTGACTGTAGGGCACTACGTTGTCCGCTTTCCCTCGCCCCAACCACTGGTCATGACTGCAATCAATACCGATCCCCTGCGCCTGCACATTGGTGGAAGAAAGACTCATCCGGACTGGAAAATTCTGGACGCCCTACCGCGACCGGAAGTTGATTTTGTTTGTAATGCCGCCAATCTGGAACAGTTTGCCGATAATTCTGTTGAGGCAATTTACGCCAGTCACGTTCTGGAACATTTCTACTTTGGTTTGAATAATGATCTAACCCGCGTTTTGACAGAATGGTGCCGTGTGCTGAAGCCGGATGCCCCACTCTATATCAGCGTGCCAGACCTGCAAAAGCTCTGCTGGATCTATCTACGCCCTGACAATACAGTGCGAGAAAGATTTCACATTATGAAGATGATGTTTGGTTCCCAGGCCAATGAATACGACATTCATCGCGTTGGCCTGGACTTTGAAAGCTTACAGTACTTTCTCCATCAAGCTGGTTTTACATCAATGGAGCTAGTAGAAAATTTTAATCTCTTTGATGACACCAGCAACCTGCACTACCTGGGTGTACCGATCAGTTTGAATGTTGTCGCTTACAAGTAAACGCGATTAGGGTTGAATCCCCCAGAGTTATTCCCCCGCTGTGCGGGGGGAATAACTCTGGGAGATTCAACTTTTTTCTACGCCCACTGACTTAATTGCTTTTGACTATTTTCCCTACCATGCCGCGAAACACTCTCTAAGAGAGCGTTTCGCGACAGATTTAGTCAGAAGCCCAATTACTTATCAGGTACAGCTTAGAACCCGTGATCAGACGTGTCGCAGTTCGAAGTACTGCACTACATCTGATCATGGTCTCTCGATTTCTTCAGCAATGAGACTTATACCAATTCAATATGAACCTGCACATTAGAGGGGTGTGGGGACTCCGTCCCCACAAGGGGGCGTTGCCCCCTTGACCCCCTTCTATTCAATTCAACTTCACACAAGATTGGTATTACGCTGGGATCACCTGCACAATCAGCGATCGCTTATCCAACGACTGCACCTTCCCAACCTTAGAGAGATCTGCAACGATCCGATCGAGCAGGTCAGTGGCGCGTTCGCGGTTCTGGTTTTCTCGCCCCCGCAGTCGAATTTGGAATTTCACTGAATCCCCTTTGCTCAACCACTCCGTTGCCCAACCGATGCGCAGAGTGTAGTCAGACTCCGCGACATTGGGTCGCAAACGAACCTCCTTTACCGTTGGTCTGGAGGTTTGCTTCTGGCGTTTTTTCTGCTGATACTGATGTTTGCCGAAATCGAGAATCTTGGCGACGGGAATATCTTTCCCATCTGAGACGACTACCAGATCTAGTTCTACGCTTTCAGCCAGTTTCAGGGCTTCACGGGTGTCGATCAGCCCCCGGTTGTTGTTTTCATGGTCGATCAGAAGCACCTGGGGGGATCTGATTTGCCGATTGATCAGTTGTTTTGTAGCGATAGTAATTTCCTCTCGAAACTCAGTAGATAAATTGGTACCTTCTATCAGCATAGCGAAGGAAACCAAAAACTTCACCCGCATTACCGTCTTACGGTGGAGTGTTTTTGGCGGGATTGCACTGCATTCCTGGCGTGTTTCCCGCCTTCGCTGAAAATCGCTACCGAATCACATTGGAGATGATAGCTTCACTCAGGTTTGTCTTCTCAAGATTGACGTTGCTCAAATTTGCATTTGTCAGGTTGGCCCGCGTTAAATTGGCTCCTGCCAGATCTGCTCCAGTGATGACCGCATCGGTGAGATTCGCATTGCTGAGGTTTGCCTGAGTCAGATTGGCCTGGGTAAAGTTTGTGCCGCTCAGGTTCGCACCGCTCAAGTTGAGTCCTCGCAAATTTGCCGCGATTAGATTCAGGTTCCTGAAATCCCGCTGACCTGCTTGATAACGGCTGAGGAGTTCATTCACCTTCATGGAAACCAGTGCATTCACTTTCATAAGAGAGGCTCTTTTTAGGAGGATAGGGCGTTATCAGGGTCTATCAAAACCACAGTTCGAGCAATCGATAGTTCGAGAACAGTATGGTGGCTTGAGGCGGGAGAGACTGCCTCAAGCTATCCAGGGTTTAGTAGCGCTTTCTGCGCTGCTTGCGGTTGGCGATCGCCTTGCGCTTCCGCTTCTCCAGGGGTGTTTCAAAGTGACGATTCTTTCTCATGTCAGGGAAAATGCCTGCCTGAGACACCTTGCGCTTGAAGCGGCGCAGTCCCGACTCAATCCCTTCATTTTCACCAAGAACAACTTGAGCCATCTCATTCCCTCCGCAAATTGCGTCCTTTCAGATGCCGATAGAAATAGAAGAGGCTCCAGAAGCCTGAAGAGCTCCTGGAGCCAGCCAACATTTTCCGCTTAGTAGCGGCGGGAGGAAGCACCACGTCCAAAGTCGCTTCTGGACGAACCACGATCCTCACGAGGCTTTGCCTTGTTGACCTTTAGGTCGCGTCCCATCCACTCCGCCCCATCCAGAGCTTCGATGGCAGCCGTTTCTTCGTTATCATTGGCCATCTCAACGAAGGCGAAACCGCGCATCCGACCAGTTTCGCGGTCAATGGGAATCTGCACCCGGTTGACCTTACCATACTCCTGAAAAACATTCTCCACATCCTCAGACGTTACGCTGTAGGATAGGTTACCAACATAAATTGACATGGAAATCTCCAAAATCAGAATTTGTAGCGAGTTAGATCCGGAGAAACCTTGTCGATGAACACCTTGTTGAAAAACAATCAAATGAACAGTTGAGGAGGTTAAGGCCGAAAATAATCTACACCCCCTCACTCTAGCATAATTCGACTAGAACGCACGGCATCTAGCACATCGTTTGAATCAACCCAGATTGTTGTGTGAGAGCCTTGCACTGGGTGGCTCTCACGCAACAATCTGCACCATTAAGGCGTCGCCGGATTAAGGAAGCGGCCCGCAAACTTCATCACTTCACCCAGGTCTGCACCACTGCCACCCTGCAAAAAGCTTTGCAGCAGAGGATTGGTTCCCGATGTACCCGGCTTTGCCGCCCCCATGCTGAGCATCCCCATAATGCCTGTCAATACGGTTGGTAGCAAGCCCTGGAGCACAGAAGGGCTGATGCCTGTTGCCTGAGACACGCCCTGCACCAGTTGCTGCTGAAGCTGGGGAGGAATCATAGACTGCAATGCCGCAGTAGACCCACTGCCACCAGTAGCGAGCTGACCAATCATACTTTCCAAACCACCTGCCCCCTGCTGTTGCAGCATTGGCCCCAGCAGTCCACCCAGTGAAGAAGCAATTCCGGGCAGTTTCGAGGCATCCACACCACTCGCAGATGCAGCGGAAGTAAGCGAACCCATAATGCCCTCTAGCTGGGAAACACTGCCCTGTGCGTTGGGATTATTGATGGCGCTGAGCATATCAAAGAAAAGACTCATGGAACACTCCTTGTGAAAGTTGAATGAATTACAAAATGAACAAACCTTAAACAGAACAGATTACGCTACTTGTAACCAGTCTCTGATCTCTGGGGTGGGCATCTTGCCCGTCCAGAATGATTGGTATTGATATTGACACCCCCTTAAGCTGGCACACGAACGTGGAAAGAACGGATTAACCGAAGCCAGCGACCATCGTCTGTCAGATAGCCCAGGTCTGCAATGTAGTCGCGATCGCTCACGGGAATCGTGACATATTTATCCTGGTCTGCTTCAGAACAAACGTAGGTCTGAGTGCTGTGGGGCACATCCCGATCGATGTCCAGATTGGTTGCATCATGGATACGCAGCATCAGTCGCTTACCGCCCTGTTCTCGCAGCGGCTGCCGATATTTTTCAGCCACTTCCCAGTAGGCGTAGGCGTCCTTACTATTGCGAGGCACCAGAATGATGCGGCAGTCCTGAGGCATCTCAAACGGGGTGCTGCTGGCAGCAGTCGCAGCAAGTTGGGCAGCGGCGCGAGTGCCCTGCGCCTGGGGTACGCGAGTTGCCGTTACAGTAGCTGCTGCTGCTGCTGCTGCTCCAACCGCTGCTGCGGTTGCGCCTCGAAGACCGTTAGCCGCCATTTCTGCCGATTCAGATCGCAGTACCTGGGGGCTGGGAGCAGCCAGCACTGGAGCGGTTTCCGGTGGTTTGACAAACGCAGACGCACCGCCTGCAGGGCCATAGTCAGCCTGGGTACAGCGGGGTACCCGGGCATGCTGCGATCGCGCCAGCGGTAACCAGGTATTGTTGTCCGTCGTGTAGCCCAGTTCTGCAACGTAGTCGCGATCGTCGCGAGCAACAGCCATATGCAGATCCTGAGCACGCTCATCAGCGGTGAACTGCCAGGTCTGGTGAGGTTTCTGCCGATCCATATCAGGAATATCTGTAACATCGTGCAGACGCACCATTAGCTTGCGCCCACCTTCGCGCCGGAGGGCTGCTTTATGGTCTTCTGAAACTTCCCAGAAAGCATAAGCATCACGGCAGTTGCGCGGGGTCAAAATGATGCGGCTGTCGTAGGACTCTGCCACTGGAGAAACCACAGCCCCTCGCCCACGCAACAGCGCCCACAGTGCAGCCATACCCAGCAGCGGCAGCAGCAGCCACCACCAGGGGAAGCCCTGGCTGTCGCCCGTGGTGGCTGCTGGGTCGGGATCGGCAGCAGGAACGGTTGCTTCAGGGGAAGCCACAGGAGCGGTTGCTTCAGGGGAAGCCACAGGAGTAGTTGCTTCAGGGGAAGCCACAGGAGTAGTTGCTTCAGGAGCAGTAGCCGCTGGGGCGGTAGTGGCCGCCGGGGCAGTACCCTCCTGGCCGACTGGAATCGTGGCAAGGCCGAGGAAGGCGAGCACCTGAGGCGCTGGATCTCCCTTATAAATCAGTACTCTGGGCTGGGAGAAGGGGTAGCGCGGATCGCTGGGCAGCGTATCGTGCATCGGAAGAATTTGCACGCCCGTTTGACCTTCAGCCTGGTTGCGAATCGCATAGCTAATGCCGTTATTGCCCAGTTCTCTGGCGATCGCAGTCGTATCGTCCTGGGCCGCCTGAGTTGCAGTCGATCCCGTCTGGAACGGCGCTTGCTGGAAGGCGGGATAGCGACTGAGGGCCTCACGGGTGTCACTGGCGACAGGGCGATCGATGAAGCGAATCGGTACATCGGCCCCCCCCAACTGAGACCAGTTGGTGATTTCCCCCCGGAAGATTTGAGCAAATTGCTCTGTGGTGATTGATCCTTTGAAGGGGTTGTCGGCCCCAACAATGATGGCAATCTTTTCGCGTTCGAGGGGAACCGCAGACAGCCCCTGCGCTTTCTCCTGGTCGGTCAGTTCTCGCCCGATCACAGTCACATCAGTATTGCCCTGAATCAGAGACTGGAGCGCCGCGTTTGCATCTGCGGCAGTAAAGTTCAACCTGGAACCGGGAAAGCGAGTTTCATAGCGCTGCTTCAGCGCTTCAACCACAGCAGCCATGCTGGGGGAACCATCAACCCGAACGTTCGACCCCTCTGGCAACGCAGACGGCAGCGCAAAGGTTGGCGCTGGGGAAGTTTGTGCCAGCAAGCGGTTACCCCCCAGAAGAACTGCTGGTGTTGCGATGAGAGCAGAAGTGGCAGCCAGCGATAAAACGAACTTCAAGCCCGATTTTGAGACATTTGTTAAACGCATCATGTTCATATCCCTGCTTAGGGTAAGCGTCTGCTTTTGAATCTCGCAGTGTTAATCAGGGTAGATGGCGCATATAAGAGAAAAATAGGGATTGCTTTAACGACTGGCTAACTTTGGTAACAAACCAGCAACCTGTATCGGGAAAAAGTTCAGGAATCGCAAGCCCCAACGAATCTGGCATTGCTTAAGGTAGAAACAATTAAGACTTAATTAAAAAGCTAAGGAAGCAGGCTCGATTCAGCTTGAAAACTGAAAAGCGGTTCCATCCTCATTAGACTCTCGCATGGGTAGAAGATATGAAATTCTATCGTTTGACAAAAGACTTACAGCACTCGATCGCCGATCTTGACTCGGTGAATCCCTGGTCTGGACTGACCTGCTCCCGCTTAAGCTGGAACCAGGCTATCTCCAGTCCACCTTATGGCTACAGCAGCACCCATCGGTGATCGCTGAGGGAATGGTTCCAATATCCTGGCAGGCCAGCGATCAGGTAAGCCTGATAACGCAATAGAGGGTGTCAGACGTTAGCTTTATGTTTTCACCCCCTGTGGGTCGGGCATCTTGCCCAGCCTGTGTTCTGGTCAGGCAAGATGCCCGACCCACCACCAAGCTGGCAACCCTTATAGACACAATAGGGATTTACTAGCTTATCTGAGGCCAGATTAGATATAGGATTGTTTAATCAAATGCCCCTCAGGGCAGATTTTTTGCTGGCGCAGTAAATAGAGAGGTTGGTTCATGACGGCGGTTACCCAAAAAATCCCCAGCTTTTGTGAAG
>CAZVXA010000012.1:51605-57889 GCA_964630955.1 uncultured bacterium | reverse complement strand
CAAAAAAAAAAAAAAAATTTTTTTTTTTTTTTTTCCCCCCCCCCCCCCCCCCCCCGCTTCTCTCAAAAAAATATCCCAGGTTAATTTATCCACGATCCTTAGTAAAAATGAATATACAGCCTTTTCCAGGGGAATCAGGTACAGATTTCGGGGTACAGGAGCTTCGTCGGCTCGCCCCTTGGACTTCCGCAGTCTAAGCACTCACTGGATCCGCATGAGTCTCGCTAAACTTCGAAGTCCGAGTGGCACTGCCCCCACCCCCCTTCTCTCCAGCGTGAAAAACGCTGTAGCAGTCCTCCATCATTTATGAGATGGTTTGTGAAAGAGGGCAGGTGCAGCCATCTTCTCTCGCAAACCATTCAGGCTCACTATCGTATGCCGACGTATGCCAATTGTTTTCAGGTTGAGACCCCAGTTAGCCACTGCCCTCCTGATGGTGACGATCACTCTCCTGTTCTGGCTAACGACACCGCTCCCTGCTGAAGCGCTCCCCTGTCATACTGCCGCAGGTCACCAATTTTGTGTACTGAAAATCAAACGCAGTGCTAAAAACTTCTGGGAGTATCGGGTTACCCTGAGCAAAGACGGAGTAACTCTGCCGCTAACGGTCTATAACTGTCGCGATCGCATCCGTAGTCCAATTGACAAACTCCCCAGTGACTTCGATCCTAACGACGAGGGCGAGTGGATTTGCAGCTTCTTTAACCGCCCCCGATCACGTCCGGGTGAACCGATCCCGCAGGTGCTTTAGGATGGGAATTTGCCTGTACTGGTCAGGCTGAATGGCGTCCCAGTCAAGACCTGTCGGGCGGGGGTAGGGTGTGTGAGTGGCAATTGATGCTTCCGGGGTAATCACCCAGTCCAGTGGCCAGTCGTGGGCCTGCATGGGCAACTGGCCCGCCTCCACCACCTGCAACTCGTGAACCGTCGTGACGATCGGAGTATCGGGCCTTACCAGATGAAAGGATACCATCATGGCCAACTCCAGATCGGCAAACCCGGCTCCCTTCCCGGTACGGCCGCCGTTGCGAGTGACTGCCACACAGCCTGCCACTATCAGGTCAATCGGCTGCATCTCTTCAAAGGTGACGAATTTCCCATAAACCAAGGCTCCCCGCATCGTAGCGGCATCCTTCAGGGCGATCCCCTGATGCAGCAAATCAGTGGCTCTGAGTTCAACGAAACAGCGGCTTTTGGTCAGACGTGGCACGGCCATATAAAGCAGTTTGCTGTCCTCCAATGCTCTCAAACGAACTGGGAATTGTGGGCGATCGGGGTTACACTTCACCGCTTTCGCCTGCTGCCAGATAGAGAGCATGGCCAATCGTTCAGCGGCCTGCTCTGCACCGACGAAATTGGGAATATGGCCGACGGGGTTACGGATGACTGCCTTTTGGGTGTGTAACAGCTCCCAGATATGCGATCTCAGCCTGTCTTTCTCTTCATTCCGACCATTCCATTCGGGAAGTGATAGTTGGGTCATTCGGATGCCTGTGATATGATGATTGATTGTATTGATGAGAGACGAAGACCCGCAATGGCACTTCTGCAAGACCGCAAACAAGAACTTATTTCCGAGTACCAGATTCACGAAACCGACACCGGATCTGCCGACGTGCAGGTTGCCATGCTGACAGAGCGGATCAACCGCCTCAGTGAGCACCTCAGAGGTAACAAGAAAGACCACGCTTCCCGGCGCGGTTTGCTGAAAATGATTGGTCAGCGCAAGCGTTTGCTGGCTTACATTCAAAAGCATGATCAGAACCGCTACCGGGCATTGATCACCAGACTGGGCATCCGGGGTTAAGCAGCAGCAATGGCTCCAAAGTCCCCCTCCGATTCCTCCAATAAAGACAGCGGTCAAAATAGCGCCAACCGCGGTGCGCTTCCATTCGAGCCAAAGAAGAACCGCAAGCAGGCTGAGAAGAAGCAGGCCGAACAAAAAGTAAAAGCTTCTGCACCTGCAAAATCACCGGGCAAAACAATCCCTCCCACGAGGAGCAATCAGGGCACGGTCAAGCGTTCGGAAATGGCGATCCCCGATGTGGTGAGCAAGCGCATGGTCAAGCGGATGGCGCTGTTTTGTGGCATTCCCACTTTTCTGGGAATCTCCACTTTTATTAGTAGCTATCTCGTCATCGTGAATAACGTGTACGATCTGCCGACTTATATAGTGCTGCTGTTGAGTGCCGGATTCTTCGGCCTGGGTGTTCTGGGACTGAGCTATGGCGTGCTGTCGGCCTCGTGGGATGAGGATCGAGTGGGAAGCAAATTGGGCTTCGATGAGTTCAAGGTCAACTTCGGGCGGATGACGGCTGCATGGCGATCGTCCCGCAAACAATCGTAAGCTTCCCTTTAGGCACAGTGGCAGAGTTGCGATCGCCCTCAGTCGTAGAATAGGAGGGCACGTTTTGCTGAATTTTCTAGAACGCTTGAGGAGCAATATTTTCAAATGATTATTGTGATGAAGGTGGGCACGCCCGATGTTGAGGTCGATCGCTTGAACGAAGAATTTCGGGTGGCCGGACTGTCTCCTGAAAAGATCGTCGGCAAGCACAAGACGGTGGTGGGACTGGTTGGCGATACGGTAGACATGGATCCCCTGCAAATTCAGGAGATGAGTCCCTGGATTGAAGAAGTGTTGCGGGTTGAGAAGCCCTACAAGCGGGCCAGCCGCGAGTATCGCAATGGCGAATCAAGTGAAGTAGTGGTCTCCACCCCCAATGGTTCCGTTGTGTTCAGTGAGCACGCGCCCGTGGTTGTCGTTGCTGGCCCCTGCTCCGTTGAGAACGAGCAGATGATTGTTGAAACTGCTCGTCGCGTCAAAGCAGCAGGTGCGCACTTTCTGCGCGGTGGTGCCTACAAACCCCGCACCTCCCCTTATGCCTTCCAGGGCCACGGCGAAAGCGCGCTGGAACTGCTGGCCGCAGCTAAGCAGGCAACTGGGCTGGGTATCATCACCGAAGTCATGGACGCTGCTGACCTGGAAAAGATTGCCGAAGTCGCGGATGTCATCCAGGTGGGGGCTCGCAATATGCAGAACTTCTCCCTGCTGAAGAAAGTCGGCGCTCAGGATAAGCCCGTGCTGCTGAAGCGAGGTATGTCGGCCACGATTGAAGAGTGGCTGATGGCGGCAGAATACATCCTGGCGGGCGGCAACTCCAACGTGATTCTCTGCGAACGCGGCATCCGCACCTTTGACCAGAAGTACGCCCGCAACACGCTGGATCTGGCGGCGATCCCCGTGCTGCGATCGCTCACCCACCTGCCCATCATGATCGACCCCAGCCACGGCACCGGGAAGGCAGAGTATGTGCCCTCCATGTCCTTTGCTGCGCTGGCAGCGGGTGCTGACTCCCTGATGATTGAGGTTCACCCCAATCCGGCTAAAGCCCTGTCGGATGGCCCCCAGTCTCTGACCCCGGAGCGTTTCGATCGACTGATGCAGGAACTATCGGTGATTGGTAAAGTGGTCGGGCGCTGGGAAGAAAAAGTCCCGGCACTGGTCTAATTATTAAAACAGCTCCCGCTGAGCGGGAGCTGTTTTTTATTCTTCAATCTCCTCGTCATCCTGCAGTTCCTCCAACTGGGCCTCCATCCGCCTCAGCAAGTGGGCCAGTGCGGGGAGCGCTTCCAGCCGTGCATCAGCCAGACCCGACTCTTTACGGGCGCGATCGCGGATTTCGCTCAACTTGTTCTGCAACTGACGAGCCATCCGCAGGGCGTCGTGTTCCAGATTTGAGAGTTGCTGCTGCTGATAAAACTTGAGCGCTGCTCCCCGCAGAACCTGGAGTGTTGCCTCTTCGCCATTTTGCGTGGGCATAAACCGAAACCGCAGCAGCACGCGGTTCTGCTCATACAGACGTTCAATCTCCACCTGCCTGGGTTGTTTCACCGGAAGCAGGGAAATCTTTGCCAACCGCTTCATCTCCAGAATCAGCCCCTGAAACAGGCTCAACTCGACCCGATCAAGGACGGACTGCAAAACCCCATTCTGGCTCCACAACACGCGGCCATACCTGGGCTGACACTCAAAGTAGAGCCGTCCAATTCCCCCTTTCAAGACTCGCCCTAATAGCTCGTGCAGAATGTCACGAGGGGGCAGCGTCACCAACTTCTGGACAGGGAGCGACGTGTATTTCAGATCCAGAGACAGACTCGGCAAGGGGGTGATCAGCACTGGAGCTGGCTCTCGATCAAGTTTTGGGGGATGAGTGGGGGAGGATTTTGCAGCTTGCGACCGTGGTTCTGCCACGACTGGTTCCGTCGGTTCCTCCAGGGTGGTGTAGGGCACTTCGGGGTCAGGTTCCAGATTGACTTCCGGTAAGGGCGTAACGGGAGGAGAAGAATAAGGGTTCGTATTGATCTGGGCACTCATCGGTTTCGCGTGAGCGGTCTGCTCTTCCACGTCCTCCAGTGCATCTGGGCTATCAACCACCAGGGTTGGCTGAAAGTTTGGGTCAGGCGTCTTTTGCGAACGGACCTGACGAGGGATATTGGCGGGTTTAGGCGGGGATGTTTTTTTCGTGTCTGTGTAGTTCAGGTAGGCAGAGAGGGTGATTTGGAGAGCCTCAGACGAAATCGGCTGGGGTACCAGGAGGTAGTTGTGATACGAGATGATCCGGCGAACATAGCTGATGGCGATCGCATCATCCGGCGTCACCATCCCCAGTGTCAGACGGCTACCATCCAGGAACAGCGGCAGCACCTGATAGTAAAGACACGCCTCAAACGGCAGCACACCATCGATCAGAATGAACATTTGCTGAACGTTGATTCGCTCAGCCAGTTCCCCTGAGAAGTGAGAAGGAATGGTTCGATATAACGAGTTGGGAAGCGCGTCCCCAAGCCCACCGTCTACAGAAGAAGTCATAAATTGCGACTGGAGAGAGTTTCGCCCAATCTGGTGATACGCCCCTAACGACCTTGCGGAGTCTCACTCGATTCGCCGCGAATTTCCTGGGCCATTAGGTAGAGTTTAGTCCATTCTCCGGTGACCTGATTAACCTTGATCCCCCAATCGCGGGCGATCGCTTCCAGATTTAGCCCCCCCCGGAGAGCATCCAGCAATCGCTGCTGATCAGGAGATAGGCGCTCATAGAATTGTTCCCATTGCTGGGTGGTAAGGCCAAAGTTCTGACTGGGGGAAGTACCCAACCAGCTTAGAACCAGGTCTGGTTTGGCCTTCGGCGCGAATACATTCATGGCATGGTAGCTGATTTTCTCGCGCAGGCGGTAGATCTCCTTTTTGGGTCGATTCAAAATCTGAGTAATCTCATCCTGAGTTTTCCCCTGTAAGTAGAGTTCCAACCACTCCACCGCCATTGGATCTACATCACGATCCCGCAGGTACTGAATAAATTCCTGCTTTACCTCGTCCCGCACTGCCTGCTGGTCTTCCCACGCCTGTTGCTCCTGATACTGCACCATGACCTGGCTATCCACCAGGCTGATGGGATTTTCAGCATCATCTGGAGCAATTTCATCTGACACCAACCGCACCAGTTCTCCAGTCGGCACCTGAGTCATTCCTCCCCGCTGCGATCGCCGCAGATAATTCACAAACCGATATACCAGCAGCGGCTGATTCCGAATTGGTCGCAAACAATACTCCTCCAGACTGGCCAGCGTCAACGCATTGCGCAGCCGCAAATCGGTCGTACACTGGGCGATCCACTGCATCTGCTGCCGAATATAGCTATCGCTGTGGATCAGCTCCTGGATCACCTCTTGCAGCACATCCATCACTGTCCGCTGGCGATCGCGCGATAGCGCCACCCACGTCCGCACCTTACTGCGAATCAGGAACAAGCCGTTTAACCGCTGAAGCAGATTCCGATACGCCCGCTCCTGGGCTACATTCAAATATCGCTGCTCCAGGATTCGAAAACGGTAATCCATCGCCTGCTGAGCGATCACCCACTGACCCCCCTCAAGCGAATCCAACCGTTCGGGCGACTCCCCCAACAGCCAATTAATAATGCTCTCATGAACCGCAGGCAACTGTTTCGGGTGGTCTGCCTGGAGGCGCAATCGCCAGTCTTGTCTGAGTTGCTCAGCCCGTGACATCAGCCGCCGATCCTTAAACAATACTGATTCCCCAATTTATAACGATCTCGCCAACTTATTGCACCCACCACCCATAATCCTTTTTCGTTCCGTTGGAATTTCACTAGACTTCGGCTCACCGTTACGGGCTTAGCACTCGGCCTTCACGTTCTGCGAGATAAACAAGAGTAGACTGCCGAATGTTAAGCCCCTCCCCCCTATCGCCACCCATCTGC
>CAZVXA010000012.1:0-51505 GCA_964630955.1 uncultured bacterium | reverse complement strand
GTTCATCTGCGTTCATCTGCGTTCATCTGCGTTCATCTGCGTTCATCTGCGTTCATCTGCGTTCACCCCCTATCTCTATTCATCCGCATCACCCTCCTTCATCTGCGTCCTCGATCGCTCTCACCAGCCGCTCTAGCACTTCCGTCAACCTTCCCAATCGCTCCAGCGCCGCGTCCTGATTCTCCGCCAGCGTCTGCACCGTATCGCTCAGGGCAAAAATCTGATACCCCTGCTGCTGCACCTGCTTGGTCAGCACATCCATTTGCTCCGCCAGCTTTTCCACTGTATCGGTTGTGGCCAACACCGCCTCTCCAACTTTCTGAACCAGCGGCTCTAAAGGACTCGACTGCTGTACTTCCACGCCTACCTCACCCAACTGAAACCGAAAAACTAGACTTTAACAGAAAGCCGTCTCTACAGCACCCCAGTGAATCGACATTCTAACGCCTGTCCGAATCCCGCTAAAATGGAGCCAACGGTTTACGCCCCAACAAATATTGCTCAGACGCTATGACGACTGCCGCTCCTGCAAAGACTCAATACGAAGCCATTATCGGGCTGGAGACCCACTGCCAGCTCAAGACCAATTCCAAAATCTTCTGCAACTGCTCCACCGAGTTCAACACCCCCCCCAATGAAAACGTTTGCCCCATTTGTATGGGGATGCCGGGGGTGCTACCAGTACTGAATCGGCGGGTGCTGGAGTATGCCGTCAAAGCGGGGCTGGCGTTGAACTGCACGATCGCCGACTATAGCAAGTTTGATCGTAAGCAGTACTTTTATCCTGATCTGCCCAAAAACTACCAGATTTCACAGTACGACCTGCCAATTGCCGAACACGGCTGGCTGGAGATCGAGCTGGCGGATAAGGATGGCTCCGTGACTCGTAAGCGCATTGGTATTACCCGTTTGCATATGGAGGAGGATGCCGGGAAGCTGGTTCACGCGGGGAGCGATCGCCTCTCTGGCTCCACCTACTCCCTGGTGGACTTCAACCGTACGGGCGTCCCTCTGGTGGAGATCGTCTCGGAGCCGGATATACGATCAGGGCGGGAAGCGGCAGAGTATGCGCAAGAGCTGCGGCGAATCCTGCGCTACCTGGGGGTCAGTGACGGCAATATGCAGGAAGGTTCCCTGCGCTGTGACGTGAACATCTCGGTGCGTCCGGTGGGCACAGAGAAATTTGGCACGAAGGTTGAGATCAAGAATATGAACTCCTTCAGCGCCATTGAGAAGGCCATCAACTACGAGATTGAACGGCAGATTGAGGCGATCGAATCTGGGGAGCGCATTTACCAGGAGACGCGCCTCTGGGAAGAAGGAGCACAGCGCACGATTAGTATGCGCCTGAAGGAAGGATCCAGCGACTACCGTTACTTCCCTGAACCTGATCTGGGCCCCATTGAGGTTTCCAAAGAACAGCTCCAGGTCTGGCAGTCTGAGCTACCGGAACTGCCTGCTCAGAAGCGCAGCCGCTATGAAACTGAACTGGGTCTGTCAGCTTACGATTCGCGAGTGCTGACGGATGATCGGGCGATCGCTCAATACTTTGAGGCCACTGTTGCCGCAGGTGCGCCTGCGAAACAGGCCGCCAACTGGATCATGGGAGATATCAGCGGCTTCCTGAACAAGGAGAACAGGCGGATTGAGGAGATCCCCCTGACCCCAACCACTCTGGCGGAGATGATCGCCCTGATCGAGTCCAATACCATCAGCACCAAGATTGGCAAAGACATTCTGCCGGAGTTACTCGCAGAGGGCGGCTCTGCCAAGGAACTGGTGGAGCGCAAGGGATTGATTCAAATTTCCGATACAGGGGCGATTGAAGCGGTAATCGAGGCCGTCATTACCGCCCATCCCTCTGAACTGGAGAAATATCGTGGTGGCAAGAAGAATCTGCTGGGTTTCTTTGTTGGTCAGGTAATGAAGCAGACTGGAGGACGCGCTGACCCGAAGCTGACGAACCAGCTCTTGCAGAAAAAGCTGGACGGCTAATGCAACTTTGCTTCCCTCAAACTGGACGAGAGACTGAGACTCCTCGTCGGTGGAGAACAAAGCCTCAAAATGGGTCGTTTTTAAGCCATATTGCGGGAAATTCCTGGAATTTTCACGAAAAGAGCGACTTTTTTCAAAAAAAAATGCAATAGGGGGTGACACCCCCCACCCCCTAGATGGCATAATACGCTATGTAGATGCACCCTGATGGTAGGGAGAGTTCCAAATGGCTCTCCCTTTTTTTTCTTTCTGCTCATACACAGCGCTTTGCACTAAACGCTTTTACTGACTCCTACAGGAAAAATCTCAAGTCCATCCGATCCGCCCTATGCAATGATGGTCTTTGGTTCAATGCTACTTACAGGAGTGAGGACGGGCTTCGATGGGACGCATCTTTATTTCTGCGGGTCACGGTGGGACAGAGGGGTCAGGGGTTGATCCAGGAATTGTCGCTGGCGGAACTACCGAGGCACGGGAGATGATCCAGACAAGGGATCTGGTGGTAGCGGAGCTTCGATCGCGCCAGTTTGAAGTCCTCTCAGTTCCCGATGATTTGAGTGCGGCCCAAACTATTAGCTGGATCAATAGCCGCGCCCGAACCGGGGACGTAGCCCTCGAAATTCATATGGATGCTGCCACCAATCCCAACGTGCGGGGAGCCAGCGTCTTTTATGTCGCGAATAATGATCAGCGCCGGAGCCACGCGGAACTAGTGCTGCTGGCGCTGCTGCGGCGAGTGCCCGAACTGCCCAGTCGGGGAGCCAGACCCGACACTGAAGGCGGCACGAATGGTCTTGCCTTCTGCCGCCAGTTGATTGTTCCCTCACTTCAGATGACGCTGGGATTTTTGACGAACCCAAACGATCGAGGGCTTTTGCAAAATCGTCGCCGGGACTTTGCAATAGGAATTTCCGATGGCCTCGTTGCCTGGAGTCGGGCGGTGGATGGAGGGGGTCTCCCCCCTGAGACTTTCCCTACGATTGACATCAATATCAACGGCGGTATTTATGACGAAAAGGGGATCATTGTCAATGGAAACGCTTACATCCCCATCGATCTGGTCGATCAACTCGGTATCGACCTGACCCAGGCCCCTGATATTCGTCGTCTGGAGTATCGCGGAATCGTCTATGTGAAAGCAGTTGATTTGCGTCCCTTCGGTATTTCGGTGGGTTGGGATGCAGCAACGCGAACCGTGATTCTACGAAATGCGGCTCCCTGTCCTGGCCAGATTGACCGCATTATGGGTAGAGGCACTACCACCGAAATGCAGCTCAATGTATTTCTGAGGAACAACAATGCCGATGCAGTGAATCGCTACCCGGATATTGCCCGGATTTATCGGGAGGAGGCAGCAATCGAAGGGGTCAACCACGATATTGCATTCTCTCAAATGGCCTTAGAAACCAGTTTTTTACGTTTTGGTGGCGCAATTCGCCCGGAACAGAACAATTTCGCCAGTCTGGGGGATGTCAGCGGCAGTACAAACTACGCCTCTTTTCCCAGTGTTCGAATTGGCGTTCGCGCCCACATTCAGCACCTCAAGGCGTATGGCAGTACTGCCCCCTTGGTGCAGGGGGTGGTCGATCCCCGGTTCCGTTTTGTTGCAAGGGGGATCGCGCCACTGGTGCAGCAGTTGAGCGGGCGGTGGTCGGCGGATCCAAACTACGGCGACAAAATTTTGAACCTGGTGATGCAGCTCTATGATCTGCGAGAATCCTCTTCACCATAGATAAAACCCTATCCCAGCATAACGCGGCAAAGCTGCGCCATGCTGGGATGGGGTTTTATCTTTATGTCTTGAAAGACCCTTACATTCCAGGCAGACGCAGGTCACCCGTCAGTTCTTCCATACGCTCTCGCATGGTCTGAGTCGATTTATTGTAGGCGTCTTTAGCTGCGGCTAGTACCAAATCCGACAGCACTTCGGCACCCTCTCCCAGGGCATCGGGGGAGATTTCGACCCGGCGAGGTTCCTGGTTGCCGCTCAACACTACTTTTACCGCACCACCACCCGATTCACCAACAATCTCCATGACTTCCAGTTCTTCCTGAAGGCGCTTTGCACCTTCTTGAACCTGCTGGGCTTTCTTAAATGCTTCAGTCAGCTCCTTCATCTTGCCCAGACCGAAGCCGCCGAATCCCTGTCCTTTGGTCATAATGTCCTACCGTTTACTACGAATGTGCCGAAACTAGCACTTTACCACTGTAGCTCTATCCGCTCAGAATGTTTGAGATAAGCTTAGATGAGTCTCGATTTCCACTGCAATCCTGGATTGAATGAACTCTGCGAACAGATCCATTAGCTCCGGACTACGCCATCCTTTTTCCGTCTCTTCGCGCATAATATTGAGGGATTCTTGTGGGGAAAAGGCCGATTTGTAGGGACGTTCGTGGGTCAGAGCATCGTAGATATCGATGAGTTGAAAGATTTGCGCCAGGAGAGGAATATTGTTTTGGCTGAGGCCATCAGGATAACCGGAGCCGTCCCATCGCTCGTGGTGGTGGCGAATAATGGGAACGACCCCCCGCATGGTTCTGAGGGGCTGACAAATTCGCTCTCCAATGATGACATGCTGCCGCATGATCTCCCACTCATCGGGCGAGAGCCGTCCTGTTTTGAGCAGAACACTATCGGGGATTCCGACCTTGCCAATATCGTGCAGGTATCCGCCCCACATTAGATCGCGAACCTCAATGCGGGAGAGGTTAAGGAATTCGCCAAAGCTTCTACCTAAAATGACCAGACGCTCACAGTGATCCCCAGTGTTGGGATCACGGCTCTCAATAGTGCGGGCAATCGAGAACAGCACTTGACTGGCGTGGTCGAGGTCTTCATTGAGACGCTTCTGGCGCACCAGCGACTTAACTCTCGCAGATAACTCAAGCTGGTCAAAGGGCTTTGAAAGGAAATCATCGCCTCCAGCCTCAATGCCTCGCAGGCGGGCACGGCGATCGTTCAACGCCGTCACAAATACCACGGGAATCAGTCGGGTTTGTTCGTCCTGCTTGAGGCGACGACAGACCTCATAGCCATCCATTCCAGGCATCATGACATCCAGCAGGATCAGGTCTGGATTACTCTCAGCAATGCGGCTCAAAGCAACCGTGCCACTCTCGGCTTCAAAAACGTCGTAGCCTTCGACAGAGAGAAGGGCAACAGCCGTCATCCGACTGGAAGGATGATCATCAACAACAAGAATTTTGGGCCTTTCAGAGTCGATGCTATTCACTGAAAAAGTTCTCACACAGGTACAGGGTAACTGAGATTTATGAACGAACGTGCAACACCTTATCGAGAGACACTAATGCAGAGTATAAACAGAGTATCTTTCATCAGTATGGGCAATTTCTGGGAGAGGGAGATCAGGTTTTATACGGAGATTTATCGTAGGTCTAAAGCGCTCTGCACCTGTACAAATCGGTCGGGACGTGGGGTACGGAGCAGCGCTCCCAGTCAGAGTTGCCCCCTGACCCCGATTCAAATCCTGCTAGGGTTGTAGATATGGAAACAGCAAAGTCAAGATAAGTAAGTGGGCGCGATTAAGCTTGCAACCCAAAAAGCTGTTCCGCCCACCTACATAGACGAGCAATATTCATCTTTCACTGAGCTTTGAACGAATGGACTTCCTCTAGCTCCCCTGGGGTTCGCACCAAGCTTGCAGCCCTTTTCGTCCTGGTGAGGTACGGGGTGCAGGGGTGCTCCCCGCTTGAGGGAGTCAGGGGGTGTGCCCCTGCGTGGGGGCGGTGCCCCCACGCCTTCTACCTCACCGACATGAAAAACTCTGTAACACTTGTATAAGTTTTCATACTCCAACTTTATCTTTCCCCATTTCCGTTCTCTCTGATCCTGTAAACGTAGCCCAATGCTAGAATTCGATCCTTCCTACCCGCTTGTCTCTGTGCAATGGCTACAGGCTAATCTAGGAAATCCAGGTGTGGCGATCGCTGACTGTCGCTTCTCTCTCGCGGATTCACAGCTTGGACGACAACAATATGAAGCAGGCCATGTTCCCGGCGCGTATTACTTTGACCTGAATCAGGATTTGTCGAGTCCTCGCCAGCAGCACGGCGGGCGTCATCCGCTGCCAGACATTGAGCATATGGCCATGCGGTTGGGACAGGCAGGCATTCAATCCACTGATCCCAAAACGCTGGTCGTTGCTTACGATGATTCCCGATTCGGTTTTGCCGCTCGTTTCTGGTGGCTCCTGCGGTATCTGGGTCACGAGCGAGTCGCCCTCCTGAATGGTGGGTTTGCCACATGGAAAGCTGCGGGGTATCCCGTTGAAACAGATACACCTGCTGTGCAGGCTACCCACTTTGTGCCCCATGTCCAGTCGCAAATGGTGGTGGATATCGCAACGGTGCGATCGCGAAAAGAACAGCCAGGGGTATTCCTGATTGACTCGCGGGAGGGCGATCGATATCGGGGAGAGCGGGAACCCATTGATCCGATTGCGGGGCACATTCCAGGGGCAGTGAACTATCCCTGGCAGGAAGTGACAGAAGCGAATGGAACATTGCGTCCTGTGAACGAACAGCAACGGCGGTGGGAGGCGATTAACGCTCCCAATGCAACAACGCAGGAGGCGTATCCGGCAGACGGAGTTATAGTCTACTGCGGTTCGGGGGTGACAGCCTGTGTCAATCTCCTTTCTCTGGAAGTCGCGGGTATTCAGAACGCAAAGCTTTATGTCGGTAGCTGGAGTGATTGGTGTTCGTACTTACCTCAAAGCTGAGTCCTGAACTTTTGACTAAATTACACCAATTTTCTTAAAAGCTTACGCAGTCAGCTTTTCAGAAAAATCGACGCTAAAATCAAATTTGTCATGAGACACGCTCATAGTATTCCGTTTAGCGTCTCTCGCGTACCCCTGCGACGCAGGGATACGCGAGAGACGCCTAAAATAGGTTTTCGGATTCCCGCCGGGGCTACGCTCAGGCGGGAATCCGAAAACGCTCACCAGATACATCTCCTAGAGAGCGTTTCGTGGCATTGTAGGAAAAATAGTCAAAATTCCAGTCAGCAGGTAGGCGCGATTAAGCTTGAAACCCCGAAAGTGACTCCGCCCGTGCAGCGGGCGGAGTCACTTTCGGGGTTTCAACTTTTTCCACGCCCACTGACTTAGCATAGTTCAACTGTTTCAGAATCTACCTAAAGTAGGTGAGTGAAAAAGATTGCTGCGTTAGAATATCAGTAATTAACTCGCAGGTCTAAGATAAATCTATTATTATTAACCTTCGGGTAGCAATAAATTTTCAGACTGGGCATCCCGGCAAGACTGAGCCATCTGATTTTTAAAGGGAGTCTAGCTGCATTTATCGCCCATCTATAGGGCAATGCCTCACCTTCCTATATTTGTCACTAGGTCTATACTTTTATGTCTTCAATGAACCGTCTTTCCATTTTTGTTGACGGCAATAATATGTTCTATGCCCAGCAAAAGAATGGCTGGTTTTTTGATCCAAGACGCGTCTTAGAATACTTCACAAAAGAGCCAGATGTGGAACTGGTAAATGCATTCTGGTATACGGGATTGAAAGATCTACAGGATCAGCGGGGTTTTCGGGATGCGCTAATCAGTTTGGGATATACAGTTCGCACCAAAATTCTAAAGGAATATTACGACGATACCTCCGGGCGCTATTCGCAGAAAGCAAACCTGGACATTGAAATCGTTGTTGATATGTTTAACACCGTTGATCAGTACGATCGTGTCGTTCTATTCAGTGGTGACGGGGATTTTGAGCGGGCGATCGAGCTGCTGCGCGGCAAGAATACCCATATCACGGTAGTCTCCACTGAGGGCATGATTGCCAGAGAACTGCGGAATGCAACCGATCGCTACATTGACTTAAACGACATTCGCCCGCAGATCGAGAAATTTGACTCCTGATTCCTGTCTCCAGGGCCGTTGTGTTGTCTACCTTACTCGACGGCTTAACGCTATAGAATGGCAGTATTATCCAGTCTGAGTCGGACTGTGGGCATTTGTCTGTCTGCCTTCTCCCCATTCCACTGAACCATTCCCCGAAAGCTGAGCCACTGCCATGAGTACGCCTTCTACTAGCGATCGCATTCTGATTTTCGACACCACTTTGCGGGACGGCGAACAGTCTCCCGGTGCAACGCTGAACGTGGACGAGAAACTCACGATCGCCAAACAACTGGCGCGGCTGGGTGTGGATGTGATCGAGGCAGGTTTTCCCTTCGCCAGCCCCGGTGATGCTGAGGCAGTGCGCCGTATTGCAGAACAGGTGGGGACTCCCGGTGGACCAACGATTTGTGGTCTTGC
Source organism: uncultured bacterium (assembly GCA_964630955.1). Lineage (GTDB taxonomy): Bacteria > Cyanobacteriota > Cyanobacteriia > Elainellales > Elainellaceae > CAZVXA01. The sequence continues at coordinate 43,211 of CAZVXA010000012.1, read as the reverse complement.
CCGTGCAACTGAGCAGGATATTAAAGCGGCTGCGGAAGCCCTGAAACCAGCGGCAAAACCCCGGATTCACACTTTCATCGCAGCGTCCGACATTCACCTGGAGTATAAGCTGAAGAAAACTCGCGCCGAAGTGCTGGCGATCGTCCCCGAAATGGTCGGCCTTGCGAAGTCTTTGGTGCAGGATGTTGAGTTTTCCCCTGAGGATGCGGGACGATCAAATCCTGAATTTCTCTATGAAATGCTAACGCTGGCGATCGATGCGGGAGCTACAACGGTCAACATTCCCGATACTGTGGGCTACCTGACACCCTCGGAGTTTGGCGGTCTGATTAAAGGCATCAAAGACAACGTACCAAACATCGATCGCGCGATTATCTCGGTTCACGGTCACAACGATCTGGGAATGGCGGTCGCCAACTTCCTGGAGGCGGTCAAGAACGGGGCACGCCAGTTGGAATGTACCATTAACGGCATCGGTGAGCGGGCGGGGAACGCTGCGCTGGAAGAATTAGTGATGGCCCTTTATGTGCGGCGCCAGTATTTCAATCCCTTCCTGGGACGCCCAGCGGAATCTGAGGAGCCGTTGACGAATATTGATACCCGGCAGATCTACAAGACCTCGCGCCTGGTTTCTAATCTGACAGGAATGTTGGTGCAGCCAAACAAGGCGATCGTTGGGGCTAACGCCTTCGCCCATGAATCAGGAATTCACCAGGATGGGGTACTGAAGCACAAGCGTACCTACGAGATTATGGATGCGCAGTCGATCGGGCTGATTGACAACCAGATTGTGCTGGGTAAGCACTCTGGGCGAAATGCATTCCGTACCCGTCTGCGGGAGCTGGGTTTTGAGCTGTCGGAGCAGGAGCTGAATAAGGCGTTCTTGCGGTTTAAGGAGCTGGGCGACAAGAAGAAGGAAGTGACCGATCGCGATCTGGAGGCGATCGTCAATGATGAAATCCAGCAGGCTCCGGATCTGTTTCGTCTGGAGCATGTCCAGGTTTCCTGTGGGGATCACGCTCGCCCAACGGCCACAGTCATTTTGCGGAATCCCGAAGGCGAGGAATTGATGGATGCGGCGATCGGCACGGGTCCGGTAGACGCCGTGTATAAGGCAATTAATCGTGTGGTGAACATTCCCAATCAGCTGATCGAGTTCTCTGTGCAGTCAGTCACCGAAGGGATTGACGCCATGGGCGAGGTAACCATCCGTCTACGCCATGAGGAACGTTTGTTCTCCGGCCATGCTGCCAACACCGATATTGTTGTGGCGTCGGCTCAGGCTTATATGCATGCCCTGAATCGCCTGTACGCGACCCTCCAAACCGGGAAGTCCCTGCATCCTCAGCATGATACGATCGCACAGCCCGTCAGTGCAGCGAACTAAACCTGAGGTTGTCCATGGTCAGTGATTCCAGCGTGGGGGTTCCCCTTTCTCAGGTGAGCAATGCACCAAAGCGGCGATCGCGCTTCTGGTTCAACGTGGGGCTTTACCTGCTGTTGGGGGTGATTGCGATCGCCATGCTGCTGCCGCTGCTGTGGTTGGTCAGCACTGCGTTTAAGTCACCCACGGAGAATATTTTTCAGTTCCCACCCCGGTTTATCCCCGCATCGCCAACCGTCCAGAACTTCGTTGAGGTCTGGAATACAAATCCGTTTGGGCGCTATCTGTTCAACAGTACACTGGTGGCGCTGTTGACGGTGACCCTCAACCTAACGTTCTGCTCTCTGGCAGCTTATCCGCTGGCGCGGCTAAATTTTCGGGGACGGGAGGCAATTTTTGCCCTGGTGGTGTCCACGATTCTGATTCCGTTTCAGATTGTCATGATCCCGCTTTACGTGCTGACGGTGCAGTTGGGGTTGCGGAACAGCTATCTGGGGCTGATTTTTCCGGCGATCGCTTCTGCCTTTGGCATCTTCCTGCTGCGGCAGGCGTTCCAGGGAGTCCCCAAAGAATTGGAGGAGGCTGCCCGGATGGATGGCTGCTCGGAACTGGGCATCTGGTGGCATATCATGATTCCCGCTGTGCGTCCGGCCCTGGTGACGCTGGCGATCTTCGTGTTTATCGGCTCCTGGAGTGACTTTCTGTGGCCGCTAATTATTCTGGATCAGCCGGATTACTACACGCTACCGCTGGGGGTAGCCAAGCTGGCGGGGGCGTTCTCACTGGATTGGCGATTGATTGCGGCGGGGTCGGTGATTTCGATTGCCCCGATTCTCCTGTTCTTTATCGTGATGCAGCGCTACATTGTGCCGACGGAGACGGGTAGCGGGGTGAAGGGTTAGGGCAGCATGGCACAGTCTACTCCCGATCGGGTGCGTTACCAGAAGGGTTATTTTATTGACCCGACGGGGGTTCGGTTGCCCAGCGTTAGTACAATTTTGAATACAACGAAGCCACCGGAGGCGAGAGAACGACTGGCGAAATGGCGCGATCGACTTGGCGCTGAAGAGGCGACTCGTGTGGCGACAACTGCCAGTCGGCGCGGTTCAATGACGCATAAGCAAATCAAAGGATTTCTGGCAGGGGATAACCCGGAGTGTCCTGAGCCTGCTCGTCCTTATTGGAACAGCATTGTTCCGGTGCTGGAGGAAATCCAGGAGGTAAAACTTCTGGAGCAGCCAGTGTTTCACTATGAGATGGGGTACGCCGGGAAGGTAGACTGCGTGGCCAGTTACCAGGATGTACCCTGCGTCTGCGATTGGAAGACAGCGGATGCACCGAAGGGGTCGGTGGAGCGGCTATATGATGCCCCGTTGCAGTTGGCGGCGTATTGTGGGGCGGTGAACCACTTTTGCGCGGAGCAGGGGATTGCGGTCAGGCAGGCAATGGTGGCGGTGGCGGTGGCGGATCAGCCTGCGGAGGTGTTCTGGTTTGAGCCAGAGCGGATGCTGGAGTATTGGAGGGAGTGGGAGTTGCGCGTTGAGCTGTTCTATCGCAAGTATAGGCGATAGGCACGGTCACGTAGAGGAAGCCAAATAATTCGCCAGCTTATTGGGTATGCGTACAACGAGCTTATGGCTGGTCAGAAAAAGAATCTCTGCATAGGTAAACAAAAGGGCATTGCCTACCTTTTGTGCCTTACGCTTGAAAGTTTTCTCATACTGACTGGCCTCCAATTCAGTTTTAACGTTGACCGAGCGGCGACCCTGCTCCCGTAGAAAGAGACTGGCGCTTTTTTTCCTGAGGGAAATATTGTAATCATCCTGATCCTCGATATTGACCCCGAAATTCTCTGAAATCTGTTCAGGGCTAAGGATGCCTTCAGAACTGTTGGGGGAGAGGATCATGCCGTTCTGTCCCTGGCCCACATACTTTCCAATTGAGGCGATTAGGGCTTTGGCATAGTTCCCACGAGTGGGTTCGTCTATCTCAAAAATATCTTCTACAACCTTCTCTAAAAAAGCTTGCTGCAAGGCGACACTAGATACCATATTTTTGCCACTATTTCTACACCCAAAACTATAATATACCGCTTCTCCTCAATCTCGTCCGATCTTATCCAGTTCCGTCAGGTCAAATTCAGTTCCGGCCAATCTTTACCGATGCCCGACAGAAGATGTCAGAAATCGCCTGAGTATCACAGCCAATATCGGCATAGCCGACATTCTCCAACTTCAGCAAAAACTGTCAGATCAAAAGATTCCTCCAGATGTGATGGCAGAATTCTTTGACTTAATTCGCTTTAGAGAACGAGTGATTCAACAAATTAGAGTTAATGACATATTGAATGAAGCCAACAATGTCACATTCATTTGAATCAGGTATAGCTATTTACATCAAACCTTAGAAGCATTACTAGACAAGGCTTCAGAACCGCTTAATCTCGGATTTTGTCTTCCAATCTTGCGCCAGATTTTTATTAGAAATAGGTGTTATTCTGAGAGCAAATTTAATAGTTCTGGTTGCGACTTTTCACTCAACACAAAGGAGAAAGGGCCGTGCGAATTCAACTTCCTGAAAATTCACACCACGTTGAGTTGGAATGTCCTCGCTGCGGCAGACATTCCATCGTTCAACATGGAAGCGCTTATATTTGCTTGAATTGTGGCTTTCGACGAGACGTCACCGAGGGAACCTCTAGCCACCTCGGTGATTGGTTATGGCTAATCGTTGGAGTGGTGCTGCTACTGGCACTGTTTCCGATAGATTCAACCCAACCCGTTCCCCGTCCAAATCCACCGAGCGTGGGTCAATCCTTTATTCCTAATGAAGGAGTGCCCAACCAGAGTTTGTAATCTGAACAATCCTGATTGACTGACAGATCTTTATCGTAGTTTGGGTTGAACAGCGTGAAAACCGACGCCAGCAATGGTTGTGTTGGGTTACGCTGTCGCCAACCCAACCTACGCGAGAATCGGTGTTTGAGGAGTTTTGTCAGTCAATCAGTGAAAAATCTCCAGCGAGTTTGTCCTTCCACATCTCCAGGACAAAAGTAAAGAACGGCACCAGGAGGATTCCTGCGTGCCGTTCTTTGTTCCATGATTTAAGAGTATTACAGCGCAGGAGCCTTCATTGCCTGCAAATTGAAGGACTGTTGTGCGACAGTAGAGGCTTCGCTGTAGGAATCCTGTAGCAGGGCGGTGATCGCCTGGGTCTTAGTGTCATAGACCTGGGTGATCAGTTTGGGGTAGAAGCCGATGCCGATAATGGGAACCAGCAGGGAGGCGATAATGAAGACCTCGCGGGGTTCGGCGTCGATCAGGACTTCGTGTTCGACCAGGTCTTTGTTTTCGGGGCCGTAGAAGATCTCGCGGAGCATCGCCAGCAGGTAGATGGGCGTGAGGATGACGCCAACGGCGGCCAGGATGATGACGATGGTTTTGAAGGTGGGGTCGTAGGCGTTGCTGCCCGCGAAGCCGACGAAGACCATCAGTTCAGCGATGAAGCCACTCATGCCAGGAAGCGCCAGGGAGGCCAGTGAACAGGCGGTGAACATGGCGAAGATTTTGGGCATCTTCTTACCGACGCCGCCCATTTCCTCCAGGATCAGGGTATGGGTGCGGTCGTAGGTGGCTCCCACGAGAAAGAATAGGCTGGCTCCGATCAGACCGTGGGAAACCATTTGCAGCATGGCACCGCTGAGGCCCAGATCGGTGAAGGAGCAGATACCGATTAGCACAAAACCCATGTGGGAGATGGAGGAATAGGCGATCTTCCGCTTCAGGTTGCGCTGGGCGAAGGAGGTGAGGGCTGCATAGATGATGTTCACCACACCCAAAATGATCAGGATGGGGGCGAAGCGGACATGGGCGTCGGGGAGCATTTCCACGTTCATCCGGATCAGGGCGTAACCGCCCATTTTCAGCAGGATGCCTGCCAGCAACATATGAACGGGGGCGGTTGCTTCCCCGTGGGCATCGGGTAGCCAGGTGTGCAGCGGGAAGATAGGAAGTTTGACAGCGTAGGCAACCAGGAAGGCAGCGTAGACCCATAGCTGGAAGTTGAGGGCGTAGTCTTTGGACATGAGCGATCGCATGTCAAAAGTCACTGTGTCGCCGTAGAAGGCCATTGCCAGAGCTGCTACCAGGATGAACAGGGAGCCACCTGCCGTATACAGAATGAACTTGGTGGCGGCGTACTGGCGTTTTTTACCACCCCAGATGGCCAACAGCAGGTACACAGGAATCAGCTCCAGTTCCCAGGCCAGGAAGAACAGCAGCAAATCCTGAACGGCGAATACGGCAATCTGTCCGCCGTACATGGCCAGCATCAGGAAGTAGAACAGCTTGGGCTTCAGCGTGACGGGCCAGGAGGCCAGGATGGCCAGTGTCGTGATAAAACTGGTCAGCAGGATCAGCGGCATGGAGAGGCCATCTGCGCCAACAGACCAGTTCAAATCCAGGGAAGCAACCCAGGTGTAGCGTTCGACCATTTGCAGGCCGGGGTTGGACGGATCGTAGGTGGTGTAGAAGGCGTAGACGGTGATCGCAAAGTCAATCAGACCGACGATCAGCGCAAACCACTTCACCGTTTTTCCGTCCTTATCGGGAAGAAAGGGAAGCACCAGCGATGCGGCGATCGGGAACAGGATGATGGTTGTCAGCCAGGGGAAGTCTGCGGTGTTCATTTAAAGCTTATTAGAGCGGTTTGTAAACGAGTACAGATGGGGCGACTACAGGCTAATGGGCTACAGACTAATCAGTATGGTCAGAAGCACAAGCCAGCGCGAAAAATTAGCAATTTTCTTGGAGGGATATCACTGACTGTAATCACTCTTCAAGTGCTTACTCCAGGAATCTTAATTCGATTTAATCTTTGCTTCTAACTTCTTAAGATGGATTTTCAAGACCTTAAAATTTCTTGGAAATTCCAGGCAAAAACAGCGGAGGGTGGGCAGTGCCCACCCTCCTTTGTTCAGCTTCAGGTAATCCCGGAAACCAGCACCAGTCCTAATACTGCTCCGAAAATAATCAGCGCATAGAACTGTGCTCGTCCGTTCTCAAGATATTTCAGACCCTCACCCGTGACCAGGGTGACGAAGCCCGCCAGGTTGACCAAACCATCGACAATTCGAATATCGACTTCCAGAACCTGCTTAGCCAATCGGCGGCTGCCCTGGACGAATACAACGTTGTAAATGTCGTCGATGTACCACTTGTTCAGAGAAAGTTCGTAGAGTGGGCGAATCTTGTTGGCGATCGCCGCCGGGTCAATCTTGTGTCGTAGGTACATCAGCGAAGCCAGGGTAATCCCAATCAGGGCAATCCCCACCGAGCTACCGCCCATCACCAGGAATTCCGTCCAGTTGAACTCGGCTGGAATTCCAGCAGCAACGGCCTCGTGAACCAGCTCTTCACCCGGCTTGTGGATGAATTCCTCAAAGTAGTTGGCGAAGGGAGTCCCCGCCAAACCAACCAGTACTGAAGGAACCGCCAGCACCACCAGGGGCAACGCCATCGTCAGGGGAGACTCATGCGGCTCATGGCTGTGATGCTCGCCCTCATGGGCTTCGTGATCATGCGCTTCCTGGGGCAGTTCAGTCGTCAGCTCTTTGGGGTTCATCGCGCCCGGACCAAAGGCCAGCCCCAGACGCTGGAGCTGCTCATTCTTGAGCTGGTCTTTGATTGCGTCGTTGTTTCCCCGGAAGCTGCCTTCAAAGGTGCTGAAGTACATACGGAACATATAGAAGGCAGTGATCCCTGCCGTCAACCAGCCAACCAGCCACAGGGCAGGATTGGCCGCGAAGGTGGCTCCAAGAATCTCATCCTTTGACCAGAATCCGGCAAAGGGAGGAATCCCAGAGATTGCCAGCGTCCCGATCAGGAAGGTAATCGCGGTAATCGGCATGTACTTGCGCAGACCGCCCATCAGGCGCATATCCTGGGCCAAAACGGGGTCGTGACCCACCACGCCCTCCATCCCGTGAATCACGGAACCGGAGCCGAGGAACAGCATCGCCTTGAAGTAAGCATGGGTCATCAGGTGGAACAGACCTGCACTGTAAGCGCCGACGCCCATGCCCATCACCATGTAGCCCAGCTGGGACATCGTGGAGTAGGCCAGACCTTTCTTAATGTCATTCTGCGTGATCGCAATACTGGCTCCCAGAAAAGCGGTGAAGGCCCCTGTGTAGGCGATCACGTTCATCACCGTCGGGATGTCTTCAAATACGGGGAACATACGGGCAATCAGAAACACCCCGGCAGCCACCATCGTTGCGGCGTGGATCAGAGCGGAGATAGGTGTAGGGCCTTCCATCGCGTCGGGCAACCAGACGTGCAGCGGGAACTGGGCTGATTTCGCAACGGGCCCCAGGAAAATCAAAATCGCAAAGAATGCTGCCAGCGCACCACTGAGGGCACCGGAGGAAACAAGTTCTTGCAGGCGATCGCCGATCACGTCAAACTCAAAGCTACCCGTCGCCCAGTACAGCGCCAAAATCCCCAGCAGCAGGCCAAAGTCGCCCACGCGGTTGGTAACGAACGCTTTCTGGCAGGCGTCGGCAGCAGCTTTACGGTCGTACCAGAAACCAATCAGCAGGTAGGAGCACATCCCCACCAGTTCCCAGAAGACGTAGATCTGCACCAGGTTGGGGCTGATCACCAGACCCAGCATGGAGGAGCTGAACAAACTGAGATAGGCGTAGAACCGGACGTAGCTGGGGTCGTGAGCCATGTAGCCGTCGGTATAGATCATCACCAGGAATGCAACGGTGGTGACAATCACCAGCATCAGTGCGGTCAGATGGTCGATGACATACCCCATCGTCAGGTGAAAATCGCCCGCAGACGCCCACTCAAAAGATTGGATGTAGGGAGCGTGTCCCTGAAACTGGCTCCAGAAAAGGGCGAAAGACAGTACCATCGCTGTGCCCGTGAGGGACACAATAAACGCTGAGCTGAGTTTTCGCAGGCGGTTTGTGGACTTGCTATAAGAAATTAGCCCAAGGCCAAGCACCATTGCCCCCGCCAGGGGTAGTACCGGAATCAGCCATGCATACTGGTAAAGGGCTTCCATGACTCACACTTTAAAGATTCTTTACGCGGACAGACAAAACCGATTACATTGTGGCACAGAGTTGGCTATGTCGTTTTGTACGATGGGTTGCTGTTTAAGCTTGATTACAGGATCTCGGAGATGTCCCTATTCCAAATTCCAAGGGGGTGATCGCCAGCCTTGATTTTCAACCGCCCGGAGGGATACTGCTCGAAGATTTACAAATCGATACGGGGATCAGCGGTTTACCCTCATAATGATAGAGGGCAGGCAAGCAAAGCTTGAGCTTCCTGTTCCATAAGGAATGCAGGAATCGCCGATTTTTCCTGCTTAGAATGCCCATAAACCTGGCGATTGGCAACCTTCTATCATGTTGCGCAAGTCTATAGGAAATCTTCTGAAATTTTGTTCAGAAAGCACTGGGTGAAATGGCAGGAGTGAGGTTAGAGTATTCAAAAAATAGGGATTGAGCCGCCGCTGAAGTCAGTCCCCCGCTACGTCACCCATCCTCAAGCGAGTCACCGTCTAAATGAACCACCCTCTCCCCAACCGCCTCCGCAACATCATGTTGTTTGGGGGTACGCTTGCCGCAACCGCCGCCGCTTCGATGTTGGCCCCAGCGCTGAGTCCTGCTGTTCATGCTTCCCTCCAGGACAGCCCGAAGGAAATCGTCGATCAGGTCTGGCAGATCGTCAATCGTGAGTACGTCGATGGTCGCTTCAATAATGTTGACTGGCAGACCGTCCGCCGTGAGTTGCTGGGTCGCAACTACTCCTCCCGACAGGAAGCTTACACTGCACTGCGGCAGGCACTCCAGCGGTTGAACGACCCCTATACTCGGTTCATGGATCCGAAACAGTTTGAGGCGCTGACCAGCCAGACCTCTGGGGAACTGTCGGGAATCGGAATTCGACTGCAAGCGAAGGAAGGAACCGGGGAGATTTCAGTCGTTGAGCCAATCCCCAACTCTCCCGCCTCGGCAGCAGGCATTCAGGCCGGCGATCGCCTCCTCTCGATTGATGGTCGCTCCACCCAGGGCATGAGTCTGGAGGACGCCTCCAACCGTATTCGGGGCCAGGTGGGAACCCGAATTGTCCTGCGGTTGAACCGCGAAGGTCGGGGAGAATTTGACCTGACACTGACTCGTGCTCGCATCACCGTTCCCAATGTCTTCTCCTCCCTGAAGCGAGAAGGCGGCAATCAGGTGGGCTACATTCGCCTGACTGAGTTCAGTGCCCATGCCGCCGAGCAGATGCGGGATGCCATCCAGAGCCTGACCCGTGAGGGCGCAGAGGGCTTCGTCCTCGATCTGCGCGGGAACCCCGGTGGGCTATTGCAGGCCAGCGTCGAGATCGCCCGTATGTGGATCAATGGCGGCACGATCGTGAAGACCGTTGACCGCGAGGGTGCCAGCGAAATGATCACTGCCAACAACACGGCGATCACCCAGTTGCCCCTGGTGATTCTGGTGGATGGCAGTTCCGCCAGTTCCAGCGAAATCCTCACGGGTGCCCTGATGGACAATGGGCGGGCCACTGTTGTCGGGAGCCAAACCTTTGGAAAGGCGCTGGTGCAGTCGGTTCACCCCCTCTCCGATGGTTCCGGTCTGGCGGTGACGATCGCCCACTACTACACCCCCAACGGCACCGACATCAGCCAAAAGGGCATCACCCCCAATCTCGTGGTGAACCTGACCGACGAGCAGCGCCGACAGCTTGCTACCAGCAATGGCGTTGGCACCTCCAATGATCTACAGTACAGTCGGGCAGTGACGGCGCTGGAATCGGCGATCGCCACCAGTCGCCGCAATCCCCGCGCGATCCAGGACGCAACCCGTCCTCAAAGAACCAGCAACAGTCAGGAAGCACTGCTGCGCAATTAGAACGCACTGTTGCCGTAGGGTGGGCATCTTGCCCGCCCACAATGCTAATGAATTGAACTTTTAACTAAACCGCGCCGATTTTTCTAACTGGAGTTTTGACTATTTTTCTTGCAATGCCGCGAAACGCCCTCCTGGAGAGCAAACCTGTTTAGCGTTGTCGAACCCCTACCCTTTGCTACGGTTGGCAAGAAACCGCCATTGGGATAGATGAAGCCGACAATCATCAGTTCGGTAGAATCAAGCTGCATTGTTCTTCTACCCAAAAACCGTGGCGCTGAAACTCGTCTCAGAAACGTCGATCGCTGACAAAGTCCACAAAATGCAGCAGCGGGTTCGCTGGGATGACCCCCTGATTCGAGAGCGGGGGATCGACCAGACCCGATTTTTAATGGACGATGGGCGATCGCAAGACCCTGAATTCTCCTTCCTGGTGGTCGGAGATAGTGGTTCCGGGAGCCATCGCGGGCATAATCCCCAACGACAGCTTGCAGAATTGCTTCTGCCCCACGCCGACGAATGCCGCTTCATGCTGCACACCGGAGACGTGATCTATCTGGTCGGCTCCAGCGAGTTCTACCTGAAAAATTTCATCGAACCCTACCGGGAATGGCTGGTGGGGGGTGAGCACCCCGACCGCATTCACTACGACCAGATGGTGTTCAGGCTACCGATTCTGCCTGTTCCCGGCAACCATGACTACTATGACCTGCCACCGGTGTTCAACCTGCTGTCGGTGGCAACGCTGCCGCTGCGATCGCTCCTCCAGTGCAATTACGACCTGGATGTGGGGTGGCATGGTTCCTATCAGGGTGATGCCTATGCCCGCGCCTTTCTCGACTACTTGAAGCGTTATACCCTGCCGGGAGAACTGGCCCAGCATTTGGCCCAACATTACACCGCTAAAACTGAAACGGGCTACTGCCTGCGCTACGAACCCGGAAAGTTTACCCGTCTGCCCAATCGCTATTCTACCTTCCGCTACGGCGGCATTGATTTTTTTTCCCTCGACACCAATACCTTTAACGATCCTATTCCCCTACCGGATACCCCGGAGGGACTGGCCTACCGTCAGCTCCTTGGGCAACGACGGGAAGAGGTTGAGCGGGAAAAAATGCAAATTGTCGAAACTTTGGCCACCCTCAACGCCAGCAACCCAACTCAGGCGGAGCAACTGGACGATCTCTATGCCAAACTGTCGCAGATTGAAGAGATCAAAGTAGATCTTGACAAGCAGCTTTCGACCCGTGAGCAGGAGATGACTGACTGGGATCAGTTGGAGTGGCTGGAGGAGCGACTGATCGCATCCTGGGGCGATCGCGAAGCACGGGGACGGGTGTTGTACTTCCACCATTCCCCCTACGTCACAGAGGCAACAAAATGGCAGCAGGCACAAACTCTGGCGGTGCGCGGCAGGTTACGGCACGTTCTGAATAAAGTCGCAGCGGCAGTGGGGAATCTGCGGGGTGATTCCTCTGGAGTTTCGCGTAGCGCTAGACGCCCCGTCGTTGATCTGGTCTTCACAGGTCACGCCCACTGTCTGGAGCATCTGGAGACGCTGGACACCGGGCATGGCGATGCGGGGATTCACTGGCTGGTCTGTGGCGGCAGCGGTTTCAGCCTGCGGCGACAGCGCACGGAGGGGGCAGATCTGATGGAGGTGGTCGAGCACAGCGATTACCAGGCCCTGAGCATGATGACTCAGGATATTCACACGAATCGGGAACAGCAGGTGGCAAAGTCCCATTTGTTTGTGGGTCGCAACGGCTACGGTAGCGATAAGCGGAGGCCCTACTCCGGCCTCAGAGTAGACGTGCAACCAGGAACACCCCCGAAATACGTCATCCGCCCCATCGTCGCCGAGCGATATCACGGACGCTGGAACAACTACACGCTTCAGCCTTTTGTCGTATGAAGCTCTAACCTTCGTTGGAGGTAAAGCACAGGGGTGAGCAATAGGCTAAACAGGTACACATGATCACAATTTTCACGGAGGGGCAGTTGCTCGACCCTTTGTGGAAAAGGAGTGCTTATGCAAAAGTTCATTTCACACCTCAAACAAATCGATATTCGTAGAATCCTCTCGGTTGTAATCCTGGGCATCACACTATTTTTTACAACCGCCTGCAATAACGGGACCGTCACGGGCGCTCGTCCCAATAATCCTCCTGTTCAGATGGGCGGCAACAATAATCCCCACACGATGAGTGGCGACGGAATGACGGACTACAAGATGACGACTGACCCAAAGGCCGTCAATCAGCGGAGCGATGTTGCTCAGGAGCCAATCACTATCAGCCAACTGCTGGGCACCGCAACCAGGAATACAGACACATCCAAACTGCTCTACTCCGACGAGAATCAAGGCCCAGCAGAAATTAAAGTCAACCGCCCTGCTGGCAAAAACGTCATGCCTCCTCCCTCGTTCCCAGCAGAGCCGCAGCGCGTGATAGACCGCAGTAATCCCGACGAAGGAATCATGGAAGGCATCGGCAGACAGTTCCGCGAGTCCACCAAATTTCTTAAGGAGGAAACAGATTCTGCGGTACAAAAGAGTGTCCTGAATGAGGAAGCGAAAACCAAGGGTGCCTCCGGAGAAGACACGATTTTCAGAAAGAGCCACTAATTCGGCTGCTGCTTGAAAACCCAAGAGAAGTGGTGCAGCGCAAAGCGCCGCGCCACTTCTCTTGGATTCATATCCCTAAAGAGTACCTTGCTGGACTTTTGACTAAATTGCGCCTATTGTTTCTGAAACGCTGACTGCGTCAGCGTTTCAGAAACAATAGGCGCAATAACCAAATATGCTGCGAAACGCCCTCTGAGAGGGCGTTTCGCAGCATTGTAGACAAAACAGTCAAAACTCCAGTACTTAACAACTGCCAGGTGGTTTGCGCCTCCTCCAACAGGATTATGGGGAGGGTTGGAAGTCGCTGACCCACTTTGCAAGGACCTCCTATCTGCCTGGCTTGACGGGGAGGGGCAGGCGTATACAGTGCAGCATCAAGTCGCAGCCGAGTCACACCATGAACGGCTTGGGGCAACTGCCGTAGCGCTTCCAGTAACTTCAAGGCAGCAAACGAGCTATCAGCCACCAGGACGATCCTGCGTTCCGACAACCCACCGCCTGACTCGCGTTAACATCCGCCGTGCCCAGTCAGTCAACTTCTTGTGGCGCTGATGTCGCAGTTGGTGGTAGCGCTCGCAGGGGGCCAGCACACTCAAAAACGGCAGTGCCCACCCCACACTGCACTTGACAAATTGACTGTCCCTAGAACGCACCGGGTCACGATAAATGCCTTTGGCTGCAATCCGATTCCCTCGGCGTCGCTCAATGGTCTCATCAATGCCCATGACTAACACCCCATCTTCAACAAACACGTCAATCAGATGTCGCATTAACAGTTTGCTGGCGCACAGGGCTGACCAAACTGCCCGGTTTAGGACACGATGGTATCTCTGGAAGTGGGTGGACTGCTCCAAGCCCATCACTCGTAAGATCGCGCTGACCGTCCGTTTACCAGGGGCCAGAATCGCTCCCACGAGCAACACGATGGCTGATGAACACACCCGTTTGGAAAACAGCGAGGCAAACGTTACTGGAGTTTTGACTATTTTCCCTGTAATGGCGCGAAACGCCCTCTGAGAGGGCGTTTCGCGCCATATTTAATTCTAGCGACGATTTTCTCCAAAACGCTGATGCAGTCAGCGTTTTGGAGAAAATCGTCGCAATTTAGTCAAAAGTCCAGAACGTTACGATCAGGGGTATAAATTCTTTCGGTAGCAAGCTCATCAAGATTTTTTCGACAATGCTTTCCTGATCTTGGCTTTCCTGATCTTGCTACCTTTCCTCATACCTCAGAATGGGTAAAGTCCAGTTAGGAGAGAGACAAGATACTAAAAGAAAAAGACGTCTCCCTCAAGGGGAAAACGTCTTGCCTCGCTCTGCAAAGTTGTAGGAGCCTTGTGCGACTCAGAAACTATAGCGGCGATCGCCCAATGGCCGCATCACCGCCCTCGAAACCTAGCTCATGGTCGAATGGCTGCGATCGTAGCTCTTACTAAAACTGGGGTGGGGTTTACCCTGAATGTGGTTCCAGAAATCACCGACTTCGTCGGGGGTCATCCCAACTTCAGCAGCAGTCCGACTCAGCATGGACTGCTGACGATTCTTGATCAAGTGGTGATGACGCATCATGAGGGCGCGTGCCTGATCTTGAGTAGACATATACAAAACTCCTTAGTTGGGTTGCACTGCTTTCATCCGTCTACAGCTAATATAACAATAAAATTCTGTATCGAAAACTACAAAATAAAAATTCTTAGGATTTTCATATTACTTAACGATTAACCCATTCCTATTCGCAGTAAGCTCGACTCCACAGTTCGGAGGAAAACAGGTGGCAGTTACTGAGAATCTGGTAGAGGTTGGAGCATTGCAGTGGTTTTATCGGGAGGCGGAACCCGTCAATTCCTCCCTGAAACCTCCAGTTGTGCTGCTCCATGGTCTCCCCGCCCAGAGCTATAGCTACCGCAACGTGTTGAGCGATCTGGCAGACCAGGGATTCCGGGCGATCGCCCCCGATTGGATCGGATTTGGCTACTCCAACAAACCCGATCGCCGCACCTTTGCCTACACCCCTGATGCCTACGTCGCTGCCCTGGAAGGATTCCTGAGGACGATGGAAATTGAGTGCTGCTCCCTGGTGGTGCAGGGATTCATTGGCTCCGTTGGTCTGCAATACGCACTAACCCATCCTGGCCAGATTGAACGGTTGGCGATTCTCAACACTCCGGTTTCTACGCAAGTAAAACTTCCCTGGAAGATTCGACAGCTTGGGATTCCGCTGGTCGGCGAGATGGCAACGCAAGACCCCCTGCTGGTCGATCGCACGCTGGAAGGGGGCGGCGGCTACCGGGTTGAAGACGCCGACCTGGATGTGTATCGTCGCCCCTTCCTGAAAAGCTCAGATGCAGGGCGCGCCCTGTTTGCCGCCGTCCAGAATCTGCAATTACCGAAAGTGACCGCTCAAATTGAGACGGGGTTTCGAGACTGGGAGCGGCCCGTACTGCTGGCCTGGGGCGTTCGCGATCCGTGGTTGCCAGTCGCCCACGCCGAAGCCTTTGCGCAGTCAATGCCCAATGCGGAGCTGTTAAAACTGGAGGAGGTGGGTCACTATCCTCAGGAGGACTGGCACGAAAAGGTGACTGAGGCATTAACGCGCTTTTTGCGGCGACAGTAACCCGGTAGAATCGTAGTGTTTGTGCGAAGCCTGACACGTTTTGAGTAAAATTCCATGACACGTTACCGAACTGTTCTTTCGTTGGTTCTTGTGGCGATCGCCACCTTCCTGTTCAGTTGCAGCAGTCCTTCTGCAACAGTAAAAGGCCCGACCTACACCACTGACCAATTTGCCCAGATCCAGCAGGCGACCGAGACGGTGGAAACCCTGCGACAGCGGATGCAGGAAATCCCGCCGCTGGTGCAGCAGGGGCGCTGGGTCGATGTGCAAAGCTTTATCCACGGGCCACTGGGTGAACTGCGGTTCAGAATGAATAACCTGGCACGGATGCTAGAGCCAAAGGTGCAAAAACAGGCGCTTCAGACCGCAAAAGATGTGTTTGGTCACCTGAATTTAATCGATGAGGCAACCTTAACGCGGGACTCTCGCAAAGCATTGCTGAATTACAACGAGGCGCTGCGAGACTTTGAGGCTTTTTATAAGCTGGTGCCGTCAGACAATACCTAAATTTCTGGACTTTTGACTCTTTTTTCTACAATGCCGGGAAACGCCCTCTGCGAGGGCGTTTCCCGGCATATTTAATTCTGGTGCCGATTTTTTCTGAAACGCTGACTGCGTCAGCGTTTCAGAAAAAATCGGCGCAATTTAGTCAAAAGTCCAGTAAATTTTGAATAGTAAAGAATTCAGGGGACGCAGCGTTGCTGCGTCCCCTGAATTCTTTTGATTCGGTGAATGCCCCTGCCGGAGCAATCTACTGCTGCTGAGTGGGATCGACAGGTTTCCAGAGGCTGGGGTTGAGCCAGCGGGTACCCTGATTGAACAGAAGCCAGATCAGGAGGGCGGCGATCGCCAGGGCAGCGCCTGCCCGAATCAGTGACCAAACCTGTAAGACAGACTGTGACTCGACGAGGATGGGTCTGGCTTTAGGGGTGGGGCGGGTCTTAGTGGCGGTACGAGAGCGAGTGCCTGCAGTGACGCGGGCTGTTTCGGTGGTACTGGGGACTTTGCTAATGAGGCCAGCCTGGACGCTGCTGATGGCGCGGAGTTGCTGAAGTTTTTGGCTGACGGCGACGGGGCGTTGGCCAGTACGGCACCACTGGAGGAGGGCCTGTCCGGTGATGGCGCAGAGGTTGTTGGCAGCAATCTCCTGCACTTTCTGGATCAGGGTGCGATCGCTTGTGACCACCACCACCAGATTGGCTGGGGCACTAGTAGCGAGTCCATAGGCACAGCGGGCGACCGCCAAAGAGACGCGGGCGCGATGAGTCAGAGCTTGCCCGGTAGCCACCTTCAGCAGGGCGTGATGAGCCACAGCATCGCTGATCTGCCAGCCGCTGGTGGGATAAAAACGGTTGAAGTTGCGGGCCAGTTGCTCCAGATCGGGGTCGGGAGAGCGATCGTAGGTAAATCGCAGTTCCTCATAAACGACCTGGGGAATGAAAACGGATCCAGCTCTTGAAAACTCCATCCACTCGCGGGGCACTCCCACGGTGAGGGCATTGATATCCAGAACGATCGATGTCGGGGGAACGAACACCATAGTAAGTTAACCTCCAATGCCGAGGCGACCGGCCAGGGCAGGGGTAAGGGGCAGTAAGGTTGCCGCCATCAGAAATAGCACCAAAAGACCCAGGGCGGCTCTGGCATCATCGGGTTCGGACAGTTCATTCAAGGGGGGACGTTCCAGGTCTCGTTGCAGAAACAGAATCAGCAAAGCCCAATAAAGTGCCAGGGGATTGACAAAGGACACAATTCCCAGAACAATGAGCGTCGCGATTGTTGCCCGACCTGCGACCTTTCGTCCGTAGATCGCATGGACGATTCTCCCTCCGTCAAGCTGACCCGCAGGCATCAGATTGATCGCCGTGATCACCAGCCCCAACCAGCCCACCAGGGCAAAGGGATGGATGCCAACGAGGGGTTGCTGTAGCGCATCTCCGAGTACCACACGCGCCAATGTGCCCACCAGAAGGGAGCCTTGAAAGAAATTGGAAGGAATCTGAAACGCAATGCCCTGATGGGATAATGATAGCCCCAGAAGCAGCAATCCGAACGAAGCAATGCCACCGAGTGCAGGCCCAGCGAAGGCAATATCAAAGAGAACGCTGCGATTCGGGAGCAGTGAGGCAAATCGCGTAATCGCTCCAAAGGTGCCGATCTGCCAGGTTGGAACAAAGAATGGCCAGTAGAGACGGATCTGATGCCGCCGTGCAATGAACCAGTGACCCAGTTCGTGCAGTGCTAGAACCAGCAAGACACAGCCTGCGATCGGCAGTGTTTCGGGGTAGCGATTGAGATCGGTGGAAAGGTCAAACCCCAGTAAACTGCTGGCGGTTTCCATGCAGGTGAAGATCGTTGCCAGACCCAGTAGGACGGCAGTGATTTTTTGGGCGATCGATGCTGGTTTGGGGTCGGTGGTGCTGGGGAGAACCACCACTGTAGGACGTTCGTCGGGACCAGCCACCATGAAGAGACGGTAGCGATCGCCCATCTTTTCCTGCAAAGCCGCCGACAGCTTCTCAAAAGTCGCATCGACTTCGCCGCGCAGATTTCCCTTAAAGATTGCACCCTCCTGGTAGGGAATTGTTTCGATGACGTAGTAGGTGTCGATACCAAATACGCCCTGGATCGCTTGCAGGTCTTCCGCAGCAATCTTTGCCTCAGTGGGCGCAGTGACTCCAGATACCGGAGGATTGACAGGCGAGTCTGACGCCTGTGCAGGGGGATCTGATGCAGACGGTGTGGCAGCACGGGCGGAAGGCATGGATTTCACCAGATTCGGGTCCTGTGCCATCTTGCGCAGTTGATTGCCAAGGCCAATGTAGAACCCGACGGAGATCACCAACAGCAGTAGAACGCCCGCCAGGTTGAGATAAATGCCGCCAGCAAAAAGTCCGAAAAAAATCAGCCAGGGAATCATGAGAACCACTGACTGGAGCCATGCCAGAATCCCCAGCTTGCCCATGGGGCGGGCGCGGTAGAACCCCCACCCCAGAATTCCGACTGCCGACAGCAGGATAAATACAGTAATCATTCCTTCGTCCTTGCGGTGAGCCAGAAATCCCAGCCCCGAACAATTTCAATCAATAGATTTAAACAAATGTAGTACTGAAACTGTACTTCTGTGACGGAAATCACTGTTGAGTGCAACAACCTTGACCTATACGCTTCCGGATGAAATGTCTCCATCAACGGAAATCATCCAAAAGGACGATTCAGCCCCTTCACCTAACTGCCGGACTTTTGACTTACTAGACTTTTGACTAAATCGCGCCGATTTTTCTGAAACGTTTACACTGCCAGCGTTTCAGAAAAAATCGGCGCGGAAATTAAGTGCGCCGCGAAATGCGCTCTGCGAGAGCGTTTCGCGGCGCTATAGGGGAAATAATCAAAACTCCAGTAAGTCAGTGGGCGTGGGAAAAGTCGAAACCCAAAAAGCTGAATCGCGCCTACCTGCTTAGGGTTTCAAAACTGTGGAAGATTTTGGCGGAAGCGTTGCCATGCGCCGCTTCCGCCAAAATCTTCCACAGTTCTAGAACAACATCAAAAAAATCCCCGGCAGAGCCGGGGATGCGGAGACTGAGTTAGCCCTTTGGATGAGCCGACTCAAACTGGCGCGATGCCCTAAACCAACCATTCCTCAACTGCTTCAGCTTTGGTATTGGTTCGTCGTTCAGGGGTCTCGCGGGTAAACTTCATGTGGATGGCGCGGGTCTGTTCGCCGTCTGCCGCAACCGCCATGATGGGGTAGTCGATCAGACCATCCTGGAAGGACATCTGGAAGCGGAAGGTACCGTCGGAGTTGAGCTTGATGGGACGACCACCAATGGTGACGGTGGCATCCGGCTCGGTTGCACCGTAAACAATCAGTTCAGCATCGGCCACCAGCCAGAACTGACGGGGACGGATCGGTGGTGCAGAAGCCGAGAAGCCCACTCCTGACATACCCACACCAGACATGGTCAGACCAGACACAGTCGGGACAGCCCACATCCCTACACCGGAGGGAAAGACGTAGGAGCTAATCGCCTGCTCAGGCACCATCTGCATGGAACCGTAGAGAGACCCGGCGACTCGCATTGCTTCGACCGATTGCGCCATACCAAAGACTTCCTGGTACAGTGCGTTGTCTTCAGCAACCCCCATCGACGAAAGTCGCTTGCTGGGGGAAACTAGCTCAAACACCTTGCGACCGCGCAAATCTTCTTCCCAGCCCACAGTGATGAAGTGGTCTTCGATCCAGTCGGAGGGATAGACGGGGGGAATGCGGACAGGAGCTGACTTTGCCAGCACTAGCCAGCGACCGTCGGCGCAGAGGTAGCCGATTTCGATGAGATAGTCGCGATCGCTCACAGGGATTGGCAAATACCATTCCCGCGCCAGCTCATCGCACTCAAACTGCTGGACGCTGTGGGGCCGCTGACTGCCAAAGTTGATTTCTGTCACGTCGTAGAATCGCAGTGCCAGACGGATGCCGCCCTGCCGACGCAACTCCTCTTTGTGGCCGTTGGGAACGTCCCAATAGGCGTAAGCCCACTGGGGATCACGGGGCATCAGCACGATGCGGCTCTCGCCATAGCCTTCTGGCAGATCGGAAAGAACCTCATCGACAGCAGCCAGCGTTTCTTCAAACACTTCGCTCTGCCCAACATCAAATTTTGCTGCTTCCACGGTTTCCTGTGCCTCCACACTGCGGATTGGACTGGGTACAGCACCTGCTAAGCGCTGTGCTTCCTGGATTGCCAGGATTAACTGCTCCTTCCGCATCCGGCTATAGCGGGACACACTAAACTCGCTGGCAACCCGGCGCAGTTGCCGTAGGGTCATTTCCTCTAGGGGTGGACGTGCCTGTGACATAAGCGAAACCTCCAAAAGGGAGTTGAGGGATTGAAGCGACTTTGAACCTGCAACAGCGGGATCAAGAAAAAGGACGGGGATCAGTTAACTTGACTTCATAGTGAGGAAAAATTGTCCCCAGGTCAAGAGATTGAAGTCCTGATTTTGCTGGCTTTCACGAGTTCATGCGGGGATCGGGGATCGAAATGTCATGAAATCATTACATTATAGCCAGCGATCCCGGAAAACGGGATCAGCATATGTTGTGCTTTCATGACATTATACTGACAGCTTTAAGGAACTGGACTTTTGACTAAATCGCGCCGATTTTTTATGAAAAACTGGCGCTGCCAGCGTTTCATAAAAAATCGGCGCGAAAATCAGGTTCGCCGTGAAATGCTCTCTAAGAGAGCGTTTCACGGCGCTATGGGGAAAGTAGTCAAAAGTCCAGACCTGGGTCTGATTCCATAAAACCGAATATTTTTTGATAGAAGCGCGGCTGAGCCGCGCTTCTATCAAAAAATATTCCAGGTTAACTTATTCGTGATCCTTAGCGGAAACCACCGCGAATCTCAGCGGTGCCAATGGGAATACCTTCCTGAAAGGCAGTCACGTTGAACGCATGATTTAATGCTGCTGCTGCTTCTTTGCTAAGGGTCACGCGCACCTGACGCACATTGAGGACGCCGCGAGTTGTTGTCCCTAAAACAGTAGGAGCGCTGGAGAGCGCCAGGTTAAACAGGGGTGCTCGTGTCACCAGATTGTTATTCACCGTCACTGCCCCCGTCAGCACCAGCTTACCGTCCAGATTAGTGATGATGAAGTCCGTTAACCGCACGATGGTGTTTCCAGCCTTGAAGGACAGCCCTCCCTGGTGGATTACCTCCACCTTAATTGTGCCCAAATCCGCAGAACCACCAGAAATTGGGAAGAAAACGGTGCCGTGATTCAGGCGACCACGACCCACAACACCTGGTTGTACGCCCAAAGAGGAGAGCGCAGAAACAAGCTCGTTACTCAAAGTGACAGAAGTAGCTCCGTTAACGAGGAACCGAGTGGGAGCTGCAAACGCTGAAAGTTGAATGCCAAGTACAGTTGCAGCAGCGGCAACACTCACGACAGACTGAATGGAACGATTCACTAAACTCACAGAGATTCTCCAATAATGAATGGACGTAAAAAATCAATTCGCAACGGCAAACCTGCGAATGGAAGATATATCAAATCGTGAAAAAGTTAGACTCCGACGGTGCAAGCGATCGCTTATCCAAACAGAGTCAACTAGGACTATTCCAGTAAGCCGTCGAATATACGACACTCTTCTGCCGTTAGTACGAAGCTCAGCAGGATTTGGATTTAAAGTTCCACAAGAATTTCTTGTTCAGTCTGAAGATGGCAGGACAAACTTTTTATGGAAAACTAACCCAAAAGGTGAAATCCTGTAAGAATGATCATTGGCTGGCATGAGCATTCCTCCTCCGTTCCTCCCCCCAACCCCAGATTTAGACCCATCTGACGAAGACCTTGTACTGGCTTTACAGAATGGGCAGGAATGGGCCTTGGAAATTTTATTCAATCGCTATTCACAGTTGGTCTACACTGCTGCTTACAAAATTTTGGCTAATGTAGAAGAGGCCCAAGACTTAGTCCAGGAAGTTTTTCTAACCCTCTGGAAGCAGACGAACTACAACCCTGACCGAGGCTCCCTTAAAACCTTCCTGATGATGCAAACGCGATCGCGTGCCCTGGATCAGATCCGGTCCAGGGGCAGTCGTTCCCGGCTTCTGCATCGCTGGACGCATCTGGTACAGGCCGATGAGATTTCTCCGTCCTTGCTTGACAAAGTTGAACAGGGTGAGCGATCGTACTCCCTCCAGCAGTGTCTGACCCAGCTCAAGAGTATTGAGCGCGAAATTCTGGAGATTGCCTACTACGAAGGGATGAGTCAGGCGGAGATTGCCAGACGACTGAATTTGCCGCTTGGTACCGTGAAAACCCATTCCCGCCAGGGACTAATTAAGCTACGCAAACTTTTGAAAGACCTGATCTAGCTCGACCAATGACCCCTGCAGAACTACCGGAAAACTGGCAAGAATTAATCGCAGGCTACGTGCTCAATGACCTCAGTCCTCAGGAGCACGAGGAATTTGAGCGACTCCTGGTTGAGCATCCCCACCTGAAGGAAGAAGTCCAGGTCTTTACGTCCACCTTTGCTGCCCTGCCGGAAGCCTTGCACCTGCTCCCATCCCCTCCAGCGTTGAAAGCAGCTTTTTTAGAACGTGCGCTGTCCCAAGCGGTTGATCCCGATTCCGCCATCCAGCCTACTGGCGCTGTGATGTCTGCTCTAGAGGAGATAGGCCACAGTTCTCCTAATGCTGGAACCGCTTCTTCTCGGTACGGTTGGCGTTGGCGTTGGCTGGGCAGTATTGGTGTTGCTGCAATAGTTGCGATCGTGCTCCTCGGACGACAAAATCTGCTGCTCCGGCAGGAACTGGAATTGACACAAACGCAATCCCGTGATTTGGCGATAAAGCTGGCGGCAATCAACCGCCAGCTTGACGCAGCCAACCGCCAGCTCCAGGATCTTGCGCCCCTGACAGCGGCCCTGAAACAACCCGAAACCCAGCTCTTCTCACTGCAAGGCACAGGCACCACCAGTACTGCCTCAGGCAGTCTGATGATTCTGCCCAATCGCAGCATGATGTTTGTAGTGAACAATCTGCCACCCCTCGAGAAAGATCAGGTCTATCGAATGTGGGCCAAACTACCTGACCAGGCTTCGCCCTCCTACTGTGGCCAGTTCACCATTGCTGCCTCTGGTATTATGCGCTGGTCTACCCCAAGCCCCAGATGCGGGCAACCTCCTACTCAATTGCTGGTGACAGTTGATACAAAAAATGACCCGATCACTCGCAGTGGCCCTCTAGTCATGCAGAGCAGCATCGCCTCCCAGTAAACCGGAAGCGATTGTGCCTCCAGCACAATCGCTTCTGGAATTTTTATATTCCTACTAAGTAAATGGGCGTGGAAAAAGTCGAAATCCAAAAAGCTGTTCCGCCCGCGCAGCGGGCGGAACAGCTTTTTGGATTTCAAGCTTAATCACGCCTACTTACTTAGTAGTTCGCCAAGCGAACTTTGCCTGGTTGAAAAACTTTGCCTGGTTAGGGTGGCGCGCGAAGCGTGCCACCCTAACCAGGCAAAGTTTCTTTGGTGGACTACTAGTGCAGCAAAACAAAAGTTTTGCAAGAGGTGAAGGGGTGAAACCCCCTTGAGGGGGCAGGGGGTGTGACCCTTCTTGGGGGCTTCGCCCCCAAACCCCCTATGTTGCAAAATTAAGTACTCGCAACACTAGAGCCTTTACGCCAGGGACATTGATAGCCCAGTTCCTAAGGCTCCCTGTGCTAAAGGGTTATTTGCTATCCCCAAGAGCGAGTTCAGATTGGGTGTAAATAGGCTGGATGGGAGTTGCTGGAATGTAGCATTGGCCAGTTGGCCAGTCTCGCTTGCGGCAGTAGCGTCACTGCTTGGAGTACCTACAGGCGACCATTGTAGTCCTGTCTTAGAGTCAGGGGAGACGATATGAATGTCCGGGACAAAGCGGAGAGTGGTATCCGGAGCAGCGGCCCGCGCAGCAGGAGGACCGACCAGTTGAGCCGACAGGTCGATACCCAGCAGTGCATCACTGGGAGGCGCAACATCTGTTCCATCCACCAGGACACGCCCTACTCCAGTTAGATCGCTTCCAGCCCCACCTCTGGCTTTTCCCCCTGGCTCATCTGTGCGCAGGGAAGAAGGTACAACGTTGGATACAGTGCTGTAGTTAACATACACTTCCTGGTTGAGGGCCATCTGGTTGAATACCTCCATCCATCTGCGACCCCCCGTACCCGTTGAACCCGAACCCGTCGTCCCCCACTCATAGATCAGGCTGGACTGAATCATGGCGCTGACATCAGTCGTGCGATCGCGCACCAGATTAGTGGGAGAAGTTGTGAGATTGGAATTGATCCAGGTGGTGGTTCGTCCGAGCCGTTGGGCCAGTGCCTGGACAGCCTGGTCCCGGATTGGCGTAAGTATAGAAGTCGTGAGTGTGCTGGCGTTCAGCCCATTGCGTAAATCCCAACCAATGACATCGAATGCCCGCAGGTCGAGGTTTGAGACAGAGCCTCGCTCACGGGAGGCAAGTGCAGGGTCCATGATGCCCACTGGTGTGGATCTTTCCTCCCAGTGACTTGCCTGGTAGCCATCTCCTGCACCGCTGGCGTTTTTCCCCATTGCGAAGTCAGCAAGTCGGGTGGTGCCTCGGCCCAGGGCAAAAAACTTGTCGCCGCTGCGCGTTCCGTAGGACAGATCGTTGGTGTCGAGCGTACTGGTGGTGGAATATCTGAGTCGATCCAGTGGCGTGATATATCGGGTGCGTTCCTGGAGGTGTTGTTGTACGTTCGATGGGATGGAGTAGCTGTTGAACTGGGTAAAGTTCCACCCCGACAGGTCAACGCCGCTGATAAATCCCATGATGTGTCCCAGTTCATGGATCGCCACGCTCAGAAAGTCCAGCGACCCGGTCGGTGCTGTTCTGCTGCGGGTGTAGTCATAATTCCAGTGGAAAGCGCTGTTTGCAAGCGTCCCCATGGCGATCGCCCCATCCAGGGCAGTATTGGTCGCGGCGATTGCACCAATAGCTTTCGCGTTGGCACGAGTAATGTTCATGGTGGTTGAATCTGACCAGAACCCCTGTTGCCTGTCGATCAGAGGAACAACGTAACCAACCGTGACCTTATCTCCGGTATTAAATGCGTTTTGATAAGCCAGTCGATCATCGTTAGATTTCTGATCCTGCCGCAGTCCGCTATTAATCACTGAACCATAACTGGCATTAGCCAAAATGCCTGGTAGCGCACCGCCAATTACATTGGGCGGTAGGTTGCTGGATACACCGACATGAACATTCAACGTCACTGGATCAGAGAGATAACGAGACCAGATTCGCCCTGCTATCTCAAACCCCAATGCCTGCTGAATTGTAATCCCTGGATCGAAAGTGAAGTTGAAAGTGACCATATACCTGATTGCCCAAAAAGACTGCAGAGACGAACACCATCCACTCAAGGATTACGTAAGTACCAATACGGGGCTAACCGTATATACACGTATTGCTTTTGATTTTATAGAAGCTTGATTGATTGATGAAGTTAATCAAACAGATATAGAAAATACACGCTAAAATGAACGGCAACTCAAAAGAGCTAACCGTATTGCTATCGCCGTTTTGGTCAGAACAAGGGGGGTGCAGCCGGGGTGCAGGGGGTGTGCCCCTGCACCCCGGCTGCACAACCGTGACTATGGCTTTGAAACCTGTGATTCAGTCAACCCAGCCTTTACCTGCTGACTATCACCAATCGAAAGGGAACTGGGCCAGAGGTGTCGTAGCATGATTCGCTGCAAGGATTTGGCTACCGCACCATATCCTGGCTACCGTGACTACGACACTCCTGACTTCAGTGTAAAGCAAAGTATAATTTCTCACATTAAAAATAGACCAATATACGTAGATAATCCGCAGCTTAGCGGAGACCAGAGCAGCACAATCGGAACTATGGCCTGCAATCGATCGGTTTTCTCAAGCGATATGGCAAAAATCAGCCGATGTAGAAAATTCTCGCCGATTTGACGCGATCGCTCAGGGTATCGCCCTTGGTCCCCACATGGGCAAAAAGGTTCTCCTCCGCCATACGGCAGCTATAGTTGCAAGCCACCTGCGCCAGCTTTCCGTTATTGCGTAGCGTCGTCAATCCCTGCTGCTGTCGAATGCAGTTAAGCTGCTCCCACACCTCCTGCTCCATCCGTCCAGTGTCAGACGATTGGGCGGGCGATACAGTGAGCAAGACTTGTGTGCATACCGTAGCGCCTTGGCAAGAAAGGATTGAGGGGGTGAATTTGTTTCTCTATAACGCCTCATTTCGCAGGCAAGCCAGGGCTTGAAATAGCTCCATCTGATTGTGATAGAGCTGCTCATAAATCTTAAACACATCCCTGTAGCGTTGCGCCGTCCCATCATCAGGCTGATAGCGGCGAATATTCTGTTTTGCATCAGAGCCACCCCAGATCAGGTGCTCTACATCCTCCAGGCGCGCCAAGTGTCCGGTTGCATACATGGCCAGCACCGCCGCTCCAAAGCCGCTGCCTTCATACACTTCTGGCACGACCACCGGAGAGTTAAACACATCCGCCATTATCTGCAACCAGACGGGCGATCGCGCAAATCCACCCGACGCCCGAATTTCCGAAGCAGGCTGCACCAGTTCACTCAACACCCGCGTGATGGTGTAGA
Source organism: uncultured bacterium (assembly GCA_964630955.1). Taxonomy (GTDB): domain Bacteria; phylum Cyanobacteriota; class Cyanobacteriia; order Elainellales; family Elainellaceae; genus CAZVXA01. The sequence continues at coordinate 16,485 of CAZVXA010000012.1, read as the reverse complement.
GGTTGAAGATTACACCTTCCATCGCGGAGCGGATGAAGTGCGCCCGGTGATGATACAAACCCACACCAAAAAATATGCCACGTGCGTTGGCATTCCAGTAGGGCGCACGTTCGCCCGAAAGAAAGGGAAGACAAATTAAGCCATCAGCACCGGGAGAAATTCCATCTGCCTGTTCAATCATCACATCATAGGGGTCAACGCCCCGCTGCTTCGCCTGCGCCACCTCCGCCTGACAGAACTCATCCCGCAGCCATCGCAAAACAATACCTCCATTGTTTGAAGGGCCACCAATCACCCAGTGGTTTTCCGTCAGGGCGTAACAAAACGTGCGCCCCTGGGGGTCCGTGACGGGGTGAGGAACAACCGAGCGGACAGCACTGCTGGTGCCAATGGTAATCGCCAGTTGGGAGGGGGCGATCGCTCCCACGCCCAAATTGGCCAGCACCCCATCGTTGGCACCAATCACGACTGGAGTATCGGGATACAGGCCCATCGCCTCCGCATAGGCCGGATACAGCCCACGCAGGATGTGAGTGGTGTCCACCAGCTCACTCAGACGATCAGGCGTCAGTCCCACCAGCGCCAGCGCCTCCTCATCCCACTGGAGATTCTGGAGATTCAGCAATCCAGTCGCCGAAGCGACGGAATAATCCACAATGTAGCGATTGAACCAGCGATGAAGAATGAACTCCTTGATAGAAATAAAACGGGTACTGGATTGGAATTGCTCCGGCAGTGTTTCCCTTAGCCACAGCAGCTTGGACAGCGGCGACATAGGATGGATGGGTGTTCCGGTGCGCAGATAGAGGGCGTGCCCGATCCCTTCCTGCTTCAGGCGTTCCACCTGTACCATGCTGCGGTTATCAGCCCAGATGATCGCAGCAGTTAGCGGTTTTCCCGCCTGATCAACCGCAATCACGCTGTGCATGGCCGCACTGAAGCCCAGGGCTGCAACTGCTCCCGGTTCCACCCGTTGCATCACTGCTCTGACCGCTGCCACCACCGCCGATAAAATTTCTTCGGGGTTTTGCTCTGCCCAACCGGGCCGTGGGACATACAACGCATACATCTGGCTGCTCTGCGCCCTGACCTGTCCGTCGGAGGAAAAGGCGATCGCCTTGGTACTGGTGGTTCCCACATCCACCCCGATGAAATACGAAGCGTTCATACTCTCAACTCACACAACAATGATTATACAAAGAAGCTAAGTACTGGAGTTTTGACTATTTTGCCTGCGATGCCGTGAAACGCCCTCTAAGAGAACATTTCACAGCATATTTAGTTTAAGTGCCGATTTAGTCACGCGATTTAGTCAAAAGTCCAGCATTGAGAAGCACTATGGAAATTAGCAGCTACGCCTTCAGGTGCAATCGTCTCTACCACAGGACTGAAATCTGGTTGAAACAGCGATTTCCGAGAAACTTCGAACTCCTGGAGCGAGTCTAAATCCATCAGTGGAGACTCGTTTAGAGAAGGAATTTTCGTATGTCTGGTTTTAACAACTGGCAGTCCAGCACTGCCCTTTTGATGGCCCTCAGCCTCAGCGCCGGAACCGCCGCTCCGATTGTGATTCAACTTCCGGCAGTGGCTCAAGCAGCGCAGTTTTCCGACCTCTCCAGCGGTTATTGGGCCGCGCCGTTTATTCAAGCACTGGCAGGCCGGGGTATCATTAGCGGATTCCCCGATGGTACCTTCCGGCCCGATGCCCCCGTAACGCGGGCACAGTTTGCAGCGATGGTGAACCGTGCCTTTAACAAAGCACCGATTCGCAGCGCTACAAGTTTTGTGGATGTACCCACTAACTACTGGGCACGCAACGCGATTCAGGACGCCTACACAACAGGCTTTCTGTCGGGCTATCCCGGCAACGTGTTTAGCCCGGAACAAAATATTCCCCGCGCCCAGGTGCTGGTGTCTTTAGCCAGTGGCCTGAATTACACGTCCAGCAATTCTACAGCCAACACCCTGCAACTCTACAATGACGCTGTAGCCATCCCCAGTTGGGCGCAGAACAGTGTTGCCGCCGCGACGGAGCAGGGAATTGTCGTCAACTACCCCAATGTGAACACCCTGAATCCCAACCGTCAGGCAACACGGGCGGATGTAGCTGCTTTCATCTATCAGGCACTTGCCGATGCAGGGCAGGTGGGCAAAATTACGTCGCCGTACATTGTGGGACAGACCACCACACCGCAACCAACACAGACACAGACGGGACAGATCCCGGCGGGAACCACCATTGCCGTGCGCTATGACAAGGAGAAAATTTATGTTTCTCCCCAGGAGCCCAGGCCCGTCCCTGTGACCCTGCTGGTGGATCAGAATGTCACCAGCCGCAACGGTCGCGTTGTGATTCCAGCCAACAGCGAGATTGTTGGCGAAATTCGTCTGGTGAATGGCGGTGCCCAGTTTTTTGCCCAACAGTTAGTGCTGACCAACGGCACTCGCCTACCCATCAACGGCACTTCACAGATCATCACTACCACTGAAGAAGTACGGCGTGGGGCCAGCACCAGAGAAATCCTGACGGGTGCAGTGCTGGGTGCCGGGGCAGCAGCAGCAGTCGCAGGCGTAACGGGCGATCGCGCCATTGCCACCGAGGAGGTGCTGGGTGGTGCTGGAATCGGCACCCTACTGGGCATCTTCCTGGGACGCGAACGGGCAACCCTGATTGTGATTCGTCCCAATACGGATCTGGATATTACACTGAATCAACCGCTAGCACTGCGGTAGTGCGCCAGCGATGGCACCACTTTTTTTGAGAAGCTGACTGCGTCAGCTTCTCAAAACCAACTGATCAGAAGTAGCGCAGTGCTTCTGATCAGTTGGTTTTGAGGTTTCAAGTTTAATCGCGCCTGTCTACTTACTGGACTTTTGACTAAATTCCGCCGATTTTTCCTGAAAAGCTGACGAGGTCAGCTTTTCAGGAAAAATCGGCGGAAAAACCAAATATGCCGCGAAACGCTCTCTATGAGAGCGTTTCGCGGCATTACAGGGGAAATAATCAAAATTCCAGTACTTAATTGGTTTAGACAAGTCGGCTGGTTGAAGCAGGCTCCCCAGCTTCTAGCCGTGAGGAGGATGTCAGCAGAAATCAACGTTCAAACCGGATGATGCAAATGATTTAATGCGGCCATCGCATGAAACTTCACACTTGCATCCTCATCCGTCAGTAGCGAATTCAGGCTGGCGGCAGCAGTGGATTGTCCCAGGTGGCCAAGGCTGAGGGCGATCGCCTGCTTTCCGGTGACCATCAGTCCCAGAGGATGATTTTGCAACAGAGATTGAAGAATTTCGGTAGCCTGTGGTTGTAATTCAGGGTGCTCAATTCGTCCCAGCACAAGAACGGCTTCTCGGCAGAGTTCCAGTGCTTCCGGGTGACGACATTGCAGCAAAAAGGCTTCCAGGTGGTGCAGTGCCGTCGTTGTCCCAATCCAGCCCAGCGCTCGAATCGCCTCCAACCGTACCTCATCGGGACACAGTGGTGATTGTAGTGCTCCCGCCAACGCATCTGCAGCCTGCGTGGTTCCCAGCCGACCGAGGGCGATCGCCACCTGACAAGACACTTCTTGTTCCGGGTCAGTCAGTAATGGCTGAAGGGCACTCACCAGATTGAAAGTAGGCAGCAAATCGGCACGGAAACCCAGCCCCATCACAGCGGCACGACGCACGGAAGCGACATTATCTCCAAGAGCCTTCAGCAAAACTGGGGCAATTCGATCATCCTGAAAGTTGCTCAGGGCAGAGAGGGCGATCGCCCGAATTTCTACAGCTTCGTCCTGCACCACCTGGAGCAGCGGTTGAATGGTAGCAGAGTGACTGATTTGCGCCAGTGCATTGACTGCCAGTGCGCGAGTTGCTGGGTCTGCAAGAAGTGGAGTGAGTGCGGCGATCGCTATCTCTCCAAATCCCATCAGCGCAGTAGCGGCCATTGTTTTCAGGTCATAATCATCACTCGTTTGCAGAATGTTAATCAGAGCGGTCAACACTTCCGGTTGCTGAAAGTCCCCCAGAATACGGGCTACAAACCAGCGTAATTCAGGCTCAGCATCGTGGTCTTGCAGGAAATCAATGAGGGGAGCAACCACTTCTGATGCGGAGGCTTTTCCAGACAGGCGGCCAAACCAGCGGGCGACCTCCCACCGTTCATGGAAATCACCCTCCTCCAGAATTTGGAGTGCTTGAGCGAGGGTAAGCGGCTGGGTTGAGATGGTTTGGGTGCTGATCATGGTGAATTGGGGTGGGCGATCGCTGGGAAACCTGAAATAAACAAACCGTGAATTGTGGGGAACAGAATACCATTTGGCGGGAGGGCAAATAACCATTTGCCCCTACCGGGTTCATGAACATATGGGGCATGAATTGTACCTGGTTGGTGTAACGCCATGATTCATACAACATACGGCTTGGGGATTGCAGTGTATCTGGTTCGCGCAATGCCGTGATTCACAAAAGACACCCGTAGGGTTGAATGGCTATTCGTCCAGCTCATCCCACAGCAATCATTCCCCCGAAGGCATTGCTGATTGGGAGAATGAATTTTTGTAGAGAGCCGCGCTTAGCGCGGCTCTCTACAAAAATTCATCCCTGAATTAAGCAACGCCCCCGAACATTCCCAGGAACCAGAAGTAATTTGCCCAATTTGTGCCAGACAAATTTCCACTCCAAAATCCCTGTGAACGCCCCACTCCTGCATTCTACGGGCAACCTCAATATTCCACCGACCCCAAAAATGCATCGATCGCATCACACCAATGCAGGATCGTCATGCCTCTAAATCTTTTGTAACAGGCAATACGAATTGGCCTGTTACATCCGCCTATGTTTGGTATCAACGAAGCGTAGAACGTAGTCAGGGCGGTAGTTCTGGCAAGGGCAGAGGTGAGATCTCTGGCCGAAAGTTCTGCATTCGCAAAAATAATACCCACTAAGGGTAATTTTATGGCCAGCACAGTCCCAGCAGAGACAACGCTTAACAAATTTGAAAAAATCAAGGCCGAGAAGGACGGCCTTGCAGTCAAAGCCGAGCTAGAGCGGTTCGCCCAGATTGGCTGGGAAGCGATGGACGAGGGCGATCGCGACTATCGGCTAAAGTGGCTGGGCGTGTTCTTCCGCCCCGTCACCCCAGGTAAGTTCATGATGCGACTGCGGTTGCCAGCGGGGATCATTAACAGTCTCCAGATGCGATCGCTCGCCGAAATCGTGCAGCGGTACGGAGAAGATGGCAACGCGGACATCACCACCCGGCAGAACCTCCAGCTTCGGGGGATTCGGATTGAAGATACTCCTGATATTTTCAATCGGCTACACCGTGTGGGGCTGACCAGTGTCCAGTCCGGCATGGACAACGTGCGCAATATCACCGCTTCCCCCGTTGCGGGCATTGATGCGGATGAATTGATTGACGTGCGTGACATTGTTCAGGAATTACAGGATATGATCACCAATCACGGTGTAGGTAATCCTGAATTCACAAACCTGCCCCGGAAATTCAACATTGCGATCGAAGGTGGAAGAGACAACTCTGTTCACGCTGAGATCAACGATGTTGCCTTCGTTCCCGCATACAAGAACGAACGGCTGGGTTTTAATGTTCTGGTGGGCGGCTTCTTCTCGGCCAAACGTTGTGAAGCAGCAGTTCCTCTAGATGCGTGGGTGACTCCCGAACAGGTGGTTTCCCTCTGCCGTGCCATTCTCGAAGTGTACCGGGATAACGGTCTACGAGCCAATCGCCAGAAGGCCAGACTGATGTGGCTGCTGGATGAGTGGGGTCTGGACCAGTTTCGCACTGCCGTCGAAAAGCAGATGAGCACTGTTCTGGAAACCGCTGCACCGGAAGACGCGATCGACTGGGAAAAGCGCGATCACATTGGGGTCGCCCCGCAGAAACAGCCGGGACTCAACTACGTGGGACTGCACATTCCCGTGGGCCGCCTCTACGCCAGCGATATGTTTGAACTGGCGCGATTGGCGGAAGTCTACGGTTGCGGGGAGCTGCGGCTAACGGTGGAACAGAACGTGATCATCACCTATGTTCCCGATGCTCGGCTGGATGCACTGCTAAAGGAGCCAGTGCTGAGCAAGTTTTCGGTGTCGCCGGGGATGCTGGGGCGATCGCTCGTCTCCTGCACGGGTGCCCAATTCTGCAACTTTGCCCTGATCGAAACCAAGAACCGGGCAATGTCCCTAATTAAGGAACTGGAGCAGGAAATGGAGTTCACCCACATGGTGCGAATTCACTGGACGGGATGCCCCAACTCCTGCGGACAACCCCAGGTGGCCGACATTGGCCTGATGGGAACCAAGACCCGTAAGGACGGGCGCACCCTGGAAGGTGTGGATATTTACATGGGCGGCAAGGTGGGAAAAGACGCACAGTTGGGAACCTGTGTAAAAAAGGGTATCCCTTGTGAAGACCTCAAGCCTGTGTTGAAGGAATTGCTGACGAAGCATTTTGATGCTCGTAGCAAGCAAGTTTCGATGACGCCGTAGGGCGCAATCGATAGTTCTGAGTGTCCTGTTCATCAGGGCTTCAGGCAGTGCTGGGTATTAAGCGATCCCGGCAGTAAGTCCGATTCTGTTTGACGCGAACGATTCTGCTAAACCTCTACCTCTAATCAATCAACCGGGTAACTGCATATGTCTAACCTCTCTCGACGCAAGTTCATCTTGACGGCCAGCGCCACCACTGCGGTTTCACTGGTTGCCAATGCCTGTAGTTCTTCTTCAACCACCAGTTCATCTCCAGCAGCCAGTCCTGCAGATGCTCCGGTTGCTCCCAGCCCTGCGGCGTCTGTTGATCCCCCTGAAGTCACGACTGCGACCCTGGGTTTCATTGCTCTGACAGATGCTGCTCCACTGATTATTGCCAAAGAAAAGGGCATCTTTGCCAAGTATGGAATGCCCGACGTGAATGTGGTGAAACAGGCTTCTTGGGGAACCACTCGCGACAACATCGTACTCGGATCTGGCGGCGGTGGTATTGATGGGGCGCACATTCTAACCCCCATGCCTTACCTGATCTCTACTGGAAAGGTGACGGACGGTAAGCCTGTTCCCATGTATATCCTGGCTCGTTTGAACCTGAATGGCCAGGGCATTCAGTTGTCAAATACTTACAAAGACCTGAAGGTAGAAGTAGACAGTTCGCCTCTGAAAGATGCTTTTGCAAAGGTCAAATCAGGCGGTAAAGATGTGAAGGTGGCCATGACTTTCCCTGGTGGCACCCATGATCTCTGGATTCGTTATTGGCTATCGGCTGGTGGTATCAATCCCGATACTGATGTATCGACCATTGTGGTACCACCACCTCAGATGGTGGCAAACGTGAAGACTAACACCATGGAAGCCTTCTGTGTGGGTGAGCCCTGGCCACTGCAAACCGTTAACCAGGGCGTTGGCTATAGCGCACTAACCACAGGCGAACTCTGGAAGGATCATCCCGAAAAGGCGTTTGCGATGCGTGCGGATTGGGTCGATCAACATCCAAAAGCGACAAAGGCATTGCTGATGGCTGTCCTGGAAGCACAGCAGTGGTGTGATAAGGACGAGAACAAAGAAGAGATGTGCCAGATTCTCTCCAAGCGGGAGTGGTTTAAAGTTCCCTACAAGGACATCATTGATCGCTCACTCGGGAAGTTCAATCTGGGCAATCGGCAAATGGAAAGCACTGACTTGATGCAAAAATACTGGCGGGATAATGCTTCCTACCCCTACAAGAGCCATGACCTGTGGTTCTTGACGGAAGATATTCGCTGGGGTTATTTCCCGGCAGACCTGGATACAAAGACACTGATCGACAAGGTGAATCGGGAAGACCTCTGGCGGGAAGCAGCGCAGGCTCTGGGTGTACCTGCTTCAGAGATTCCCACCAGCCCCTCTCGGGGCGTTGAAACCTTCTTTGATGGCAAAACCTTCGATCCCGAAAATCCCAAGGCATACCTGGATTCCCTGGTGATCAAGAAAGTCTAGTGTTGCGAACACTCAGTTCTGCAACATGAGGCTCAGTCGAGCCGTCGAAGCCCCTTCACCCCTTACAGAACTTTCGTTTTGCTGTTCTAGATTGAACGAGGTGGTGCATTTCACCAGGCAGCCATCCAGCGCTGAAGTCCATCATGTCTCTTCAGATACAGCACTTCTCGTGCTGGTAAGGTGTGGAGCGTAGGGCTTTGCAATCACACCCCCTGCATCCAAGACTGCTGCAAGTCGCTTTCTGGCTCTCCCTCTTGAAGGAAGAGCCAGAAAGCGAAGCCTCTGGCTCCTGCAAGCGTTCGTGTCTCCATTCTCTTTTTGATCAAAGAGTCAATTTGGCTACATCTGTGTCCTTGCCCATTCCCGTGCTCGTTTTTGCTCTTGAAGTCCTCTACCCAATGCACTATGGCTATCAGTTCCTACAGCCGAGCTTCGTCTCAGTCAGCATTCTCGGTTTTCCTGTCTCGGCTACCCAGAAGTGTCCGCAAGTTTTTTACCTCAGCGATCGCTCTCCTGATTGCATTGACTATCTGGCAGTTATTGTGTCTCAGCCCAGATTCGCCGTTGCCCGGTCCCATCGCTGTTTTACAGGATACGTGGGGGCTAATTATCGATCCATTTTTTGACAATGGGGGAACAGACAAGGGGCTTTTCTGGCAACTCCTGGCAAGCCTGCAACGGGTCGCAATTGGGTTTACTTTGGCGGCAATTGCTGGAATTGCTCTGGGCATTGCCATTGGTAGCAGTGCATTAATTTACGATGCTTTGGACCCGATGTTCCAGGTGTTGCGTACAGTCCCACCTCTGGCATGGTTACCAATTTCTCTGGCTGCTTTCCAAAACAGTGAACCGTCTGCGATTTTCGTGATTTTTATCACTGCTATCTGGCCCATCATTATCAATACAGCAGTAGGGATGCAACAGATTCCCCAGGACTATAAGAATGTGGCACGGGTACTGCGTCTGTCGAAAAAAGATTACTTTTTCGAGGTAGTGTTCCCTGCAACAGTCCCTTACATCTTTACAGGATTACGGATTGCAATTGGTCTTTCATGGCTGGCAATCGTGGCTGCCGAAATGTTGATTGGTGGTGTGGGAATTGGTTTCTTTATCTGGGATGCCTGGAATAGCTCATTAATTAGCGAGATTATTCTAGCTCTGGTGTATGTCGGAATTGTGGGTTTGATTCTGGACAAACTGGTCATCATGATCTCGAAGCGGATTGTACCTGGTGAACTTCCGTAAATTTTTTGTCCATAAAATGATTCGTCTGAGGTGGTGCGATCGCTTCCAGCCAGGATTTTGGATGATTGTCTGAACTACCCCCTGGACACTGATCAGAATCCCCTACTCAAATCGCAAATCTAGAACTCCCAGGGTTGGTACCATGAAAACGTTTGTTGATATCGACCACGTCGATAAGGTCTTTGCACTTCCGAATGGCGGCCACTACATCGCTCTAAAAAATATTGACCTGCCGATTCACCAGGGGGAGTTTATTTCCCTGATTGGTCACTCTGGCTGCGGTAAATCCACACTGCTAAATATTGTGGCGGGTCTGGATCGGGCATCAGCAGGGGGCGTGATTTTGGAAGGAACCGAGGTCAAAGAACCTGGCCCCGATCGCATGGTGGTGTTCCAGAACTACTCGCTACTGCCATGGAAAACCGTGCGTCAGAATATTGCTCTTGCAGTGAATGCAGCAATGAGAAAGCTGTCTCCAAAGGAACGCGAGGAGATTATTGAGCAACACATCAACCTGGTGGGCTTGCGTCATGCAGCAGACAAGCGGCCTGCGGAGCTGTCGGGAGGGATGAAACAGCGGGTGGCGATCGCCCGTGCTCTGGCCCTACGCCCTAAACTGCTGCTGCTGGATGAACCTTTTGGTGCATTAGATGCGTTGACCCGTGGAAATTTGCAGGAACGGTTGATGCAAATCTGTCAGGAGAGCAAGGTGACCTGTCTGATGGTGACCCACGATGTGGATGAGGCACTCCTGCTGTCTGACCGAATCGTCATGTTGACCAACGGTCCCGCCGCGCAAATCGGACAAATTCTGGAGGTTCCGATTCCTCGGCCCCGTCATCGTCTGGAAGTAATTAACCATCCCAGCTACTACAGCCTGCGGAATGAGATGATCTACTTCCTGAATCAGCAGAAGAGGGCTTCACGGCGGAAGCAAATTGCTCCGGCAGCAGCAGTATCGCACAGTGGACTGGAGAAAACAGCGCTGGATCTGGGCTTCATTCCACTGACCGATTGTGCGCCACTGGTCGTAGCCCAGGAGCGAGGGTTCTTTAAGAAATATGGGCTGGAGGTGACGCTGAACCGGGAGCCAAGTTGGAAGGCGATCGCTGAAGGCGTCACCACTGGACGATTAGACGCTGCACAGATGGTTGCTGGAATGCCGCTGGCATTGACACTGGGCATGGGTGGTAAGACCCCCCAACCTGTCGTCACTGCATTAACAATGTCGCGCAATGGCAATGCGATTACCTTCAGTAAGCGGCTGTATGACGAGGGCGTGCGATCGCTGGCGGACTTCAAAGCACTGATCGACCGCAACCCCGACACGGTGCATAATCTGGGTGTGGTTCACGACGCCTCCATGCACAACCTGACCCTGCGCTACTGGCTGGCCAGTGCCGGGATCGACCCTGACCGCGATGTGAATCTGGTGGTGATTCCTCCAGCCCAAATGGTCGCCAACCTGAAGGCCGGAAGTATTGACGCCTATTGTGCAGGCGAACCCTGGAATTCCCGTGCGGTTCACGAAGGAATTGGGGTAGTGTTGGCGACCGATCTGGATATCTGGAATGGGCACTGCGAGAAGGTGCTGGGTGTTACAGAGGAATGGGCACAGCAGAATCCACAAACCCATTTGTCCCTGGTTAAAGCGCTGCTAGAAGCCTGCGAATATTGCGACGATCGCCGTAACCGCGAAGGAATTGTCGAACTTCTGTGTCGGCCTGAATATGTAGGGGCTGCGGCAGAAAATATTCGCCCCGGATTCCTGGATGCCTATGACTTCGGTAACGGTGAAGAGCCGCGACAGTTGATTAACTTCAATCAGTTCTTCGTGAACAAAACCAACTGCCCCGATCAGGTAGAAGCAGAGTGGATGATGACCCAACTGGCTCGCTGGGGAGTGGTTCCGTTCCCCAAAAACTGGATCGAAATCCTCGCCCGCGTGCGTCGTGTTGATGTGTTTGATGCAGCCATTCGGGATCTGGGTGAACCGCATCTGTTGCGCGATCGCACCGCAATTCGGTTATTCGATGGCACGGTGTTTAATCCTGATGACCCCCTCAGCTATCTCAATGGCCTCGCAATCAAGCGTGACGTTCGCGTTGAGGAAATCATCATTGATGCAGTTACGGCTGCTGCTTGATGTTTTTGAATGGGATGTATGGTCGATGCAAACATACTTCGACTACGGCTAATGGGGAGGGCGTGGCATTCGGTAGAGGAGTTTTGGTTTAAAGGCAAAGCATTATAGCCGAATGCCGCGCCCCTACCTGGCCACACCAATTACCCATTCCCTATCCCCATTACCCATCCACCCATCCACCCTGTTCTTGAGCCTGCCGAAAGATCAACCCATTCCCACCCTCACCATGCAAACCCTCGACAACATTCAACCCCCTACGACGCCTCCCGTGCCTCAAGCTCCCCCATTTCTCGAAATCCAGGGTGTATCGAAGGTATACCCCACGCCCAAAGGTGACTACACGGTTCTCGACAATATCAGCTTGCAGGTGCGGGAAGGTGAATTTATCTGCGTTGTCGGCCACTCGGGCTGCGGCAAAACGACACTGCTGAATATGGTTGCAGGATTTGCTCAGCCAACGTCTGGTGCGGTTCTGCTGGAATCGAACCCAATTACCAAACCCGGCCCCGATCGCATGGTGGTGTTCCAGAACTACTCATTACTCCCGTGGAAAACTGCTTTTGAGAACGTTTACCTGGGCGTGAAATCAGCCTACAAGGGCAAGTCCCGGCAGGAATTAACGGCGATCGCCCGCGAACACCTGGCGATGGTTGGCCTGACAGAAGCCGCAGACAAGCGTCCTGCCCAGCTCTCCGGTGGGATGAAACAGCGAGTGGCGATCGCCCGCGCTCTGGCGATCCGTCCCAAAATTCTGATTCTGGATGAACCCTTCGGCGCACTGGATGCCATCACCAAAGAGGAACTCCAGGAAGAACTATTAAAGATTTGGACGGATCATCGCGTCACCGTTCTGATGATTACCCACGACATTGATGAGGCGCTGTTTTTAGGCGATCGCCTGGTGATGATGACGAACGGTCCTGCTGCCAACATTGGCGAAATTGTAGACATCCCCTTCGAGCGTCCTCGCAACCGTGCCCGGATTCTCGAAGACCCCCAGTTCTACGAACTCCGCAACTACGCCCTCGACTTCCTCTATCGTCGCTATGCACACGACGACGACGAATAAATTCCATCGTTCTGTCACGGCTAAATCAGGTGTAGGATGCGTTAGCGTCAGCGTAACGCATCAATTTCTAGGATCAAAGCGATGCGTTACGACTAACGTCTAACGCATCCTACGACCTTCTTGATAAAAAGTGGTAAACTCCGTGCCCGAGACTGTCAGAGAAACGGTTAGAACCCTGTGCCCCTACTGTGGTGTTGGCTGTGGATTGGAGGTTGTTCCAGTTGAGTCTAAAGCTGGCACTGAAGATTCAATCCAAACTCCCCAAATCAAACTCCAAAATTGGAAAGTGCGGGGCGATCGTACCCATCCCTCCAGTCAGGGAATGGTCTGCGTCAAGGGAGCCACGATTCTGGAGTCCGTTGACCAGGATAGATTGCTCTATCCCCTGTTTCGAGAAACGCTGGACCAGCCATTTCGTCGGATCAGTTGGGATGAGGCATTCGATCGCATTGCTCGACAAATTCAGTTGGTGTGCCAGACCGACGGTGCAGATGCACTGGCGATGTACGGGTCAGGCCAATTTCAAACGGAGGATTACTACATTGCTCAGAAGCTGATGAAAGGCTGTCTGGGTACGAATAACTTTGACGCTAATTCGCGGCTCTGTATGTCCTCGGCGGTTTCGGGCTACGTGCAGAGCCTCGGTTCCGATGGACCTCCCTGCTGCTATGACGATCTGGAACTCACCGACTGCGCATTCCTGATTGGTACAAATACGGCTGAATGTCACCCGATTGTGTTCAACCGTCTGCGCAAGCATCACAAGCAGAATCCCCACGTCAAACTGGTGGTGGTCGATCCACGAAAAACCTCCACAGCGGAAGTTGCAGATGTGCATTTGGCCATTCGTCCCGGCACTGATATCGACCTGATGAATGGGATCGCCCATCTATTGCTGGAATGGGGGGCAATCGCCACTCCCTTTATCAACAAGCACACCGCCGATTTCGATGCTTACCTCAACGTCATCCGCCACTATCCACCGCCCCAGGTTGCCCAACGCTGCGGGATTCGCGTTGAGGATTTAGAGGTTGCCGCCCGATGCTGGGCAGAATCCAGTCGGGTGCTGTCTATGTGGTCAATGGGCGTGAATCAGTCCAGCGAAGGCACGGCAAAGGTTCGCAGCATTATCAATCTGCATCTGATGACGGGCATGATCGGCAAACCGGGCAGTGGCCCCTTTTCCCTCACGGGACAGCCCAATGCGATGGGTGGGCGTGAGGCCGGAGGGCTGTCTCATCTGCTGCCGGGATACCGCTCCATCAAGAATCCTCAGCATCGCCAGGAGGTCGAATCTTTCTGGGGACTGCCAGCAGGACAGATTCAGCCAAATCCAGGACGGTCGGTTTGGGATATGGTGCTGGGCCTAGAGTCCGGGGATATCCAGTTTTTTTGGATTGCGGCGACTAACCCCGCTGTGAGTTTGCCCGATCTGGAGCGAACGAAGGCGGCGCTACGGCGATCGCCCTTCACCGTCTACCAGGACGCCTACTACCCGACCGAAACTGCCGAGTTCGCCCACCTGCTGTTGCCCGCCGCCCAGTGGGGGGAGAAAACGGGCTGTATGACCAACTCCGAACGGGTCGTCACCCTGGCGCAGGCATTCCGCACGCCACCAGGAGAATCCCGTGCCGACTGGGAGATTTTTGCAGAAGTCGGTCGGCGGCTGGGATTTGCAGCACAGTTTTCATTCCAAAGTTCCGCTGAGGTATTTGCTGAATTTGTGCGGCTCACGAGCGATCGCCCCTGCGACATGACCCACCTGAGTCATGAGTTGCTCCGCACCCATGGCCCACAACACTGGGGCAACCGGGTCTCTTCCGGGCAATCTCCCAGCGATCGCCAGCGCCTCTATGCCGATCTCTGTTTTCACACCCCCGATGGCCGCGCCCGCTTCGCCGCCCTCCATTCTCGCGGTCTGGCGGAGCCTCCCGACGATGCCTATCCTTTCGTCTTCACAACAGGTCGCCTGTACGGCCACTGGCACACTCAGACGCGCACCGGACGCATCGAAAAGATTCGCCAGATGCACCCATCCCCTTTCCTGGAAATTCACCCCAGGGATGCAGAAAAACTGGGCATCGAAGATGGCGGAATGGTGCAGGTGACTTCTCGCCGGGGTAATTCACAGTTTCCAGCAAAAGTGACACGGGCGATCGTCCCCGGCACCGTGTTTGCACCCATGCACTGGGGTTCCCTTTGGGCAGACAACGCTGAAGTCAACACTCTGATGCACCCTGAAGCCTGCCCTGACTCCCTGGAACCAGAGCTAAAAGCCTGTGCAGTCCACGTTAAACCCGTTAAATCTGCTATCTCTCAGGAGAGCAAAGCCTTATCTCACCCGATCGCACGATTCTAAACGGTCTTTCGCGCGGGAAACTGGGGCTAAATCATTCGCGCACTGCACTACAGACGGCTAAGGCGATTTCTGCAAAAGAAAATACCCGTTGTGTGGGCGATTCTCCCCGCGTAGCGGGGAGAATCGCCCACACAACGCAGGTAATTCAATGACGCCACAAAAACTCCTCCAGTCGCCCTCACCTTCCTCACTGCTGGGATTCGGGGCGATCGCCCTGGCCGCAACTCTATGGGCTACTGCCGCCATCGTTGCCAGCTACCTTTTTCAATCGGGTGTCACTCCCTTCCAGTTAGCATCTGCTCGTGCCGTAATCACGATGGTGGGGTTAGGTGCAATCTATTACTCTGGCAATCCCAAACCCTTACGGATTGACTGGCAAATGGGGCTATTCGGCATGGCGCTGGCGCTGGTCACGGTGAGCTATTATATTGCGATCTCTCGACTCCCGGTGGCGATCGCCCTTGTGATCCAATACACCGCCCCTGCCCTGGTTGTAACCTGGGAGGCTGTCAGAAGAAAGAGGTTTCCTCGTCCGTCAACGGTTGCTGCAGTGGTTAGCGCGCTGGTTGGCGTTGCCCTCGTTTCGGGCCTCAGCACCGGACAATTGAAATTAGATGGGGTTGGCCTCATTGCTGCGGGCTTCAGTGCCCTGTTCTGCGCTATTTATATGCTGTTAAGCGGAGCAATGGTTAACACCTACGGCACCGTCGGCATGATGTTTCGCGGATTTCTGGTATCGGGACTGTTCTGGTCTGCACTTCAAATCACACAGGGCTGGCCAGCAGCAATCTTCCGGTGGTCTAATTTACCAGGCGTTCTATTTGTTGGCATTGCCGGGACACTAATTCCTTTCTGTTTGCTGGCCTGGGGAATTCAGCAGGTGAATGCAGAACGGGGGGCGATCGCCGCCACTTTAGAACCTGTGGTAGCCGCTGTACTGGCCTGGATCTGGCTGTCGCAAAGCCTCACGCTTTTACAAATTCTTGGAGGGGGGCTAGTTCTCGCGGCGGTGCTTTCTCTACAAGTCCGTCACTCCGACTGACGATTTACCAGAACCAGGACAAATCCAAGACAAACCCTAGCAGGAGAGTTTCGCCAGAAAGAGTAGTCGGTGCCTGCAAACGCTCAACATTCTGACCTGGACGGTAGATTTCCACCTGTCGCTGTGTACGGTTGAGCAGCCAACCCAACTAAGCACCATTGTCCATACAGCGTTTTTCATGTTGGTGAGGTACGGGGGGTGTTGGGGTACCACCCCCCGTACCTCACCAGGACGAAAAGGGCTGTATACTCTTCCATCTTTGCCTGAATAGGCTCCAGTTCATCGCTGGGAGACATCATTCGAGGACAAAATCGGGACAGAGGGGAGGAAACTTTTCCTGCTGTTCGGGTGTTAAGGCGTCCCAGCATTCCTGACTTACCCAGGTGACATCGGGCGATCGGTCGGCACCATTGGGAAGTTTGAAGCCCGTTGAAGAATCAAACACTTTTCCCATCTACTCAGCATGATGGACACAGCGGAGCCTGCTCAAATTACGAGCGTGACCTCACAAAAAAGAAGCGCTCCCCTAAGGGAGCGCTTCCTAAACCTCAGATAAGCTGAGAACTAGCCGTTGATAGCAGGAGCGGTCAGAGCAACAGGAGTTGCCTCACCAGCAGCCAGGTCAAGCGGGAAGTTGTGAGCATTGCGCTCGT
>CAZVXA010000011.1:0-59238 GCA_964630955.1 uncultured bacterium | reverse complement strand
CCGCGCGGCTCTCAACAAAAACTTTGTACTTCACGACGCAGCCCGAATGGTGGAACCCCTGCACCCTGCACCTCACCTGCACGAAAAGTGTAATAGACTTCTCGGTCAGGAGAGAGATTAGCGAATTACCGTTCAACTGACCAACATTTTGCACTTCTATCAAACACTGTAAGAACTTGCAGACAAAATTGCCGAAGCTTTCGTTCTGTCTCAGGTAACGGCAGTGATATTCCCCAAAACTCCTTACATCCGGTAGTCGCAAATCGCCATTGCTGGCCCATGTAATCATGGCCAGAGAGTTCTATGCCAGTTACCCGCTGTAGATTAGACTCAGACGGCCAAGACAGCCGAATTTGTAGCAAAATTGTCTGACTTTGGCAGGTAAAACTGCGCCGAGGGAAATGAAAGGCAAGGTCGATCGAATGGGGATCATCAAATTTTGCCGTTTCTGCGTTTTTTACCCAGGGGCTGAGATCAGCGACAATATCAGGGAACTGAGATTTGAACAAATTCACAACTGCTGCAATTTGACTGAGTTTCTCAACACTGCTTGCTTGTTCTGCTGCATTCATGGCTAGCGCTCCTATCGCTTGAAATCAAATAGTGAACGAAGGCAATCCGATCTGCTATTGAGAATTTGTCTTGCAAAAATCGGGCTAGAGATTCCTCCATCTCCCCCTCCTTAAGGTAGTAATACATGGCAGAAATAAACCCATGTTTACTGGTGTGGGGCACCAAGCGCCCCACACCAGTAAACATGGGTTAACTTAAGCCGTCGAGTAGTAGTCGTTGCATGGGGGCGCAGAAAATAATCAAGTTAATCATAGACTTATTGAAAAATATTTGCAATAATGTTTTCGTTCAGCACAGTCTCACGCGGATGTAACTAAGATGAGCAACTACACTCAAGAGTTGAGAGCGACCGCCCATGCAATGGTCGCTCCGGGTAAGGGCATCCTGGCGATGGATGAGAGCAACAGTACTTGCAACAAACGGTTTGAAAAGCTAGGGATTCCAGCGACTGAAGAGCGCCGAAGAGCTTATCGGGAGTTGATTTTGACCACTCCCAACCTCAGCGATTACATTGGCGGTGCCATCCTCTACGACGAAACCATTCGTCAGTCTTCTCAAACTGGAGTGCCATTCACTCAGGTGATGAAAGATAGGGGAATTGTTGTTGGTATCAAAGTGGACACTGGAGCAAAAGATTTGGCGGGATGTCCTGGTGAAAAGGTGACGGAAGGTTTGGATGGGTTACGCGATCGCATTGCAGAGTACTACCAGATGGGGGCTCGCTTTGCCAAATGGCGAGCAGTGATTACAATCGGCAATAGTATGCCCAGTCCCGCCTGTATTGAAGCCAATGCCCATGCGCTAGCACGCTATGCTGCTCTCTGCCAGGAAGGAGGACTCGTGCCGATTGTTGAACCAGAAGTCTTGATTGATGGCGATCATTCGATCGAACGGTGTTACGAGGTAACGGATGAAACGCTACAGGCCGTGTTTGACCAACTACGACTCAATCGGGTGGAGTTGGATCAAATGATTCTCAAGCCAAGTATGGTGATTTCTGGTTTATCCTGTCCGGCTCAAGCAGGGGTCGAGCAGGTCGCGGAAATGACGATTCAATGCTTGCGGAACAATGTTCCTGCAACAGTTCCAGGGGTAGCGTTTCTGTCTGGCGGACAAACAAACGAACAATCCACTGCTCACTTAAATGTGATGAACGACAAGTATGGTGCTATCTGTCCCTGGCGTGTGACATTCTCCTATGCCCGTGCCATTCAGCAATCCGCGCTGGAATACTGGCTAGGAAATGATGCTCATATTCCAGCCGCACAACAACTTCTCTATCATCGGGCAAAGTTGAATAGTGCTGCCAGCTCAGGACAATATGCCCCTGAGATGGAAAAGGAATTGGCATTCGTTTGAAACCAGGTTAATTTATTCCTGATCCTGTAGCAATCCTAAATCGGTTGTGATAACGCCGAACGTCCTTGGTAAGGCTACCGTGTACACACAAGTTGATTCTGACTTCGTTTTGTGCGTACACGGTAGCCTTACCAAGGGGGAGTGATTACTCCAGCAACTTGAAAGAATGCGAAATTGAACCATGCGGAGATTTCTACGAAAGAATTTACCCGTTGTGTGGACGTTTCCCCTTGTTGCGCGGGAGAAACGTCCCATTGACCCCTTCTATTCCAACAAGAATGGTATGAGGTAGCACCTGATGGTAGACGCTTCCCTAACAAGCATATTTTTAGTTGCAGGGAACTCTCTCTGCCCAGTGTCTTTGGCACTGTTGTTGCTCGGATTTTTGTGGGCTGTAGTACTGGCGATGCGTGAGAGCACTGCACGACTGAAGCGGCTCCATTCGATTCCATGCGATCGCTGTCTCTATTTCACTGGTTGCCATTACTTGAAATGCACAGTTCATCCCTGTAAAGCACTGACTGAAGATGCTGTTGATTGTCTTGACTTTGAACCTGCTTCATCCAGTCAATCGTGTTGTTCCGGTTCTTGCAAATCCCGATAGTTATTCGATGAAGTCCCTTCAAGATTCTTACGAAGCCTGTGAATTGCAGTGGCAGCTTTACACCAAGGCAGGCAATCAGCAAATGCAGGCGAATTTGTACCAGGAAGCCCAGCAAACCTATCAACAGGCTATGAAACTGGCTCAGTTAATGCTGGAAGAGGCAAAAAGCAACGCGATTCATCCGGATGCGATTCATCCCTATGTGGTTTCGTGTCATAACCTCACGGATTGCTGGTTGAACCTGAACGAGTTTCCCCAGGCCGAACAAGCAGTTCGACAGGCATTTGATCAGGTAATTCAAGTCATGACCAATCAGAGCCTACCTCATTCACTGCGATTAGAAGCATTCAAAGCTCTCAAAGTCGTGAGTTTTGAAATCGATCGGTTTTACCGGACGTTGAATCAAACCGCTCAAGCAGAAGAATTTTTTGAACGGGCGATCGCCCTGGCTCAAGAATTTTTAGCGTCATCCGATTTTGCTCAAATGATGCGTTTAGAGGACTTCCGGCGATCGCCTTATTGACCACGGATGTCTATGGCAATGTTGAGACCTTCAAGATCCAGTTTAACGACGCAGGCGCGAAACATTTTGGCAGCGGCTTTGTCTGTCGCCTCATCGCTTGCACCAGAACCCTAGAACTCCGATTCTGCCGCCGCGAAGCGGCGGCAGAATCGGAGTTCTAGGGTTTTCTTTGGGCAAGGTGCAAGATGTCTGTCAACCAACCTTTTGGAAATTAGCCCATTTTCATATCAAGCTGTCCCACTCTTTTCGCGACCCACGTCCGCAGAGTGCGAAAAGAACGCAGCACGTTTGAGCACGATCGCCCATTCGAGCAAATCACTTGACTTTTGATTGGTAAACCCAGACTATTGACATAAACTTTCAATAGTGTCTATTTAATCTGCTATGAGCCTCGATCTGACTGCTCAAGAAGTTGATGAAATCTGGACAGAAGCCGAGCAGCATCGTCCTCCTGCGATCTCGATTGATCGCCTGGAGTCCATCCACACAGTGCCATCGCAGTTAGGGAGTGGCTACATTCGGGAGATAGAGCTATGCCCTGGTCTGGATTTGGCAATTTTTCATGAGACCTATGCCGCAGACTTGACTTATCGACTATTTGAGCATCCGCATCTGGTGCAGTTTATGGTGCATTTATCTGGGGTGGTGGATAGCGGTGATTTTCTCTATCAAGATGCGACTCAGAGTTATATCGGGGGCAGTGGGATTCAACCCGCAGTGGCCATCTTTCATCCGGCAAATCAACCTGAAATTGGCGTCAACATTCACTTGCAGCCGCACCTGTTGCATCAGTTTTTTGCAGCTCCGACTGGGGAACTCCCCCCTGATCTTCAACCTCTGCTGCGAGGGGATGATTGGCAGCGAGTCTTTTCACCCAGGGTGACCAGGGAGATGCGATCGGTGGTACAGCAAATCATTGATTGTCCGTTTGTGGGGATGACCAAGCGGTTGTATTTGCAGGGCAAGGTGTTTGAACTGATGGCGCTGCAACTGGAGGGGACACTCAGCCCTCAATCTACGGCTCCAACCGGATCACTGAAGCCAGATATGGTCGCTCGAATTCATCATGCAGCAGAGATTTTGCGATCGCGTTTAGACTTTCCTCCTTCCCAAACCGAACTGGCGCAGATGGTTGGCATGAGCGATCGCACCTTGAGACGTGGCTTTCAGTCCCTATTTCAAACAACGGTGTTGGGCTATGTCACCGAGCAGCGGTTGCTCCAGGCTGAGCAGTTGTTGCGGCAAGGCTACACTGTAGCGGAGGTGGTGCATCACTGCGGCTACAGCAATCAGGGACATTTTGCTGCCGTTTTCAAACGCAAATTTGGCATCACGCCCAAGCAGTGTGCCAAGGGCCAGAAATCGGTCTATTCCTGAGATTTGCTAGAATCGGGGGGTGTTTTTACAGCTCAAAGGGATCGATCGCGGAGGCTGACAACGATGACACAGGCAGCGAGTACGTCCTCCCAACTTATGACCATGGAGGACTATTTGAACTATGACGACGGCACCGACACTCGCTATGAGTTGGTGGATGGAGAATTAGTGGAAATGCCAGTAGAGAGCCAGATCAATCTCAGTATTGCCAAATATTTACTGTTTGAATTAGCCAAACATCTCCCGATCGCCCTATTGGCAACGATGACCGAGGTGGAAGTCTCTGGCAGACGGGCTAAGAGCCGGGTTCCTGACCTAATGGTTCATTCAGAGGAATCCTATGCGGCATTGTCTGGAGGAAAGCGCGCGATCCTGTTGCGAGATATGCCGCCGCCTGCTCTGGTCATTGAAATAGTATCGCCTGGGCAGCAAAATCGCGACCGAGACTATCGCTTCAAGCGCACAGAATATGCGGCTCGTGGTATTGCCGAATATTGGATTATTGACCCAGAGATGCAGCAGGTGACGGTTTGCCTCTGGGTGAATGGACAGTATGAAGACAGTATTTATCAGGGAGAAGGGGCGATCGCCTCAACGGTGGTTCCTGATTTTGCCCTCAGTGCGGCTCAGGTTTTGGCATTTGGAGAAAATTAGTTCAAACAATTTGTCCGGATCGGGATCAAAGTCCGGATTTGAGTAGACGCGATCGATTCCCACTTCTTACACTGCCTTTTATTGCAATCGAGAAAGATTAGCAATAGAAGATTTTTCTGGTGTGAGGAATTGAAATGCGCGGGTTAACAGTTGCGGTGGTTTCGGTTTCGGTGCGATCGGCTTTGGTGCTGGTGCTGGCGGCTATGGCGAGTTTATCAATATTGCCGGTGAGTGCAAAAGAGGCCGCAGAAGGGTTTCCAGAAGGACAATCGCAGAATCAGACGATCGGTTTAGCGAATCAAGGTCATGATCAGCCCAATCTTCTCAGCGCTGAAGCGGAAACACCCTCTACATCGCCTGCTAGAACCGAGGTGCTGCTTCTTTCTGAACTGGAGCAGCCTGCGATAACCGTTACAGACTGGATCGCTCAAATTGAAGCGTCGCTGGTGCAAATTACGGGCGTGCGGGTTGAAACGACGGATGCTGGATTGCAGGTGATTCTGGAAACGGCAGAGGGTGAACTCTCGGTTGCGGAAACTCGGACGGTGGGGAATGCCCTGATTGCGGATATTGAAAATGCGGCGATCGCCCAGGAGTTTTCTCAGACAGAGCCGATCGAAGGGATTGCGCTGGTGAGTGTGACGAGTTTACCAGGCGATCGGGTGCGTGTGGCGATCACGGGAACGGATGCGCCGCCTGTGGCTCAAATTAGCAGTGACACGCAACAACTGACGCTGAGCGTGATTGTAGGAACCATAGTAGATGCAGGCGATGATGATGCGATTCAAGTTGTGGTGACAGGGGAGCAGAATACAACGAGTGTCGGGACAAGAACTGATACGCCTTTAAGAGATATTCCTCAAGCAATCCAGGTAATTCCGCAACAAGTACTTCAGGATCAGCAGGCAAGGAGTATTCTAGATGGATTATCAAACGCTGTTGGTGTGACACCATTGGCGAATCCAACCTCATCAAGAAACTATTTCACGATTCGAGGTTTTGAGAACTTTAACAACTTTCTTCTGAACGGAATTCCTGATCCGCAACTCTCTTCGGATGCAGGGTTTATCAACGTAGAACGACTAGAAGTGTTAAGGGGGCCGGCTTCAGTTCTATACGGTCAAACTCGCTTCAGTGGATTAGGAGGCACGGTCAATGTTGTGACTCGGCAGCCTTTAAGCGATCCATTCTACGAAGTAAGTGCTACAGCGGCTAGCTATAACTACTACCAGGGAGTTTTCGATTTGTCTGGCCCTCTCAACCAAGAGAGAACTGTCCTCTATCGTTTCATTGCTGGCTATAAGGGTTTTGGCAGTTATCTTGATTTTGAAGAGGGCACAGAGATTTCTGTTGCACCCAGTGTCGCGCTCAGATTGGGGGCGAACACCAACCTCACGATTGAGGGAGATGTCAATATTCAAGAGCGAAACGGACAACAGCCCGACGGACAACCTGCTGTCGGCACGGTGCTGCCAAATCCCAACGGGCAGATTTCCCGTAGCTTTAATCCTGGTGGCCCGCAAACCGATAACTTTACTGTCAATGCTCGGGTCGGCTACCGCCTGGAACATCAGTTAAATCAAGACTGGCGAATCCGGAATGCATTTCTTTACACGATTTATGACGATGACGACCGAGATGGCGCACCCTATTTTTTCCCTAACAGTCTGGAGGCTGACGACCGAACCTTGAATCGAGGGTATGGCATTGGTAGTCAGTTCTACGATAGCTACTATTTAGACACTAATCTCCTTGGTGAATTTCGCACTGGCACAATTGAGCATCAACTTTTGGTGGGGTTCAGTTTGAGCCGAGACGAATCTGATGTTAGCTTTGAATTTGGTGATGCTTCTCCTATTGATGTTTTCAACCCTGTCTATGACCAAACTGTGAATGCAACTGGCATTCGTACTTCTGATAGTTTTACCACACGAGATACGCTCGGTATCTACCTGCAAGATCAAATTACGATAGCAGAGAACTTGAAATTTCTGCTGGGGGGGCGGATTGACTTCTTTGAAGAGCGCTCAAACAATCGACTTACCAATACAGAATCCAGCCAATCAGACACGGCATTCAGTCCAAGAGTCGGTGTAGTGTACCAACCCATTCCAGAAGTTTCTCTCTATGCTGTTTATTCGCGGTCGTTTGCCCCCACAATCGGAGTGGCAGCCAATGGCAGTACCTTCCGCCCAGAACGGGGAACGCAGTATGAGGTAGGAGCAAAAGTAGATATTAGCGATGGGCTTTCAGCGAATCTAGCTTTTTACGATCTCACCCGCACAAATGTCACAACCACTGATCCAGATAATCCAAACTTTTCTGTGCAGACTGGGGAGCAAAGAAGTCAAGGCATCGAGTTCGATATTAACGGCGAGATTTTGCCAGGTTGGAATATCATTGCTGGATATGCTTACAATGATGCCAGAGTGACAGAAGACAACTCCATTCCAGAGGGGAATCGATTGCGAAATGCTCCTGAACATTCATTCAACCTGTGGACAACCTACAGAATTCAGGAAGGAAATTTACGGGGTCTTGGGTTTGGGCTAGGTTTCTACTTTGTCGGTGAGCGACCTGGAGATCTTGCCAATAGCTTTGAGTTACCCAGCTATTTCCGTACAGATGCTGCCATTTTCTATGAGAGAGACAGGTTTCGTGCAGCTCTGAACGTTCGCAATCTTTTCGATATCAAATACTACCCGACCGCTTCTTCTATCAATAGCGTCGATGTGGGTGCGCCACTTACCTTTCAAGGTACTCTCTCCTGGCGATTTTAATGGGTAGAAATTGATGAAAAATATCTTCTACCGCTTCGCCTATCTGCTGCTTTCGAGTGTTCTCGTCAGTATTATACTTTCAAGCTGTAGCGGAGTAAGCAATACCAATTTGTCGGGCACTACGCAGGTTATTCGGGATTGTAGAACTGTGCAGCATGTGATGGGTGATACCTGCATTCCTCACAATCCCCAACGAATTGTGATGCTAAGAGAAGACTATTGGATCAACGGTTTGGAATTAGGGGTGCAATCGATAGCTACGGTTTCCGTTCCTGGATTTCCTTTTCCCAAATATCTTCAAGATAAAGTGAACAGGATTCAAACCATTGGCGGATACGGTTCTCCAAACCTTGAAAAACTCTTATCTCTGCAACCTGACCTCATTGTGGCAGAATCCTCCTACTCCACAAGTCTCTACGAGCAGTTATCTCAAATTGCACCAACTGTTGTATTAAATATGCCGTTTCCTTCACCTCCCTGGCAGGAGCAGTTAGAGGAAATTGCTTACATACTGGATCGGGAGGAGGAGGGTAAACAACTGATAAATGACTATTGGAAAAGAGTTGAAAAACTGAAGCAGGCTTTGGGCGATCGCCGCCACCATCTAAAAATTTCGATCGCCAACACATCTTCAGAATACGGCATCTGGTCGTATGGCAAAAATCATCCTGCTGGGGCAATTCTGAAAGACATTGAGCTACAGCGTCCTGAATCGCAAAGAGGAGATTTTTTTTACATAGAAAACATCTCGATTGAAAAGTTATCTACTATCGATGGGGATATACTTTTCTTTGTGTCTTGGGAAAGGGAAGATGACCAAAAAACGCTAGAAAGGCTCAAGCAAAACCCTCTGTGGGCAAAACTTGAGGTCGTTCAGAAGAACCGGGTCTATCTTGTTGGTGGACATTGGCACAGCTCAGATATTCTAGCCATTCATGCTATTTTAGATGACATGGAGAAATACCTTGTTAACAACCCTTAAACGTGTTTAAAGTTTATTGTTGAATGTGTGCGATTGTGTTCCGCACAGGCTTCACTAACGCTGATCTTGTAGGCTTCGTAAAGCCTTCGGTATACCAGAAAAGCACAGCGTAACGCATCACCTCAACATCATCAATCTCTATCCCCACATCAACGAGTGAAACCATCATCTCCTGCAACCCCCAATCAGATGGATAAAAACCTTTGACACATACCGATGAAAGCTAAAATACGGCCAATCCGCAGCCTGACTATACAACCTATGTCGATGCATTACGGCTAGCACCTAACGCATCCTACAGGCTTTCACCTTTCTCCTGCGATCGCGCCAACTCCCAAAACTTAGCACAGAGGCGATTGTCGCTAGTGCTGTTATGTCACCTAGCCCTGTAAGTGCGATCGCCACTTTCCCAAGACACGACTAATCCGCAGCCCAGATGAAGCAGAGGGCGATTGCATGGGATGAGGGGATGGAGTGGGACAATCGGCAACGGCTCAGGAAAGCGATCGCTCCAAACTGACAAAGGTTCATGCAAGAAAGCTCATTCGTAGTGTGTCCATATCCGCAGCACCTTCACCACTCGTTCATTCTCTAAAACTTGGTAAACCAGACGATGCTGAATATTGATACGACGAGAATATGCAATCTTTTTACGCCTGCTTCGTAAAAACAACCTTCCAACTCACCAAGTCACTTCCTGATCACAATCTTCTATTGGTGTTTGTATGCCTGTTTGGATTGATTCTCGCATCCCTGGAATTGATAGCAGATAGAGCGTTTCCTGAATGGCTTGCCAGTCCTCCTCAGAAACTAAAACTGCGTTTGAGTGTTCCCCCTGAATGAGAATAGGCTTATGTGTTGCTGCGGCTTCTTCAATCAATCGATAGAGTTTGGCGATTGCCTGAGTGATAGGAACAATGTTCATCGCGTTCTCAAAGCCTGAAACTCCTCACATTATACTCCCTGCCTCAAAGTCAAGTTGCCCACTGATGAGCACCGATCGCTGCCTCCAATCCCCCAACGCTATATCAAGCTCAATTGTTTTGAGAGAAGCGATCGTGTTGCCATTGGAAGGGGTGATCGGGGTTTTGCAGGGGAGGCGATCGCCCTATTCCTGTGCTGCTAACCACTCTTCCAGATCAGACCGACTGGTGAAATCCAGCAACGCTTCGCCCAGGGATTCGAGTTGTTCTACGGATAAAACTGCAATGCCATCGCGCATTGATTCATCCAATTCACCCACTTTTTTAGTGAGCAAGCGCAAAATGAGCGATCGCACCCCTCTTAATTTCCCGGTAAACCCTCGTTTAAACCCGATGATTGAGTCAGAAGTTGAGAGTCCATAGAATAACTAGGAGGCTAAAGAGGTTTCTTGTGGTTCACCTGTAGCAAAACCCGTAAATTGGCGTACCGCAGGCTCGTGAAAAGCTAATACAATATCTTGCTTTGGAACGCCTAGTTCAACCAGTTGATTGGCAATTCCTACTTCTGTTCCATCATGCTGAATCCAGATTTTTCCATCCTTAATATCCAGATGCAAAATACAGCCAAATTCCCGTTTGTTTCCCCGCCAACCTACATGCAGCAATTGATAGTGATCCTGCTCAGCATCAAAGACCGTCTGCACCTCATATTCCTGTACATTTTGTTGATTTGAAGCGCGTTGGGCGCGTTCGGAAAGGAGTTGTCGAATGTAGTGCCGATACTGTTCTACAGCCATTGGGCAATGACCTCACCATAGCCAACGATCAATGATGAGAAATAACATGGGCGATCGCCTCTACACAATGCCCGATGCCGCCACTCGCACACTCACTGGAGGCTTCTCCAATGGCATGACCTGCATGGCTGAGGGTCTGTTCAGCCGCTCGAAAATCCACTTGATCGGGAAGACCGATGTCATAGCAGGTCAAATCGGTTTCCGGTACAGGCTTCTCAGCCAATCTGCGCCGATTGCGGTAGAGATCGACACAGAAATAGCCAACTCCCAACGCTGTGGATGAACCAATCAAAAGGGGGATCAGGGGCATGGCAAGTACCTCATGGCATTGATATAAATCATTATAACTTTACGAAAAAAGCGTTTATGGCAACTCTCGCAACTCAGCCCCTCCTGCGTCTCCTGCGGTACGGCGAACCCTATCGGTTCCAGATTTGGGGGGCGATCGCCAACTCCATCCTCAACACCCTGTTTGACCTGGCTCCCCCCTATCTGATCGGCATCGCCATTGATATTGTTGTCAACGAAGAAAACTCTCTCATCGCTCGTCTGGGGATCTCCAGCATTACCGGACAACTGGCCATCCTATCGCTGCTCACCCTGCTAATCTGGAGCCTGGAATCCCTCACCGAATACTTCTATAGTCGCCTCTGGCGTAACCTGGCTCAAACCCTCCAGCATGAACTGCGGGTCGATACCTACAGCCATTTACAAGAGTTGGAACTGAGCTACTTTGAAGATCGCAGTACAGGAATGTTCCTGTCCATATTGAACGATGACATCAACCAACTGGAGCGCTTCCTCAACTTTGGTGCCCATAATAGTCTGCACTTCCTCACCACCGTTTTGCTGGTGGGCAGCACGTTCATCGTCCTTGCGCCGGGAGTGTCCTGGTGGGCGATGGCTCCCATTCCCTTTGTTATCTGGGGATCTGCCGTGTTTCAAGCCAGACTGGAACCCCGCTATGCCGATGTGCGAGAGAAAAGCGGGCTGATTAGCAGCCGCTTAGCCAACAATTTATCCGGGATTGCCACCATCAAGAGCTACACCGCAGAAGCCTATGAGCGCGATCGCGTCGCCCAGGAAAGCGAAGCCTATCGTCGCAGCAATGGAAAGGCGATCGCCCTCAGTGCCGCCTTTGTCCCCCTGATTCGGATTCTGATTCTGATAGGGTTTACAGCCACTTTGTTTCTGGGAGGGATTGCGGTCGCTAACGGACAACTATCCGCTGGCACCTATGGCTTTATGGTGTTCATCATTCAGCGATTGCTATGGCCCTTTACGGATTTGAGTGAGTTGATGGATGAGTATCAGCGAGCGATGGCCTCCGTGCGACGGGTAATGGACTTACTCGATACGCCGATCGCAATTCCGCATGGCGATCGCGTCCTGCCACTCAACACGATTCGGGGTGACGTGCAGTTTGAGGATATTACCTTTGCCTATCCCGGTCGAAATCCAACTCTCAACCATCTCTCGATCCATATCCCCGCCGGGAAAACCATCGGAATTGTTGGCGCAACCGGATCGGGTAAAAGCACGCTCGTCAAACTCTTACTGCGATTCTACGACGTGCAAACGGGGGGTATTTTGGTGGATGGTATCGACATTCGTGAGCTGAACTTATTTGCTCTCCGACAGTGCATTGGCTGGGTGAGTCAGGATGTGTTTTTGTTTCACGGTACGGTCGCCGAAAACATTCGCTATGGCAGTTTTGATGCCCCTCGTGAGCAAATCATTCAAGCGGCAAAACTAGCAGAAGCCCATGAGTTTATCGAGCAACTACCCCAGAGTTACGACACCATTGTGGGTGAACGGGGACAGAAGCTTTCGGGGGGACAGCGACAGCGATTGGCGATCGCCCGTGCCATCCTGAAAGACCCGCCGATTCTGATTCTCGATGAAGCGACATCGGCAGTAGACAACGAGACTGAGGCGGCGATTCAGAAATCTTTAGCCAAGATTACTCAGGGGAGGACGACGATTGCGATCGCCCATCGCCTGTCCACCATCCGCCATGCGGATTGCATCTACGTGATGGAGCAGGGGCAAATTGCAGAGCAGGGATCTCATGAAGAATTGCTGGCTGTTTGTGGGATTTATGCACAACTATGGCAGGTGCAGTCGGGTGCTTATCCAGCCTCTTTCTCGGAAAAATCATCCAATACAACTCACCATGCTTGAGTTGGGAACTCATCAGGCACTTGTAGACGATACTCAGAATAAATGATTGGCAGGAGTTGATTCAGTATGACTCGCATGATTCGCGTCCCGTTGCCGGAATGCCAGAATGGGTCTACCTCATACACTTGATCGGTTTGCACCGCTTTCAGGTGGTTCCACCTGGCATTGCTGGCCAGTTGTTGAGAGAGCGGAGCTGCCGAGGGTGCATAGGTTTGCAGTTCCAGGTGCGGTGAGGCATACAATCCGTTGTGCAGGTTGGTTCAGATGAATTTCTGCACCTGTTGCATCCGTTGCTTCATAGTTGGTGCGTTTTGGATGCGCCTGCCATTTAATGGTGAATCCAGCCTTCAGCTTGCGCCAACCGGGCCACAGGACGATCCCGGTGAGGCTGAGGATGAGAGCAACCAGAGCAACCAGGCCCATGATGAAGCTGCCCACTGCCCCGGCCAGCAAGGAATAGTGGAGGGCATAGATTCGCCCAATCCAACTGGTTTCCCACGGGCGATCGCCCATCACCTCAGCGGTGTAGGGATTCACAAGTACCTCCAGATAATGGGCCGCTGCGTCCTCCAACCACACAACATAGGGTTGATGCGCCAGGGCTGGAAAATTCATGCTGCTTAGCGTGAACCCATTGGGGATGTAGGTCGCTCGTATCATCTCGATGACTTTATCGATGGAAACCCGCTCTCCGGTTGAAAGAATGGGTTCAAACCGCTGGGCTAAAATCCAGGCGTCAATTTCATGCCAGAAAACCAATACACTGCCTGTCAAGCCCGCGATGCAGAACAAGAGACCGACGATAAGGCCCAACCAGCGATGCAGATAGAAGATGGAACGGCCAAGGGTAAGTTTGCTCATACGTTGGTCTGGGGTGCGGTTTCAATCTGCGATCGCACAACGACCGGGTTCCTGGCCAATAGGCATGTGATAGGATTATTGAAAATTAATCTCATTTAGGTCAATATCCTGATTTAGCCTTGCTATGCCCCTCATCCTCAACGAATCCGACTGGAACGACCTGTATGAAGAGGTTCCGATTACCTGCCCTGATGATCTGGTGCTGGATGATTTTGAGAAATTGACGGGTGTGCCGGAACTTCTAGGACAGGGCTATAACCGTGCGATCGCTCTGCTGCCTGGGGTGCAGCTAGATTTCTCAGATTGCAAGGTGCATCAGGACTTTGTTGCAAAAATTCCTGTCCATGATCATCCCATTCAGATTGGCATCTTTCTATCTGGGGTGCTTTATTTTGATGAGGTTCATCCTCATTTGGGGGGCGATCGCAGCTATTTCTCCGGCAGTGGCATTTCTCCGGCAGTGGCAGAAATCCATCGGGCGGGTGAGCATTTAATCGGTGTGAATGTTGAGATTGACCCCAGTGTCTTTAAAGCTCTGGTGATGGAACAGCCGCATCAATCAGAGGCACTGAAACCATTGTTTAAGGGAGAGGACTGGAAGGAGTCATTCTACCCGATCGTCACTCCTGCGATTCGAGCGATCGCCCAGCAGATGTGGCATGTCCCCTATCGCGGTGAGTTGAAGCGGCTCTATCTTCAGGCGAAGGTGATGGAACTGTTGGTGATTTATCTGGACTTGATTGCCGACCAACCCAACCAAACTCCTGGGTCTGGACTGAAACCAGAGACGATCGATCGTCTGCATCAGGCGAAAGAGATCCTGGCTCAACAGCTTGCCCATCCACCCTCGTTGTCGGAATTAGCGCAACAGGTGGGGATGAGCGATCGCACCCTGCAACGAGGGTTTCGGGAGGTGTTTGATACGACGGTGTTTGGTTATTTGCACAGCCTGCGGATGGAGCAAGCCGAACACCTGTTGCGAAACCGACCGATGCGCGTTTCAGAGGTGGCTCATGCGGTGGGCTATTCCCACCTGGGACACTTTACCGAGGCTTTCAAGCGCAGGTTTGGTATAACGCCAAAACAATGTCAGAAAGGTGAGAAAGGAACCGTCATGGCATAGATATAAGGGATGCGTTCATCGTGATGCCAAAAAGAACAGAGAGAACCTGATTGAGATCGCTCGGAATGGCGTAGGTGTTGATGTCTTTCTGAATTTGTTTCTCTTGACGTCGCAGCAGCCCAAATTTCCAGGTGTCACCCGTTGTAACGGTGCCATACAGGATTGGCGTGGACGAATCTGTCCACTGGTCAAGCGCAATCAGTTCGACAGCAAGCTGAGTGAACCCCCTGGCCAGGTCTGCATTTTTGGCTTCGATCACGAGCAAACTCTGGGGGGTAGGGATGAAATAGTCAAAACTGCCTTTTAACCAGGCACTTACCCGGACTGGATACTCAATCTTGAGCGGTGCCTGAATAAACTTACAAACCGTTTTGAGCACAGGAAAAATCAATGCTTCGCGCCGAGCAATTTCTGACGCAGGATCGACCAGTGCCAGGTTTTCTTGCAATTCAATCCTCAATGGCGCTGGGTCAATTGGCAAGTGTTGAGGCAGTTGCAGCGAGGTGTTGTGCAGCGTGATGCCAAATTCTGCCAAAATGTCAGCCGTGTCAAAGGGCAGTTCTGCATATTTACTGTACGTGTAACTTTCAGCCGGATCAAGAATAACGGTTCTGCCCATCGGTCTTCCTCTTTAAATCTGAGTGACTTACACCTGATCGGGGTCAACCCCCAAAGCGCGAAGTTGCTCGGCTAAGCGGGCGACTCGTTGTTCTGCCGCATCTGCCCGTTGTCTTTCCTGTTCTGCTCGCTGTCGCTCCTGCTCCAGGGTGGTAAAAGACACGCCATTTGGCAGATAGAGCTGCAAATCATAGTCTGACCAGTCAAACCGAATTTCCAGGCGGGGGCTAACCCAGTTGGCGATCGGATCAATCGGACTGAGCCGCTCTTCTTGACGCAGCCAACCACTGAGATCGTTGCGATCGGGGTCATAGAGGTAATATTCTTCGACCCCGTAACGCTCGTAAAAGATCAGTTTCTTATCCAGTTCAGTTTGGGAGTTGCCGGGAGAACGGATCTCAAACACCACCTGGGGGGCAATGTTGTCTTCCCGCCACTGTTGATAGGAGCCGCGCTCTCCTTTGGGTCTGCCAAACACCACCATTGCATCTGGCGCTTGTCGGATTTTAGGGTCTCCTTCAACGGGATACCAGAGTAAGTCACCCGCGACAAACACCGTGGGATCATTGGCATACCAGGCTTCTAGATTCTGCTGAATGAGCACAATCCAACGAAACTGCCGGGTGTTGTCTGCCATCGGTTGCCCGTCGCTGTCGGGGTAAACAATATTCTGCTGATCGGATGTCTGTAGCTGCGAAACCATCCCATTCATCCCAACTCTGGTTCTATTGTACGCGCTCTCCACTGGTTCCCTATCCTTTGCCATGACGCTTTAGGGATAAAAATTGGCGCTCTACCGTATGGCGCGACGGGGGGAAGTTCTGTAATCTCACATCTAAGGTTTATTAGTAATATTTCTCGTTTAGGTGTGAGCATGGTGAAGGTTCAGTGCGATCGGGCTGTGAGAAGCTGCGTGTTCTTTGGTGTGATTCAACGTGTAACGGGAAGTTTGGGGGCGATCGCCACTCTCCTGCTTCTCACCCCCGCTGTCTATGCTGAGGCAGTATCGGATGCTGTAGACACGGGTGAACTGATGGAGGCGATCGCCCTCCCTCCATTGAACGACCTTGACCAACCTGCCACCACCGTTGAAGCATGGATCGCCCAAATTGAAGCCTCACTGGTGCAAATTACCGATGTGCGGGTGGAGACGACGGAAGCGGGGTTGCAGGTAATTCTGGAAACGGCAGCGGGTGAACTCTCGATTTCGGAAACACGGACGGTGGGTAATGCGCTGATTGCGGATATTCCCAATGCCACCGTTGGCGAGGAGTTTTCTCAGGCAGACCCGATCGAAGGGATCGCGCTGGTGGAAGTGACGGGATTACCAGGCAATCGAGTTCGAGTAGCGATTACAGGGACGGATGCGCCGCCTGTGGCTGAGGTGACAGCAGAAGCTCAGGGTTTAGTGCTGGCGGTAACGCTGGGGGATATGGCAGATGTGGCAGAAGAAGACGCAATTCAGGTGGTGGTGACGGGGGAACAGGAAGACGACTATTATGTCCCTAATGCCTCCGTCGGCACCAGAACGGACACCCCGTTAAGGGATATTCCTCAGTCCATCCAGGTGGTTCCTGAAGCGGTGCTACAAGACCAACGCGCAACTCGTCTGGGGGATGCCTTGAGAAATGCGACGGGTGTGAACTCAACCCGAGCCTTTGGCGATCGCGCTGATTCTTTTGTGATTCGGGGCTTCGAGATTTTTAGCGGCAATGTCCTCAGTAACGGATTGCCAGATCGGACATTAACTGAAACGAGGGATTTGTACAATGTTGAGCGGGTAGAAGTGCTCAGAGGTCCAGCATCGGTTTTGTATGGGTTAGGCAATCCTGGCGGTACGGTCAACATCGTTACCCGACAGCCCCTTGCGACTCCGTTTTATGAAGTTGAGGGAACGATTGGCAGCTATGATTTATATCGGGGTGCAATTGATGTAACAGGTCCCCTGACTCAAGATGGATCAGTCCTTTATCGTCTCAACCTAGCCTATCAAGATGCGGGTAGCTACATTGATTTTATTGGGAGCCGCTCGTTTTTTGTTGCCCCTGTTATGCGTGTGGCAATTGGAGAGAATACAACCCTGACCCTTGAGGGAGAATATTCCAGCAGAACTATTGATTCCAGATCGGTTGCTCTTCTACCTGCCGTGGGTACTGTGCTACCCGGTCCTGATGGTCGCCGAATTCCGCGCAGCCGTACTGTCTATGAACCGGATGGAGATACAACCATAGAAACAACGCGAATTGGCTACCGACTGGAGCATCAATTTAGCGATAATTGGTCATTCCGCAACGATTTTCGCGTCGCGTTTGAGCGTAATCGGGATAACGAACAATCTTTCTTTTTGGGTCTTGATGCGGATGGTCGAACGGCGAATCGAATTACTTATAGTTCAGAAACCGATTCTAATATCTATAACCTCACTGCCGATGTCCGGGGACGTTTTTCAACGGGTTCTCTGGAGCATCAACTTCTGTTTGGCGTGAATTGGAGCCTGTTGGATAATTTCAACAATTTTGGTATTGATTTAGCCGAGTTGGCTCCGTTAGATATCTACGATCCAATTTACCGCCAACCGCCCATTGGTCGTATTGATTTCGTGTACGAAGATAGTGCTCGTTGGACAAATTCATTCGGTTTCTATCTGCAAGATCAGATTGCCATTGCTGACAATCTAAAACTCCTTTTGGGCGTACGGTTTGACCTATTTGAGCAAGGTACCGATGATTCTCTGTCAGGTACAGAAAGTACGCAATCTGGGGATGCATTTACGCCTCGCTTTGGCATTGTGTATCAGCCAATTCCTGCCCTTTCCCTTTATGCCAGCTACAGCCGATCGTTTAACCCCACAACGGGACGATCTGCTAATGGAGCGGTGTTTGAACCGGAGCGAGGCACTCAGTACGAAATTGGGATCAAAGCTGAGTTGAATGACCGACTTGCTGCAACTCTTGCCCTTTATGATCTGACCCGCTCCAACTTACTCACGGTTGACCCGGATAATTCGCGTTTTTCAATTCAAACGGGCGAACAACGTAGCCGGGGCATTGAGTTGGATCTTTCAGGGGAAATCTTGCCGGGGTGGAATATCATTGCAGGCTATGCCTATACCGATGCCCGGATTACAAGAGATAACACATTTGAATCGGGAAATCGTTTAGTCAATGCCCCCGAACATCTCTTCAACCTCTGGACAACCTATGAAATTCAATCAGGAGATTTGAGAGGGCTGGGGTTTGGTTTGGGACTGTCTTACGTGGGTGAACGGGCAGGAGATTTAAACAACTCATTTGACGTGCCGAGTTATTTTCGTACGGATGCTGCTCTGTTTTATCGACGCGATCGCCTGCGAGTTGCACTAAACGTCAGGAACTTATTTGACGACAACTATTTTGTCTCGGTGACTGGTAGAGATTTCGTACTACGAGGTGATCCATTTACACTATCGGGTACAGTGTCCTGGGAATTTTAGAGCTATCAACACTAACTTGCAAACTGATATCCATAAATTTGCTCCTCGGCTCCTCGCGTCTCCAGTAACCCTCACAATTCCATGTTCAAGAAATACGGGTACTCTATTTTATTGTTTTGGTTCAGTATCTTCGCTGCGGTCGCCATTTCCACCTGCAACTTTCAAAATGCTGATTCTCAAATACCGACTGATGCGTCTTTGCCCCCCGCAAATTGTCGGATCATCAAACAACCCATTGAAGACATTTGTGTGCCTGAAAATCCTCAACGAGTTGTCACATTATCAGTATTGGGAGATGCCCTGGCGCTGGGTGTGAAACCCGTGGGCAGTACGACGACAAAATTCTGGGGAGATCAATTTCCTGCATATCTAGGCAATCAGTTAGATGGAATTGAGAAACTAGGCAGCGATGCGCAACCCAGTTTAGAAAAAATAACTGCCCTCAAACCTGATCTGATCATTGGCTGGAATGATTCCCATGAATCGATTTACCCCACCCTATCCAGGATTGCTCCAACAGCCCTGTCTGGCTGGCAAGAAAATCGAACATGGCGAGATAATTTCCAATTTGTAGCAGAAGTTTTGGGGAAGCAAGACGCAGCCCAGCAAGCCTGGGATCGCTATTATCAGAGAATTGACCAACTAAAATCTGCATTGGGCGTTGGCGCAGCCTCTCCAGAGGAAAATCGCTATCAAAACAAAACGATCTCCCTTGTCTTTTTCTACTATGGTGTATTTGGCAGCGATGTCAAAAATTCATTTGCTGGATCTATTCTGGAGGATGCGGGATTGCAACGTCCTCCCTCACAAAATGTGACGGCACCCTATGGCTACATTCGCTTTTCCCAGGAGGAATTGGACAAGGTAGATGGGGATGTTGTATTTGTCATGACGTCTTCAGAAAATGATGAGCAGCTATTGCAGCAGTTTCAAAAGCAACCCCTCTGGAACCAATTAAAGGCGGTTCAACAAAACCAGGTTTATTTTGTTGATCCATCAATTTGGCAGGGATGGAATCTTCTGGCTGCCGATGCAGTGATTGATGATTTGTTCAAATACCTGGTTAATACAGTGCGATCGCCGATCTTGTAGGATGCGTTACGCTGCGCTAACCCATCACCTGAAACTCACTCATTCCTAACATCAACTGATGAAATCATCATTTCCTGCAATCCCCTTGGTCATGGGCATCAGCATTCAAGGGTCTATCGCTCAATTTACCCAAGTGCATTGAGGGATTCACATTTAGCAGCTTTGACTTGTGTTTTGGCTGATGCGTTACGGCTAGCGCCTAACGCATCCTACAGATTAATACGAGACGACAAAAACGAACAGGTTTTGTATGGGGAGGGCGATCGTGCTTTGCACAGGCTATGCGAACGGATAAAGCGATGGAGGAAGGCGATCGGGGCAATCGGTCGATTCTAATAATGCAAAAATTATTGCCACAAAGTAATTGGAAGATGTTCACCAAACAGCACAAAGTGCGATCGCCCTCGCCGTAGGTTGGGTTGAGGCAACGAAACCCAACATCCCCAAATATCTCAACGGCTGATTGTGAGATTTCCCGCTTCCCTGTCCATTCTAAACTTATCCAGAATGGACCAACCCATGCAGTACCGCCGCGCTAACACCCCCGGAGCCACCTACTTCTTCACCGTTGTCACCTATCAACGTCAGCACCTCTTTGACTGCCCAGAAACCATCCAAATCCTGCGTTCTGCCTTTCATCAGGTGCAACAGCGTCATCCTTTCACCATTGATGCCATTGTGGTTCTACCCGATCACCTTCACTGTCTTTGGACATTACCAGAAAACGATGCCAACTATTCCAGCCGTTGGCGATTGCTCAAAAGCGAATTTAGCCGTCATTGTCCGTCTCGCTACAAACGTCAACGGTCACAATCCCGTCAGCACAAAGGAGAACAAGCAATCTGGCAGCGGCGCTTTTGGGAACATCAAATTCGAGATGAAGCCGATTTGATTCGGCATGTGGACTATATTCATTACAATCCGGTGAGACATGGGTTTGTTGAAGCACCTAAGGATTGGGTCTATTCAAGCTTTCACCGATTCGTGCAAAGAGGAATTTATGAGGAACACTGGGGGGCAAACGAGACAATGAATTTTTCTGCTGAAGTGGGTCAAGAGTGAGTCAGATGTTGACTGAATCGAACGTTTCGATAAGTGTTGTAATCTCTGTGAACGTTGGGTTTCGTTCCTCAACCCAACCTACTACTGAGTAATTCTCTACGAGACAGTAAAGCCGAACGGGGGTTGTGGGAAGGGGGCGATTGCTATGCGATCGCCTAAAGCAGTGAAGGAGGGCGATCGGAGAGGGAGGTGAGCAGGTTTCATTCGTAGGAGGGCGATCGCACAATTCTACTCTCGAATCCGCAGATTTACCGCACGACTACAAATCTCAGGCGTAAGGGGAAACAACTCGATTCCCGATGGTTCTAAGGCTGCCTGAAACCATTGATCTGTGGGGCAAGGTAGTTCTAACCGCCCACGCTGTTGAGCCAAAGCAATTTCATAACTGGATACAGGTGAAACGCCAACCCGACTCGCCGTTTCGATTCTCTCCTTCCATTCAGATGGAAAATTCTCAAATGCCAGATTCACAAACCAAATCCACATATGAGTATCCAGGACAATCACTTCAGACATTCCCAGTCTTGCTCATCCACGACAGGACTAATCAAATCACCTAAAATTTTGGCTTTACCCGCGATCGCAGCAGCAGGAACCCGACGTTTAACAGGAGGCACCGTTTCCTCTAAAACAGTCACAATCACACGAGCGGATGTGACAGGGGGTACGTCAGACAACCATTTGACCTGACCATTTTCGTAGATTGCTTCGTAGCTTTTTAGCATCGTCTCTCCATTATCCTGAGGGGTCTCTGATTGCGTAAGTCCTCTACTCCTTCATTCTATCTGACTGCAACAAGTACGATCGCCCTCGTCGTAGGTTGGGCTGAGGCAGAGAAACCCAACATTCCCACCACCGGATCACTATCTTTAGACATTGTTAGAAAACGAGGTCAACTATTCCAGCCATTAGCGATCGATCAAAAGCGAATAGCGAATAATAGGGGCGATGCTCTACGAGACGGCAAAGCCGAACGGGTTTGTGGGAAGTGGACGATCGCTGAACTGGCAAGGGCGATCGCCTAAAGCGGTGGAGGAGGGCGATCGGGGCGATCTCTACGAGACAGCAAAGCCGAACGAGTGGGTGAGAGGGTACAAGGGCGATTGTGCGCTGCACAAACTTCGTGAACGCTCACTGCTTTGCTTTAACCGATCGCATAATCACTCATCTCACGCATAAAAGGGGGATAAAACCCTAGCACAATATCATGCTTTGGCACACCTAAATCGACTAAATCAGCCGCAATATCATGTTCTGTTGAGTTATAGAAAATCCAAATTTTGTCATTTCGAATATCTAAATGCATTACACAATGATGAACCCATCGCTTATGCTGCCAGCCCAAATGTACAATTTGATAATGATTTCGCTCAGTATCAAAGATCGTCTCAACCTCAATTTCTCCATAAGCAGGTTTGCTTTCGGCGTATTTTAGTAAAAGCTGCTGCACAATTTCCTGATATTGAGCCAGTTTATTGCTTAAATCTTCCATTGCACAATTTGCTCCAATTCGACGTCATAAACGAGTAATTTAACCGCGTTCTCCTCCAACATGGATGCTGGAAAATCAAGCTGAAAGAAACTGTTATAAGTCAAATCTGGAACCGCCAAATAGAGGACCCGATTGGGTTCTTCACGGCGTAATTTGTAACGGATCATGAGTCACAATCCATCCGTCCTTGATCAGAGCAGCTTTGACAACCCGGTGAAACCGATCTCTAGCCACTATCCCTTCTCCTTGAAGTTCCTAGTCACTCTGACAAAGAGCGATCGCCCGACAGCTTGAGTGATTTTCTCTTTTGCAGTTGCCTCCATACGGTTAACCCAAACCTCATAGATTTGCTGTCCCCATCTTATCGAATCATGGCTCAGGTTCCTTTAGTGCGTCTACTCCGCTACGCCAAACCCTACCAGGTGCAAATTGGGGGGGCAACGCTCTGCTCTATCCTTCGTACCCTATTTGACCTGGCTCCTCCCTATTTGATTGGGGTTGCAGTGGATGTAGTCGTTGAGCAAGAAGCCTCTTTAATCGCACGATTTGGCATTCAAGATCCGCTGACTCAGTTGTTGGTGCTGTCCATCCTGACGATCGCCACCTGGGGTTTGGAATCCCTCAGTCAATATGGGGCAGATAAGTTGTGGCGCAATCTCGCCCAAAACTTGCAGCATGAACTGCGGGTCGATACCTACAATCACCTGCAAGAACTGGAACTGGCTTTCTTTGAAGACCGTAGCACCGGAAGGCTCCTGTCCATTCTCAATGACGACATCAACCAGCTAGAGCGGTTTCTTAACTTTGGTGCTCAAGATTTAATTAGCTTTTTTACAAGAGTCTTTGCTGTTGGATTTAGCTTTGTGGTGCTGGCTCCAGGAATTGCCTGGTTTGCCATGTTGCCAATCCCCTTCATTCTGTGGGGAACGTTTCTCTTCCAATCGCGGTTAGCTCCTCGCTATGATACGGTGCGGGATCAGGCAGGGCTGATTAGCGATCGCCTTTCCAACAACATTTCTGGCATCGCCACGATCAAGAGCTTTACCGCTGAAACCTATGAGAGCGATCGGGTCTATCAAGACAGTGAGGCTTATCGTCGGGGGAATCAACGGGCGATCGCCCTCAGTGTCGCCTTCCAGCCTGTATTACGGTTCTTCATCCTGACGGGATTTGTGCTGACCCTGTATTTGGGTGGTCGAGAAGTACTTCAGGGTCAGTTGACAGTCGGAACCTACGGTTTCATGGTGTTCATCGTCCAGGATTTGCTCTGGCCCTTCACGGAACTGAGCGAAATCATGGATGAGTATCAGCGGGCAATGGCCTCCGTGCGGCGGGTGATGGGGTTACTGGATACGCCTGTTTCGATTCCCTATGGCGATCGCCCCTTGCCTCTGCATCAGATCAAAGGCGAAGTCCAGTTTGATGCCATTACCTTTGCCTACAGCGATCGTTCTCCGATTCTCAAAAATCTCTCCTTGCATATCCCAGCTAAAGCAACGATCGGCATTGTCGGGGCAACCGGGTCTGGCAAAAGTACCCTCGTTAAACTGCTGCTGCGATTCTATGAGGTGCAGAATGGGCACATTTCGATCGACGGAATCGATATTTGTGAACTCAGCCTATTTGATCTTAGACAATGCATTGGTTGGGTCAGTCAAGACGTATTTCTGTTCCACGGGACGGTTGCCGAAAACATTCGCTATGGCAGTTTTGATGCCACTCAGAACCAAATTATTCAAGCCGCAAAATTAGCGGAGGCCCATGAGTTTATTGAAGAACTGCCGCAGGGGTACGACACCATTGTGGGTGAACGGGGACAGAAGCTTTCTGGAGGACAACGACAAAGATTGGCGATCGCCCGTGCCATTCTCAAAGACCCGCCGATTCTGATCCTCGATGAAGCCACTTCAGC
This sequence comes from uncultured bacterium, assembly GCA_964630955.1. Classification (GTDB taxonomy): domain Bacteria; phylum Cyanobacteriota; class Cyanobacteriia; order Elainellales; family Elainellaceae; genus CAZVXA01. The sequence goes on along the minus strand of CAZVXA010000011.1, from coordinate 34,850 downwards.
CGTAGACAATGAAACCGAAGCGGCGATTCAGAAATCTCTGGCTGTGATTACCAAGGGAAGGACAACCATTGCGATCGCCCACCGCCTCTCCACCATTCGCTATGCGGATTGCATCTATGTAATGGATCAGGGGCAGATCGTGGAGCAAGGGACACATGAGGAATTACTATCCCTCAATGGTATGTATAAAAACCTTTGGGCTGTACAGTCAGGGCTTTCGCCAACGTCGTGTATCTGACTGTCCATTTAGTCAAAAGTCCAGTGATTTAGCTGCTTGCTCAATGGTCGTTTACCAGATCCCACATGCTTCTGGATTTTACAAACGATCGCGATCGCCAGGAGGTCTACCATTTCTTCTTTAAGTAGAAAACACACTGCCTTACCCCCCTGCTGTGAATCAACAATACGACCCGGCTTCCACATACAACACTTTTACCACTTGCTAAGAGACTTGGAAGGCTTTATCGATACAAGTCAGCTTCCTCGACGGTAGCTAGGCTCATCCGAATCGGAGCGAAATTATCCATCGTCTGAAAAACCACCTATTGAAATAGGCTTACTCGTTATCCTCTAAAGCTCTCTTTGGAGGTTTGCGGTAGAAGAAACTTAGCGTATCCCCACTATCAATCACTTCTCGTATCTCATCATATAAGAGATAGTCACTACAAGTATCTGGATCTTGAATACCACTCAGGTGAACCCATGCGGTTGAGCGGGTTAAGGCAACAAACAACTGGTTACGCAGGCTCACATTACTCTCATCCTGAGCAACATGCTCTAACCCAAGAACGTAAACCATTGGTGCCTCATGTCCTTTTGCCCGGTACATACGGGACACCGTAATTGCTTCATCCCACCAGAAAACGTCAGCACCCCGATTAAATGAGTTCTCGGAATAGAGATTAGGCTTTTCAGCACCTGGCATATAGTATGGAATCCCATGCATCCGTAAACTGTTCACAACCTGCCGTTGTAGCTGAGAGCCTGGGTTCAACTGTTTGCCACGACTTGTTTGCTCCTGCCCTTGAGCATCCTGGTCAGCCCCAAGAACAATGACCAGGATATCCCTGCTCAATTGCAGTCCATCGTGTTCCACATTTCGCTTGATCTTCTCAACTAAAGTCTGTACCTGGCTTTCGCGATCGCTATACACCTCAAATTCAAGAGGGTTTCTCCCCCACAGTTGAGGAATTGGGTTAGGAGAATTGTCTAGAGGGCGATGTAGCGTTACCCGATTTCCAGGCATAAAGTTGCCTTTTACGGTGTAGCCAATCCTCTCCCAATCCTCCTTTCTGGTAAAACCACTCAACATCCCTTGTTTTCGCAATAGGCCCATCCCAATAGCATGAGCCGCAACAAGTACTGGACCAGGTGTACGGTAACACCGCTTCATCACCTCATTTTTATTGATACCTCCCTGGTAAATGGGACCAGTTTTTGCCCCTGAAAGGAGATTCCCTAGTTCTGCTCCAAAGACCCCACTGTAGCTCGGTACTTCCAATGAATCTAAGCTTTGAGCCTCATCGTATGCCCAAATCAAGCGTTTTTGCTCGGGTTTTTCAGGGCTAACCGGACGGAGAGCCTGCCACGCCAGCCAGTAAAAGGCTTGTTTGTCTTTATACTTCCACTCATTGTTAACAGCCAGATCCTGCCCTTCATCAATCAGGATGGCATCGTACATCGGCTCAATATGGGCATTATCCAGCAGCCTTCTGCATGATGCTGCCAAAAGTTCAGGAATACTCCCCACGGGCTTCTCAGTAACTAAGGCATTCATTCCTGCATGATCTCGAAGCTGTGAGTAAAACCCTGGTTTTCCTTTACTGCCCCAGGCATGAAGAACTTTCAGCTTCCCATGTTCAAAATCAGGGGTAATTGTCCCGTCGCTCCAATACTCCACCCACTGTCGAACTAAATCAGGCAGCAGTTGATAGAGGCTGCGGGTAAAAAAGACCAGAACAATATCCCAATCTGGATGTTGGATGTGCATTCGGGCAGCTTTTTGGCAAAGCAGCAGAGTTTTACCTGAACCCGCAATTCCTCGAATTCGTTGAGGTCCTGGCGGAATTTGCATCCCAATCTTTGCTTGCTGGATATCTATCTCACTCATCCAGCCTCTAAGTGCCGCAAGAGCTTCAATCCGACGAGGGCTACTAGGCACCAATGCCACTTCTTCTGATGTCTCGGAAAATTTCCCCACACCTTCTGTCTCACGAATAGGGATGGTGGCAACATATTTTGGCCTTCTCAATGCTGCTGTGGTAGAAGTTTTGCTGGAGGGAAACGGCGTCACTGACGAAGTGGTTTTTGGGAGCATAGGGACTTTGGGATGCCCTAAAATTACCCTTTTTAGCAATTCCCACTGCTGGTCGTTCAACTTGAAGCGTGAATCTCCACGATCTAGAATCACTGCTCCATGTTCAAGACTATTGAAAAGGGTACGTCGGCCTAGCTCATTCCCAAAAATGATTGGAGGACAGGTATGATGGTCATCTTCGAAGCCCCGATCCCGCCATTCCTCACGAGTAATAAGTGGCAGTGCAACCAGTGCCCTACCAGGAACACGGTCATTAAGTGCCTGCTCGTGATCGCACCGTTTCAAGATCTGCCAAAGTTGGTTCTCTGCTTGTTTAAGCGGACAAATCTTATGAGAATAGAATCCCTGCATCTCCCATTGGTTTGCACGGATGTTACGAATCTGGTCAATCCGGCAACTTTTGACCTCAATGACTATCAGTCCCCATTCTCGACTGACTAACAAAATGTCTGGTTGATAACGCTTTTGCTCGTTGTGGTGATAGTCAGAATAATTCAGGATAGCAATGCCTTCGCCATTGCCTTTTAATGCCTTAACGACTGCTTCCCAAATAAAGCGCTCACCTTCTTCACCATTCGAGCCGACAAACTCCGTAGCAATGAATTCCCAATCAGACATAAGGATTAGGGGAGAAACGGCACGATTTTATATTGCCCGTTCATAACACTGTTATTACCTCCTGCGAATACCTTTACTCCTACTTCACCTTCTGCGTTTTATACCGCTACTGGCTCTGTTGGAACAATGTAGATTACGTTCGTGCCTTCTGGTGCAGTTGCATCACTCGGTGCCAGCTTCATCCAATCGTGGAATGAGAGACCCAGTTGAGCGATCGCCTTAATTTCTATCTGAAAAGAACTTGGTAAAGCTGGCAGGATTGAGGATCATTCCCCATCCATAACGCTGACAAAAGCCAGCAGAATCACTGTGCTTCGTTGAATCTTATCCTTGCGGGTGCTACCGAGGCTGAGTTAGCGTGGTGGAGAAATTCCCTGAAAGAAGACGATGCGCTGGCGATCGCTCCCCCTTTTGACCTGCATTCTGGGTCTAGTGTTCATGAGCGGCTGTTCTGGCTCCTCTGGGGAGGAACGCAAGTCCCTCACGCCCTACGCTCAAGCAACAATCGTGCCAGGGACTGGAATAGGCGATCTCCAGTTGGGTAAGACTACGCTGGGGTGGATTAGCAATAAGTTGGGCCAGGGAAAACCTGCTGTATTAATTGGGGATGAGGCGGCGATCGAACTCACCTATCTGGATGGACAACTGGCGCTTTTATTTCAACTGACTGGCGACTGTCAGGCCGCAACCCGGCCACCGAGACAAAACATCGATTTCACCAGGGGATTGAAAGCCTTCCTGGAGCAGTATCCTGCCTGCGATGGCTTACCGCTATCCAGCCTTTCTATCAGTAGCGGCGATCGCAATCCAACGGACGCTTTTTTCAAAGGCAGCACCAATCAGGGCGTAAAGCTTGGCTCTCCGATTTTTGAGGCGACAAAACACGGAGCATCGCAGAGCAATCCTGGCCACTTTGTCGCAGGTGAGTCGGACACGAACAATCTCGATCGGCTGGAATTTCCGGGTGGCATCTATTTCTACTACCCGGCAGGTGAACAGCCCCTCCCGGAGGAAATCATGTCCGGCCAACCGCTTTCGCCAGAAAGGTTGCAGCAACTCAAGGAATCCGCCAAGGAAGCGGCCAAAGATCCGGGCATTCGACGGATCACCATCTTTGCGCCGAATTGATTGCGTGGATTACTCTAGCGGAGAGAATTTTTTGGAGAGGAATCCAGGAGCCTCACTATCCACTGGGGCTTGTGAGCGCGATCGCAACTTCTGGGGTTTGGAGCGATCGCCAGAACTTCAGAAGCCCGACATCTTTAAATCAGCCGGGGTTCTTGCTATCCGCAACGCTTTGAAGGAGCGATCGCTCCTAAAACCGTTCACACAAGTCAACTTGAGCTTGTGTTTGAACGGGGTAAGCAAGTGTTCCTGCCAAGACCTGGCTTCAACTTCAAACAGGTACAACGCAATCTTGATACGTTGTACAGTTCCCGACAATATACACGGCAAGGAGTTGAGAGGTATCCGTGATCAGGAGGCGATCGCAGTGAAACAAAGCTTACTCCATGATGTCTAACACATTGCTCAACTCAACTTGCCTAATCTCTAGACTTAGAGGATAACCCAACCTTATCGCTCGTGCTGTCATTTCCTCTGAGAAGAAGTCTGGCCCGACAAAGTTGTGACAAGTAGCCCAGTAAATTGGATAACTACTCATCTCGTAGCCAAAGGGGGAGCCACCAGGGTTAAGCAGGTGAGCCAAATAAGTGCCATCACTATTAAAGATAAAAGCTGGTCTTGTTGTAGAACAATAAACATAGCTAGTTTTTGGGGCCTCCCATCTATTTGGAGGCTGAGTATCCATATTCCATGAGCGAGAAGCCAGTTCAACTGCATAAAGTTTTCCTCTTGAATTTTGCCGCAGTAATTCTTTACGAATCAACTTGTTCTCCCAACACAGACCCATATGACATCTACCAGGAAGTATGACATCAGCAATAGCCGCCTGTATAGGTAGAGCACAAGTAAGACACACTCCAAGTAACACCTTCGGCAATACAGAACTCACAATAGATTTATAGCCGATGAACATGAGCAACTCCTAAGAATTAACACTTATTAGGATTGATTCAAAGATTAAAGCAGATCAATCTGTCGCTTCAATTCTTCCATTTTCACTTCAAACGCCTCATCGCGAGGAGATGTGATCGAGGAGGCAGAAGCAGGTAGCTGAGCTTGGCAGGACCGAACACCTCCCAGTAGCTGTTCTTTCATTGCTGCCAGCTCTGCATCAACATCGGTGTCTGGCTCCAGGAGGACAAACTGACTTTCAAGATCGGCTCCAGCAAGTCCTGCGGCTTGTGAGCGGGCCTCCATTTGCAGAACTCTCTCTTCCATCCGCTCAAATACTCCGATTGCACAACCGCTACCTAACCGACTTGCGTTACCGTGCAGTTGCCCATTCGCCTTGGCGATCGCAGTCTGCGCCTTCAGGCTGGTTCTCAAAGTCTTCGCTTCAGCAATCTTGGCTTCTAGCAGAGATAGATTTCGCTTGAGGTTTTTAACGGTATCTGGTTCTGGACCAAGCTGTTCCTGAATGCTTCTGAGAGTTCCAGAGTGCATTTTCTTGCGAATCAGCGCCTCTTTTGCCAAATACTCGTTGCCTTTTTGCACAGCAAGTTGTGCCCGCCCTTCCCACTTATTGACTTCTGCTTGAACCCGTTCATACTGCTGTTGGAGTGGTTTCCGGCAAGCAATGAAATTGATAAGGGCTTGGCGTGCCTTCTGCGCGTCTGCTTCCATCTGCTTGATTGCATCATCGAGAAGCTTCTCCGGGTCCATACCCTGCTGAAGCAAACGATTGATTCCAACTAACCCCAGGGCTACTACAGCACCACCTGCTGCCATTGAAGCCATCCCCACCCCGATCGCACTTCCACCAACGGCAACCCCTACCCCTCCAACCGTCGCTGAAGTTGCTGCCCCTGCCGCTGCTCCAATCGCCGCCGCTCCCGCAGAGGAAGTATCACCTTCAAGGATGGATCGCAGTGCTTCATAGAGGGCAGCACCCGTCAGTGCGCCAAGGGCGGCGAGTGGAACAGCACCAACGCTGTATCCCGTTCCTCCTGCCAAAACTCCAACCTTGCCAATCGAAGCGCCTGCCACGGCTCCACCTGCGACCAGGCCAGCACCTTCGTTCAGGTGGTTACCTCCGCAGTTCCCTTCAATGGAGTTCAACTCGGCTCGGATCAGGCGACTCGTGCGATCGAATAACTGCCCCATAACGCTCTCTGTGAGGATCGTGTTTTGCTGGCACCCTCAGTATTCCCAGCCTAATCACCACAGGCTGGGAATGCTCAGTGCCAATGAAATAAATTCCCCGAATCTTTAAACAGTTTTGATTTCTCTGAAGCTGAGTTTTAATTCTCGTTTCAGATGCCTTCATGCAGTTCAATGTAACTATTTATACCAGATTCAACACCCAGCTCTCTTGCAACCCACCCAACTTCCCAACATTTATCAGTTTTCTGTCAGGAAGAGAGATCGCCCCATAAGCCAAAACAGACGTGCTTAAACATCTCAGTATTCTCCAGAAGCCAAGCAGGACTTCCTTAGAAGCACCAGATCCAGAGAGTGAAGTTAGGAACAAGCCGTGGTTTTTCCCCAGAATTTTGGGCATGTTTGAGTAGAAACAAATATAGCTGTATCTATACTCTTCCTGGAAGAACGTACAGATTCGTGTTCAGCTTATCGCGCTTAAGATGAACGCGAAAGCTAACTTATCAGAACACCGTTTCTGTATACAGCGTCTGCTGAGTTTATCCAAATTCCTATCTCCCCATCGGTTCAATCCCTTTGGGAAGAACTTGTTTGGCCATTTTTGAAGCCTGGTTCCGTTAAATTTATTCCTGGGTGTGAACTCTATGTCTGGAGCCGAAGTCACCGCTTTAAATGCCCTCACGATCGAGGATTTGTGGAACCAGATCCAACCCAAGCCCTTTACCCCAAACGAGAATCAACGGAGGGCCATCCTCCACACGAGTGGCCCACTCTTTCTTACAGCCGGACCTGGCTCCGGTAAAACTCGCGTTTTGCTATGGCGAACGCTGAACCTGATTGTCTTCCACCAGGTTCTGCCCGAAGAGATTTTCCTTGCCACCTTCACAGAGAAAGCCGCCCGCCAACTGCAAGAGGGTTTGAGATCGCTCCTGGGGCTTGTCACTAACCTCACAGGCATTCCCTACGACATTTCAAGAATGTATCTGGGCACTGTCCATTCCCTCTGTCAGCAGCTCATCGTAGACCGCAGGTTCTGCCCAGATATCCTGAGACCCATCCGTCCAAGCTTAATGGACTCGCTGGACCAATACTTCTATCTATCCAACCCCCGGTTTTGGGATGCTGCTGTTGCCGCCGTGGGCCTAACTGAAGATGCAAACGCCCAGATCAACGCCTACTTCAGTGGTCATGACTCCCAATCCCGTTACACCGCTGTAACGAGCTGCATTAGCCTCTTTAACCGCTTCTCTGAGGAGTGCCTGGAACCTGACCAGATGCTGGCTCGTACAGACGATTCAACCCTCAAAATCCTGATTGAACTCTACGCCTATTACAGGCAGTCCCTGGGGCTAGAAGGCAAAACCCCAACTGTCGATTTCTCCTTGATTCAACAGCAGGCGCTCCAGACCCTCCAGCAGCACCCCAACTCCGGCAACGTCTTCAAACACATCATCGTAGACGAGTACCAGGACACCAACGCGATCCAGGAGCAGCTATTCTTCAAACTCTCGGCAGGCCACAAGAACATCTGTGTGGTCGGCGACGACGACCAGGCGCTCTATCGGTTCAGGGGTGCTACAGTTGAAAACTTTGTCCAGTTCCCAGAACGAGTCAAACAGCACCTGCAAACAGAAGCCTGCACTATCCCCCTCAATACCAACTACCGCTCCCGCAAGCAGATCGTAGACTTCTACACCCGCTTCATTTCATACACGAACTGGAAAAGAGCTGACGGGAAGGGGCATTACCGGATCGTCGAGAAGGACATCCAGGCCCACAGCTCGGATAGCCATCCCTCTGTGATCGCCAGTTCTGCAACTAACCCTGATACGGTTGCTACTGAGATCGCAGTCCTGGTCAAGCAGTTACTCGACGCGAAGAAGGTGGCAGACCCCAACCAAATCGCCTTCCTCTTCCCCTCACTCAAAAGCCCTCAAGTGACGCGAATGAAAGCCGCCCTGGAAACTCAAGGACTCCAGGTATACGCACCACGGGCAGGGCGATTCCTTGAGGTTGAGGAGGCGATCGCCGTCTTTGGGATTATCCTGAAAATCTTTGGTAGGCCAGAGTCTGGGGACTTTGGCGGAGCCGACTACAATAACTTCCAAACCTGGCTGGACGATTGCCTCAATAATGCAGAGAGCTGTCTTGGAGCAGACCCAAATCTGGCGACTTATATCGGGGACTGCCAGGATGAGATCGAGACGGTCTTAAGCGATTACAACGTATTGAATCGAACTGCTCAAAAGCAGGGTTGGACGATGGATCAACCCTACAATTCCGGCACAATGGAGCAAGTCCTGGCCTCGTCCTTCGGGCTTTCAGAAAAAGCCCGAAAGAGCATTACCAACCGTGGGCTGCATCGACTGGCACAGCAACGCCTGGGCGAGGGCAACCCCCTCAAACTCAGCTACATCCTCAACCGCGCCACCGCTTTAGACTGGAGCATCCTGGACCTGTTCTACCGCCTCTGCGCGTTCCAGCCCTTCCGGCACTGGTTTGACCTGGCCGAACACGGCAAAGATGAAGGCCCGATCTGCAACCTGGCGCAGGTGACCCAGTACCTGGCCCGGTTCATCGATAATCAATCTCCAGTTCTCACCGCCCGCTTCCTGGAGGGCAACAAGTTCGTGAACACCTTCTTCATGCGCTTCATCTACAGCCTCTATCGGCTCGGTGAATCAGAGCAGGAGAACGCAGAAGACCCATTCCCCAAAGGACGAATTCCTTTTCTAACGGTTCACCAGTCAAAGGGACTGGAGTTCCCGGTGGTTGTCCTGGGTAACCCACGAAAAGAGGCGAAAGTGCAGGGTATCGAGAAGATTGTCCGTCCGCTGCTTGAGCGCGAAGGAGAGCCAATTGAGCGCATGGCCGAATTTGACGTGATGCGGATGTTTTACGTCGCGCTCTCCAGAGCCGAGAACCTGCTGGTGCTGGCTCACTTCAAGAGTCAAGGCAACTTTGTCAGCGAACCCTTTAAGACCATGCTAGGCCAATCTGATTTCCCACGAATCGGGCAGTTTGACCTCAACACCCTGCCTGCCGCCCACACCAAAGAGGAGGAGATCGCCCGCTCCTACTCCTACACCAGCGACTACCTCCTCTACCAGAAGTGCCCCCGGCAATACATGATGTTCCGCAAATACGGATTTGCCGCCTCTCGCTCCCAAACCCAGATGTTCGGCAATATTGTCCACCAAACGCTTGAAGATCTGCATCGCCTACTCATCGCCCGTAAAGGAGGCGTGTCATGACAGAGCAAGAGATTGAAGCAGCGATTCTGGAGATGTTTGAGCAGAACTATGAGATGCTCCAGGCCGATGGTGGCCACTCCCTCACCCAGGACACCAAGAAAGCCGCGCTTCAGCAGGTGCTGCTCTACTGGCGGAAGATGCGGCATGTGGCAGAGAAGGTCACCCAAACAGAGGTGAAGCTAACCCTGCCTGAGCAGCAAACGCCAAAAGGTCGGAAGTATTCGATTCATGGGGTCGTAGACATTGTGCAGGAAGATGCGCAGACGATCATGTACGACATCAAGACCCATGACTCAGAATACGTCGCCAACAATATTGAGGACTACGAAAAGCAGCTCAATATCTATGCCTACATCTGGCAGCAGCTCAGAGGACAGCCGTTAGATCAAACGGCCATTATCGCAACGGCTTACCCCAAAGAAGTGAAAAGTGCGCTGAGTGAGGGGGATGAAGCGGCGCTCACCGCAGCACTTGAAGCCTGGAACCCGGTCGTCCCAATTCCCTTTCAGCAGCAGCATGTCCAGGAGATGATTGCAGATTTTAGTGAGGTGGTCGATGCCATTGAGGATCGGAACTTTGTCCCACCTCCCGTTGAGCGGTTGAACCAGAAGTACAAAGTCAGAGGAAAAGAAACGCGGTTTGCTACCCAGATCTGTAGCAACTGTGATGGGCGTTTCTCCTGCTTCTCCTATCGTTCCTACTCGATGTCGGACGAGGGGGGTGAAGCAAGCTTCAAGCGCTATTTTAGGGAATTTGAGTCTACAGACCAGGAGGAGTGGCTCCGCGCCAATCTCGAAGCTGAGCCAGTGGAATAACGTCAAACGTCTGATGTACACCTTTCGGAGAGTTCCAAACCATGAAGACGATCGCGGTTTATCACAACAAAGGCGGCGTTGGTAAAACAACACTAACCGTCAATCTGGCTGCTGCTTTCAGCCGCAAAGACTATCGAGTGTTGCTGGTAGACCTGGACAGTCAGGCAAACTCCACCTTTGCCGCTGGTCTGATTAAGTTCCAGGATGAGCTACAGGACGATATCAAGGACAATTACGTCTATCATGTCATTCGGGAACGCAAAAGTTACTTTATTCCAGAGGTTGCAAGAGTCTCAAAATTTACAACCAGTCCCTTTCATGTCATTCCCAGTCACATCGACCTGATGCAGCATGAAAATGAGTTGATTGAGCTTGCACCTTCCAGAACACGATTGCTGAACAAGCTCCAGGAGGTAGACAGCGACTACGATATTGTAATCATTGATACACCACCTTCTTTAAACATCTTTGCTCAAATTGCGCTGATTGCTGCTGACTATCTGCTTATTCCCTCTGACTTAAAACCTTTTGCAAACGAGGGACTGAGGAATGTCAAGCGGTTCGTGGCAGACACTAATGAATTTAGAGAGCAATTTCGCCAAGATGCCCTTACAGTTTTAGGCATTGTTCCCTCCAAAATTGCAACGTCCTATAAATTCCTTGAACACACACTGCCCCGAATGGAACAAACGGTGCAAGACCGATATGGCTTTCCGGTTTTGAAAAGCCGCATCCTTGATCGTCGCGATGTCTCCGCTGCGATCGAGCGGACCATTGAGGTGGGCGACCTTGAAATCCCTGACCCCATCTCGATCTTTGACTATAAGCCTGGATCTCAAGCCGCCGATGAGTTTGAGTCTTTGACCCAGGAAGTAATGCAGTTAATCGGAGCCTGAAGCAAAATCATGGTATTAGAAACTTCTCAACTCGACCTCGAAAGCATTGAGGTAAAGGGCAACTTCCAGGAACCCGACCCGGAGCAGGTAAAATATCTGGCCCATGCGATCGCATCCGGCGGTGGCTTAATCCAGGTGCCTGTGGTTCGCCAGATCGACCTGGAGACCTACGAGCTGGTTCAAGGCTATTTTGAGTACCAGGCATACCTCAATGCACGGGAGATTGACCCCAAGCTGCCCGATCGCATCCGGGTATTTGTGATCACCAAGAAAAACGAAAAGGCGATCCAGCAGCAGATAGAGGTGTTTCAAACCCTGTCTATGGCCAGTTCTGAGGGTGGGGCTGCTGATACTGAGCTGACGATTAAGCTCAACAACTTAATTTCGGCTGTGGCCCATCTTCAGAAGGACGTGAAGGTGACAGCGGAGGAGAATCAGAAGGTGATTTTGGGGGCGATCGATGAGCGGGTGCCCAAACCCCTTCCTGCACTGGAGGCGTTTAATCGAATCGATGAGCCAGAGGTTGCCAGAGAAGTGGTTGATAAGCTTGCTGGGCTGGGGGCAAAGAGAGCAAAGAGGATTGTTGAACTTCTCCAAAGCCACCGGAAACAGCACCCCAAGAAGCAGTTTGACGGCTTTGGGGCTGTCATTGAGGCATTGGGTAAGGGCGTTCTTTCTAAGGAGAAGATGCTGGATATTATCGATTCATGGTAGCCCAGAATGCTGGGTGTTGGTAAGACTGTTGTGAGGGGGCTTCTGCGTAAATTGAGCTTTTGTTAGCGCGGGTGCGATCGCTTTCTTTCAGTCACCAAGATACCAAACACCTGGATTAGCTCAATTAACCAAAGATTAAGATTACTGCACAGTTCATCAGTTACAGAAAATTTGCAACTCTCTACTTTCAATACCCAAATATGGAATTAAGTCAGATAGTACGAAGAATCCAGTATCAAGCAGCCAGGTTGGAAACTATCGAATTTTCAATTAAGTGTTCAGAACAGGAACAAACAAGTTCAGATCAAGGCACAAATTCAGGATTGGGACTATTGCGCGAGAGCTTATACGGTGGAGCTGAAAGCTGTCTTACTGCGTCTTCAGAAAATCTTCAATCCCAAATTACCAACTTAAAAAGTATTATGGCCGTAACATACAATATACTGGTTGGGATTGATGACGAGATCAGAAACACCATAACGTCTTTAGGAGTAGATTTAAGCACGTCAATACAAGCATTTGCAGAACTATGCACTAGCATTACTTCAGAGCTTTCTCAGCTATATTCGGAGCTTGAGTCTCAAGAAGCAGCCTTATTTGATGTTGCTTCAGAGCCAAGTAAAGCAGAGCATTTGTTGAAAAGTCTTATTGTAAAGTGTTTAGGAGATGCTGAACAAGCAGAGCGATTAATTCAATATGAAATTGAAAGACTTCCTCAACTAACCAGAGAAGAAGCAATTCAAGCAGCAATCTCTAGATGGGAGGATGACAACCGCTAATGAGCGTAACGCAAAACGCAGAAGCCTTCTATCCAACTTCAACAGATGAATAGTATAGAGTAATTCGCCAATCTCAAAGTGCTTCGGTAACGATGCCAGTGATCTTCACAGAAAGACTGAAGATTGTGCAAAAGCCAATATCCTTCAGGTTGCACATCGTAGCCGCAAACCACTGTCTGCAAGGCTTACCCCAACCAAGCCCCTCGAACCCGACACTATACAAATAGAGGTTGTCTGACTCACGCAGATTATCTCGCATGCTAAGTAATTTCTTCTTTCACTCAGGGAATTCTACTAATTAAATTCAACAAACTCAAGTCTGGTGTAACATGTCTGTCCCAGTTGCAGTTGCTGATGAGTCCCTGGACTACTCATATTTGCTGATTGCTCACATGGTTTGCGCAGATCAGCAGATCCATTGCGAAGAAGCAAGAAGCCTTCAGACTCTGGCGCAAGAAGCTGGAATCAGCCAGCGCACACTAGAGGAGATGGAGAAGATTCTGGCTCAAGATGAGGAATTACTCCCCATCGAATACGTCGCTCAATCAATTCCCAAAACACAGCGAACCGAGGCACTCCAACAAATCCTTGCGATCGCCTACATTGATGGTTACTGCTCTCCGCTGGAGCGGGAAATGGTTGAACAGGTTTCACAACTTTGGAATGTTCCTCCTGAAACCATCCAGCGATTGCTGATCAGAGCAGAGAACCTCTCAAGCCAATCTATCGACAGCCCTGAGGATAAACAACACTTATCTCTAGGCGCTCGTCTGCTGCGAGGGGCTGATTCTGTTTTATCCCGCTCACTCATTGATCGTTTAGCCCACATTGCCCCTAAGGATGTCGGGCGAAGAATCGAGCAACTGCGGCAGGAAATTCTTCTTGCAGGACCTGAGTACGATGAGGCGATCCAAAGGTGTGCAGCGATCGCCCGTGAGGATTACAGATTTGCAGAAATCGCCCTGCAATCTACTTCCTCAGCGCTCGAAAATCTAAGCCAGAGCATTCAGCAAGTGGTTGCTGGGGTAGCCCGACGAACAACGGGTAAGGGGCAGGCTTATCATGCCAGAGATGTGGCTCAGCACCTGGAGAGAACCAGGAACCATCTAACGGCTGAGATTATTAAGGAACTTGGAACTGTTCGGCAGTCGCTTCAGGCGAAGCAACGCGCCCTCAATTATTTCAGCATTGCCTTCATGGGAAGGACAAAGGCTGGAAAGAGTACACTGCACGCTGTAATCACAGGAGAAGGTTGGGACGCGATCGGCATTGGCAGACAACGAACAACTCGCTACAACCGCGTGTATGAATGGAAAAATATCCGGGTGATTGATACACCTGGAATTGGTGCGCCAAAGGGTCGGACAGATGAGGAGATCGCTCAGAGCGTGGCAGATGAAGCTGATGTTATCTGCTATGTAGTAACCAACGACAGCATTCAGGAAACTGAATTTAACTTCTTAGGGTTATTGAAGCAAAAGGCTAAACCCCTGACAATTCTCCTTAATGTCAAACAAAATCTACGCGACTCCCGCCGACTGGAACACTTTCTAAAAAGTCCTGACAGGCTGTTTGAGATGGAGGGCAAAAGTGGCCTGGGTGGACATATCGAGCGAATTCGCCGCTATGCCCGCCAGAAATATGGGAACGACTACTTCAAAATCATTCCCGTGATGCTGCTTGCAGCACAGATATCCAGAGAGACCAGCGACGCAAAACACAGTAAGCCTCTGTTTGAAGCAAGCAGGTTACAAAATTTTCTAGATTCAATTCGTCTATCTCTCATTGAATACGGGCCTATCCGGCGATCGCAGACGTTGCTCGGCTCGACGGTTAGTTCTGTTGCTCAACCCGGTCGGTGGATCGCCCAGGAAGTCCAAACTTACCAGCAGCTAACAGATACGCTGAAGGCCAAGCGGGAGGAAATCCGAAAAAATATTCGACAGGCCGAGAGAGATGCACTTGCTTTGTTGCGACAATCGATTAATACAGCTTTTCAAAATGCCAGTAGCGAGGTCTCATCCTTTGCAGAGGATCATTGGGAAGCGGATGAACATCATCTCAAGCTTAGCTGGGAAAAGAAGCTGAAGTCGATTAAATTTGAGGAAGCGTTGAATACCGCTTATGAAGCGGTTAACCAGAAATTCAGTCAGGAAGTCACAGAGATCGTTGAAGAAGTTGGTCACGATCTACAACTCATCACCCAGTTGAGCAGCGGGAGCTTTCAGTTTACATCGCAGGATTCCAGTTTTTTCGACCGGGACTTTGCCCGAATCGGTAGTGGGCTTCTGGTGGTCGCAGGTACGATTTTGACCTTCTTTGTGCCGCCATTGGGCATAACAGTTGGAATCATTGGCAGTATTGCTAGTTTTTTTACCGGGATATTTAAGTCCAGGGACCAAAAGCGTCGTGAAGCAGTACAGAGCATCTCATCCTCCCTCAGCCATCAGCTTGAGCAGCAGCGGCAAATAACGCTTGAGCAAGCAGAAAATACTTTCTGCCAATACTTCTACTCCATTGCCGCAAGCGTTGACGAATATTTTGATGAACTGATTCAAGGGTTAGAGGCGATCGCACAGCAGTTAGAGGAGACGAGACGGAAACTGTCTGATGCTGAAAACTATCTGAATCGTGCTTATGCCAAGCGTATTTTGGATTGGTGTCTTGAACAGAATGAGCCTTTAACGGAAGAGAGAATTAATCGAAGCATTGCCAAAGTTCATCGGGATGTTGGTCGCCATATGACCATTTATACCAAGGTCAGCATTCAATCTCGCAAATCTCGGAGTGAACTCAAGGAAGTTCTTCAGGAGAATGTTTTGATCCAAACCATGAAATAAAGGAGGTGAGGCACCATGAGTCAGATGAACGATCGGTTTTATGCTGCTGAAGTGGGTGAGAGGTTCAAGCGTGTGGCCATCAAGTTCGACAACCTGCTGGCTCAAGAAAGTTCAGATGAAGTGACCGATTTAAGGAAACAATTTCGCGAAGGGCTAAAGAGCTATAAGGAACAGGGAGTGCTCAGCATTGCTTTCGTAGGGCAATACAGTGCTGGCAAATCAACTATCATCTCAGCCCTCACAGGACGTAGAGATATTAAGATTGACGCAGACATTGCCACAGACGAAACTTCCCCCTACTCCTGGAATGGGGTTCAGGTCATTGACACGCCAGGTCTTTTCACTGAGCGAGAGGATCATGATGCCATTACCTATAGCGCAATCGAGACGGCAGATCTTCTGGTTTTCTGCTTGACCTACATGCTGTTTGACTCAATCACAGTCGAGAACTTCAAAAAGTTAGCCTTTGAAAAAGGCTACCGATGGAAAATGATGCTGGCGATCAATAAGATGTCAGATGAGGCAGGCGAAGAGGCGCAAAAAATTGCGAGCTATCGCAAGAGCCTTTCATCTGCGCTTAAACCCTATACGCTCGATGAGTTTCCCCTCTGCTTCATTGATGCCAAGGATTATTGCGAGGGGATAGATGAGGACGATGAATTTCTGGTCGAAATCAGTCGATTTCAGACCTTCATCGATGAGTTGAATCAATTTGTGCAGCGCCGAGCATCACTGGCTCGGTTAGATACACCTGTGCGTATCGCTTTAGGATGCGTGAATGAGGCACAGGTCTACTTTACTCGTAATTCAAAGCAAGACTCCGCATTCCTCGAATTGCTCACTCGTTTGTCTCGCACGGTACACAAAGAACGTGAACGATTAAGGACAAGGGTAGGAGGCATCACGTTAAAGATGGTTTCAGCCGTGGCGAATGAGGGGAAAATTGTGGCTGAGGCAGCTGGTACTGATGACAACTTGGAGCTGCTGCTGAAACAGGCTGAACTCAGTGTTAAACGACACTATGAGGAGGCAGAAACAGAGTTGCAGAATGCAGTTGATGCAGCAATTGTATCTCTCCAGTCAGAAGTTACAAAAGTTCTCCAGAGCGATTTGACGCAAGCATTTGTCGCACGATTGGAGTTTGAGCAACAAGTTTCAGCCAAAGATACCAGGATTAGCATGAATGCAGAGCGGTTAAATGGGCAGGTTGCGTGGCTCAAAAATATCGGTGAGCAAGTTGGTGTGAATGTGGCGAAAGCTGCGACAAGAGAACTCTTCTCTACAAGCACCCAGGGGTTTCTCCGTTCAATGGATGTTGCTGGAAGCGGTTTACATCAGGGTGTTTTGGCAGTGGGGAAACTTGTGGGCTTCAAGTTTAAACCGTGGCAAGCTGTTGGCGTTGCTAAGAATATCGGCAATGCAGCGATGTTGCTTGGACCGATTCTTGCTATCGCTTCTCTTGGTGCAGATGCCTATGCAGTATACGAAGAGCGAGAAAATGAGCGAAAGCTGGCTGAGGCTCGTCGCAGCATCACCAGTGAGTTCCAAAAGGCTGCAAAAGATCTGGAGGAACAAATCAATGCTCAGTTGCGAGAATTTGAATCTCAAAGCTACCAGGTAGTCGATCAGAGGATTACAGAGGCTCGGCATGAGGAGGAAGAGGCGATCGCCAGTTCCAATCACTGGGTACGCCAACTAATTGATATTCGTCGAGAATTCGAGCGGATCATCTCTGATATTGCAAGTTCACTCCAGTCCATAGAGTCTTTGGAAAATCGATAAATGGAGGCTTGAGCCATCACGCTCACCCCAATCTGGCGATTTTCACCAGCCACCAAGCAAGCGGTCAGAATCGCTGGTTTTATTACAAGGATCTGCGGCCTTCTACGGAAAAGGGCAATCTATAGGAACTAAGCGATCGCTCCCAATCTTTCTGCTTGCAGCCAACCCAGCTTAAGAAGTCAGTTTCCAGTAAACCCCATAAGTTGCCATGAAGTCTCAATATCTTGTTGAACCAACGAATGAAAACTTGGAACTGTATCAACGGGTTAACAGTGGTATAGTCTACTGGCACACCTCTGATTTCTTCCTTTACGATGAAGCTTTGGAAAGTTATTTCTCAGACATCTTTGATGTGTACATGGATGCATTAATTGAATCTGAGGAGGATGACGATGAGAGATTTACACGCAGAATCAGCTTCAAGATTGGACGACTTATCGTGAAGGCAGCGAAAGAGGTAGGTATCTCCCCAAAAGATTTTCGAGATCAGTTCGCAAATTACACTACTGTTATCTGGACTCCAATCTGTATTTGGCGCAAAGACTCACTTGGAAAAGTTGGCTATTCACTGATGAGTAATCTGCCTTCTAACTAAACACAATCTAAAAGGGGATGGGCAGTTTGTCAGCTTCCAGGCTTCTCTGCCTGCCTGAGTGCCTCACAGGCATCACCAGTCGGAGTGGCATCGTTCGTAGGGCTATTTGGGATAGAACATTGGTTCCCACCGATGTACTGTAACGCTACGGTACCCGCGACAGGTACGCCGACAAGTGGAACGGTAGCAGCGATCGCCACAAAGAGCAGCCTTCTCCAGGTAAATGCCCAACAGTTCTCCTTCTGCATAGGTCTGGCCTGACAAATATCAATCAGGGTTCCCGTACAGTCCCCCTGACGCTCCTTCTCCCACCTGACAGTTGTTCAGCCCAGCTTCTGAAAGTTCTTCCAGATGGGCTGTTTACACAGGGTGCATCTCAGTTTTGCGAGTGGCACGGGCTTCGCCCGCGCCACTCGCAAAACTGAGTTTGGAAATTTGCAAAAGCTTTGTTTAATTCGCGATCCTTAGAAGAGAAAAGGGGGCGATCGTTCTTTTCTTGTGTAACTCTTGTGCAAGAGTTACACAAGAAATCTTCTGACACTCTCGACATCGTGTCCGTGTATGTAAGACCGGGGGCGATCGCCCGCCTTCAGGATTTGTAAACCGAAGTTACAGCATCCCAGCAGAAGTGGAATTCCACTGAGGGCAGTATTGCTCGAACAGGTGACGGTTACATCTTCCGTCAGTAGTGCTGTCACTTGCTATCCTGGAAACGACACCGTAGCAGACCAGAAAACTTGCGATGCTGCAAAAGCTCAGTTCAGTTACAATCGCCACAGTCGGACTCCTGCTGTTTTCAGCCAAAGCGACACAAGCGACTGCTCAGGCGACTGTCACTCCTCAGGCAGCAACTTACGCTAACGTGTTCACTCCAGATCACCTTCAGCAGTTGACACAAGGTTTGACCCCCTCCAGTTCCGAGGCGTTTTTTCGGCAGGGAAGAGAGCAAATTGAACAGGAGATCCAGAGACTCCAGCAGAGACGAGGAGCCAACCAGCGGATTCTGAACCTCGACCTGCGTCTTGTTCCCCTGACAAAACCCGAAAAGATGTAATTCGCGCCTTAACCGCTTAGGCTGATTGATGATGGTGACCTTTGGACTTAGAAGAGTTGCTAATCCCTATAGGAAGGGTCTTCCCGGTCGAGCATTCGAACCAGTGCAGGCCACTCCAGTTGACCGAGGTTCTGCATATCAATATCTTGTTGTTGGGCAGAGTGCGCACAAACCTCAGGAGTGGGGAGCACCAGAGGGGTTCCAGTGGACTGGGCCGCGATCTGTACCTCGCAGGAGCGGTCAAGGTAGTACATCAAAATGAACGCTTCGGGGATTGTGCGTCCGGCGGTGAGGAGGCCGTGGTTGCGCAGGATCATCACTTTCTTGTCGCCCAGGTCTTGCACCAGGCGATCGCGCTCCTCTAACCCCAGCGAAACGCCCTCGTAGTTGTGGTACGCAACCCGGTTATAGAACTGGAGCGAAAACTGGGTCAGCGGCAGCAGACCACACTCCAGAACCGAGACTGCCATTCCGTGACGGGTGTGGGTATGGAGGACACAGTGTAAATCCGGGCGGGCAGCGTGGATGGCGCTATGGATCACAAAACCTGCAGGATTTACAGGCCATTGGCTATCCCCAACAATATTTCCTTCAAGATCAATTTTGACCAGGCTAGAGGCCGTGATCTCGTTAAACATCAGGCCATAGGGATTGATCAGGAAGTGTTGCTCTGGCCCTGGAATATGGACTGATATATGGGTGTAGATCAAATCTGACATCTTAAATCGAGCAATTAATCGGTACGCAGCAGCCAACTGCACCCGCAACTCTTCTTCAGAAGAGTGCTGGCTTGCCTGGGGGAGATAGGACTGCAAATCAAGCGCGATAGAGTTTGTCATCGGTAAATCATTTATATAGGTTAATCGCACAAGCAAAAGCCACACAGTCAATTGTTTAACTGTCAACAGTTTACAGTTCTGTACTGAGGGACACCGTCCTTCTCTGGAAACCCCTGTTCAATATCAGCAGCTCTCTGAAAACTTTCAATGTCCTGAGGCAGTGCAGCGTTCCTCTGGTTCGACTGCGTAGCCTATATAATGAATTGTTGACACTTTACATTTTTGTGTCTGCAAGCACAGTTCCCGTTAAAGACTGGTTGTTAGCTAAATATAGCTGTAGCTACCTTGGTTGCGACATAAGGGAGTAGGGGTGGTGTCCCCATGCAGGGGTTCCCCCGTGTACCCTTTATTGGCCACCGTGACTATGGCTGTAACATCTCCTGCAAGGTGGTTTCGGTGCAGACTTCTAGCCTGATAGTGGTAGTTGATGAACCAGATATGTACGAATACCGGGAGTTGGTCGCTGAGAAAGCTCCCGATATCCGTCTCATTTTATGCGAAGACCCTGCAAGCCCACCTGAAGACATCGCCGAAGCCGAAATTCTGCTGACTTGGAGACCCCACCCCAACGTGCTGAAAGGCATGCCTCGGCTGAAGTGGATCCATTCAACTGGAGCAGGAGTTGAAGCTATCTTGCGATCGCCCCACTTTTCCCAGACAGTCACCCTCACTCGCACGGGAAATATGGCCGGTCGGCTCATGGCGGAATACGTTGTTGGATTTCTGCTGGCAATGAACTTTGAGATGCCGTTGTTGATGAAAAATCAAATGAAGCATCACTGGCAGCGGTTCAATATCCCCACCATTGAGGGTAGACGATGCACCGTCCTGGGTCTGGGAGAAATCGGATGGGAAGTTGCACGGCTGTGTAGCGGGCTGGGCTTAAAGGTCGTCGGCGTGAGCCGCACAGGAGGTGACACCACGGAAAACATCCCCAACTACCCGTTAGAAAAACTCGATGTGCTGCTCCCAGAAACCGATGTGCTGGTGATAGTGGTACCGCTGACCCCTGCCACCGAGGGAATGCTAGATGCTCGCAGGCTCAGGCTTCTGCCTCCCCACGCACTGGTCATGAACATCAGCCGTGGGCCTGTGATTGTCGAGCAAGACCTGATCCAGGTGCTGCAGGAGCAGGCCATTGGTGGGGCAGTACTGGATGTCTTTGATGAGGAGCCACTGCCGCCCGACTCCCCCTTCTGGGATCTCCCCAATGTGGTTGTCACCCCCCATATTGCAGGGCCATACGACCCCGTTTTCTGTACGCACTCTTTTTTGCAGAACCTGGCGCTGTATCTCTCTGGTCAACCGATGAACCATGTTGTCAACTATGAACGTGGATATTGAAACCTACAGCGTTTTTCATGTTGGTGAGGTACGGGGTGCAGGGTGTACCCTGTACCTCACCAGGACGAAAAGGGCTATATCTAAGCAACTGTTAGCCCCCCCAGTCCATGAAGTTTGCTGTTTCCTTTCTGGCAGAGATGTATTTCAATGAGCGAGTTTATCGTCTGGAGCAGAAGCACATTTTGGGCAAGCATTGGCTTGATGCGTTTTAGAGATTGGAACTCACCGTTTTCAGCAGCACGTCATGGAGCAAATTTGCAGTTAATTAACTTAGCCTACAGCGCTTTGCGCTGAGATAGAACCAATTTTTTTGTTGAGCGCGCGCTCCGTGCGGCTCTCAACAAAAACTTTGTACCACACGCGCTTGCAAAGCACTGTAACTGGTGAAAAAAATGGGAAACTCTACGTCTCCCACGCTTGGGAGACGTAGAGTTCAACAGCTTTATACCAATTCAATATGAACCTGTACATTAAGTAAAGTGGGCGTGGAAAAAGTTGAAACCCCAGAAGCTGTTCCGCCCTGAGCGAAGTTGAAGGGCAGAAAAGCTTCTTGGGTTTTAAGCTTAATCGTGCCTACCTACTTATTGAGGATTAGCTGATATTTAGGCATCAAAAATCGAGCCTGTATCAAGCAGTACAGATAGTGCTTTGTTTTCCTGGTTTAAGAAGTCTAGAGGCAACTGATGCGATCGCGAACTTCCGATTTTTCAATCTCCATCTAATTGGCTTGAGGTCGATTTCTCTGAACTATTACTGACATCTAATCCTCTGCTTTTTCTGCAACCTTCTCTGAGCTATTTTGTGTTTTCAAGGAGTATCTAGCATGATCAATCGGTTGAAACGACTTACGGGGGCACACCGAACGTTAGTCCTCGTCTTTTTGGCGTTGTTCAGTTGCGTTACGGTGATTGCCTGTACGGCACCCACCAGCGGCAACGGCAGCGACTTTCCGGCTGAGTTGGTCTTTGCTACTGAAGATGACTATCCACCCTTTGATTTCCAGCAGGATGGTAAGCACGTCGGATACAACCAGGATATGCTGGACGCAGTCGTAGAGGGTGCTCCCTTTAAGGTAAAGCAAGAGATTGTGCCCTGGCAAGGCATTCTGGCGGGGGTGGCATCAGGCAAATACGCCGCCAGCAACGCCGCCGCCTCGGTACTGGAGGAACGGACAAAGTCGGTTAGCTTTACAATGCCGACCACTGAATTGACCAACTACTACGTCATCCGCAAAGGTGAATCGATTAAATCCATCGCTGACTTTGCGGGGAAAAACATCGGCGTGCAGCAGGGCGGTGCCACCTCAATCATATTCGATGAGGTGATCGAGCCAGAGCTGGCAAAGTCTGGCAAAAAGGTGGGGAACGTAGCGCAATATGGCGCATTCGCAGAAGCCTATCAAGACCTGGAAAACAAGCGTTTGGACATCGTAGTCAACAACGTTGTCGCCCTGAGCCAGTTGATCAAGTCGAAGCCAGACGTGTTTGAGCTGGGGAACCAGGTTGGCCCTACCATTTATGCAGGCTGGACGGTCAACAAGAATAACACCAAGCTCCTGGAATTCCTCAACTCTCGTATCGCGGAGCTGAAGGCTAACGGCAAGATGAAGGAGCTTCAGGAAAAATGGCTGAATATCAGCTTTGACAACCTGCCAGATGAGCCTCTGCTCCCAGGCAATGTCCCGATTCCTGCCAGTTAAGGAGATTGCTAGTAATGAAATTACCTGCGTCATGCGGATGTCTCCCCCGCGCAGCGGGGGAGACATCCACACGACGGGTAATTTTATTACTAGCAATCTCCTAAGGCGTTGTAAATAAACAACTTCACCCCCTCAGTCGCGCCTTGGTAAGCTACGGTGTACACACATCTCTGATCAGATCCGGTAAGTCCCGATTTGACCCCCCTTAGTCCCCCCTTAGCTGATTGACTGACAGATTTTACCGTAGGTTGGGTTGAACAGCGTGAAACCCAACACCAGCAGCGGTTATGTTGGGTTACGCTGTCGCTAACCCAACCTACGCAGGAATCGGGGTTTCAGGAGTTTTGTCAGTCAATCAGCCCCCCTTAGTAAGGGGGCGTTAGAGGGGTTCAGCAAGACTTGTGTGTACACGGTAGCCATGGTAAGGGGGGAAGTCCGGACTCCCTCCCCTTTGCCAGGGGAGGACTGGGGTGTCCCGTAAGCCGTGCCGAACGGTGGGGTCGGATCGGACAAGGCGTGAGGTTATTTTTTTACAGTGCCTGAGTGAGTAAGAATCTGCTGAAGCAACTTTTGGAATGATCTTCTTGATCCATGTGTTCGCCTGTTCTGTTCCATCCTTAAGGGTTTAGATGGCTGAAATCCAGTTATTTTTTCAAAGTGCGCTGATCACATTTTTTGTGTCGGTTGCAGGCTGCCTGTTGGGTATTCCTCTGGGGCTGCTGATTGCCATTCTGAGGCTTAAAAAGATCCTGGTGGTGTCACACTTGCTGGCAGTGTATGTCAGCTTTATCCGCAGTCTGCCGCTGGTGCTGTTTGTGATGCTGTTTTATTACGGCATCCCGATTCTGGGGATTAACCTTGAGCCTTATACGGCAGGTATCCTGGCCCTGGCGTTAAATAACGCTTCCTTTACCAGTGAGATCTGGCGAGCATCCATTGCCGATTTCTCTGCGGATCAACTGGAAGCGGCCAGAGCCTACGGCATGAACAGTCAGCAGATTTTCTGGAGAATTATGTTCCCCCAGGTCTGGCGTTCCAGTATTCCACCTATCACTAGCGAGATCACCCTACTGGTAAAAGCCAGCACTGCCCTTGGCATCATCGGCATCAACGAACTTACCCGCCGTGCCAGTATCCTTGCTGCCAGCAACTATCAACCTGTTCTGATGCTGTTGATTGCCATGCTGATCTACATGACGGTGATCCTGACGTTTGCTCAACTGAGCCGCCTCCTTCATCAACGCCTCCAGAGCCAATACGAACTGGTTTAATACCAATTCAATATGAACCTGCACATTAGAGGGGTGTGGGGGCGTTGCCCCACAAGGGGGCAACGCCCCCTTGACCCCCTTCTATTCAATTCAACTTCACACAAAATTGGTATAAGAAGAAGGAATGGTATGAACTTTCGCTTTGAAGTGATTTGGGAAGAGTTTCCGCTCTTTGCGATGGGGATCTGGAACACAATCTGGCTATCAGGAGTGGGAATGATCCTGGCAATGATAACGGGTGTGCTCTTTGTATTGCCCCTGGTGTCGAAACAGCGATCACTCCGAGTCCCTGCTCAAGCCTTTGTGGATGCAGGTCGGGCCATCCCCTTTCTGATATTGGTCTACATGATCTTCTACGGATTGCCGGCCTACGGCATCACCCTTGATCGCTGGACCACGGCAATTCTGGCTCTAGTGTTTTACAACACCGCCTATATTGCCGAGATCCTGCGCTCTGCCTGGGAGAACTTACCTCCTGGGCAAACCGAGGCGGCTAGAGCCTTTGGTTACAGCGGTTTTAAGCTGCTGCGAAGAATTACGCTGCCGCAGATTTTAATCTCGGCATCTCCCGTTCTGGGGAACCAGTTTATTCAGGTCATTAAAGACTCTGCATTTCTTTCCATCATTACGATCCCAGAGCTGACCCATACCGCCAGAGTGGTGCAGGCTAACTATTTTGTGCCCTTCGAGTCGTTTATTTTTGCGGCGCTGGTGTACTGGGTATTGTGTTTGGTGATTGAAGCCGGAGTTAAACAGGTGGAGCGCGTGAGGTTGGTCTATGCTAGATACTGAGCGGATAACAAATACAACGCCTGCGGTTGAGCTATTGCAAATCAGCAAAAAGTTTGGCAGGCACGAAGTCCTCAAGGACATCAGTCTGAAGGTGATTCCCGGAGAAACAGTCTGTTTCCTGGGGCCAAGCGGGTCTGGTAAATCAACCCTGTTGCGGTGTATCAACTTCCTTGAGAAAACCGATTCTGGGGAAGTGTTTATCCACGGCACCTGCGTTGCCCAGGGGAAAACCGCAGGTAAGCGTGCTCTCTCAGAGGCGCAGTTAGCCAAGCTGAGAATGCGAGTCAGTATGGTGTTCCAACACTTCAACCTGTGGCCTCACATGACCGTACTGGGCAACGTGATCGAAGCCCCCATTCATGTTCAGAAGCGCCCCCGATCCCAGGTGATCGCTGAGGCAGAGGAGCTTTTAGACAAGGTGGGGCTACTCGAAAAGCGCGATGTTTATCCGGCGCGGCTGTCGGGTGGTCAGAAGCAACGGGTGGCGATCGCCCGGGCTCTGGCGATGAAGTCTGAAGTCATCTTGTTTGATGAACCCACCAGTTCCCTCGACCCGGAACTGGTGGGGGAAGTGCTGTCGGTGATGAAACAGCTTGCTGCCGAAGCGATGACCATGATCATCGCTACCCATGAGATGAACTTTGCCCGTGAGGTGGCTAACCGAGTTGTGTTTCTGGACGGTGGCCGGATTGTGGAAATGAGCGATCCCAAAACCTTCTTCAGTCGTCCTTCCACGGAGCGGGCGCGGCAGTTTTTGGAACGCTACCACCGCGCCAGTTGATGCTCCCCAGCCTATCCGGTAAGGCGTACTTTGACCCCTGATGGGTTTTGATTTGTCTTACGCCTCACGCACGATAAATCAAAAAGTACCTTTCACTCTTCTCCTGAAGCGTGGATCTGGTACTCCCCGTTGGGGAGAATTGCTGTAAGTGAGGGTAGATTTCATTTATCTAACGACGCAATGACTCAAACCACGACTCCATTCAACATCAACGGAACCATTCTCACCGATGAGATCGTCGCTCCCGGTACTCCCTGGGGGAAGGTCGTCCCCAAGGGAAAGACTCTGCGCATCATTGATCTAGAAGGCTGTCAGGCGGTTGACTTTCTCTGCTACAGTGCCGCCGACCCCTCAGAACGCTACAACGCGGCAGACACTATCAAAATCCAGGGCAATATCTACCTGTCGAAGGGCACCAAGATCTATTCTGGTCTGGGCAGGGCGCTGTTCACTGTGACAGCCGACACCTGCGGCAACCACGACACCCTGGCGGGCTGCTGCAGCGCCGAGACCAACGTTGTACGCTACGGCAAAACCAACACCCCCAACTGTCGCGACAACTTCTTGAAGATTCTGGGTCAATTCGAATTGGGTCGAAAAGATCTGGTGTCCAATATCAACTTTTTCATGAATGTTCCCGTCAATCCAGATGGTAGTATGGCCGTTGTTGATGGTGTTTCTAAGCCAGGAGACTACGTTGACCTTTACGCCGAGATGGACGTACTGGCAGTAATCTCCAATTGTCCTCAAATCTACAACCCCTGTAATGCCTACAACCCCACCCCGATTCGCGTGGTGATCTACGATGGGGAGGTGGCGTTCTGACCTCGACTGAGATTTTGTATCAGAAACCAAAACCCTGATTCTGCCGCCGCGAAGCGGCGGCAGAATCAGGGTTTTGGTTTCTCTTTAAGCAAGGTGCAAGATCTCAGCGCCTTAAGTTGTTGATCACGGGTATGGGGTTCGTCGTAATTGATGTCTGGGCCTGCGGGAACAATGCCGTTGGGATTCAGTTCCGGTAAGCCCGCATAGTAGAGCTGTTTCACATGCTCAATGCTGCACCACTCTTTCACCCCTGGATGCTGATAAAGTTCCCGGCAGTAGTTCCACAGATTGGGAAAGTCAATCAGGCGCTTGAGGTTGGTCTTGAATAACCCGTGGTAAGCCAGGTCAAAGCGAAACAGGGTGGTGAACATACACCAGTCTGACAGAGTAATTTGCTCCCCCACCAGATAACGCTGGTGGCTCAGAACCTCCTCCCAGTGATGCAGTGCGTCAAATAATTCTGTAACGGCCTGGGTATAAGCTTTCTGGGAGGCAGCAAAACCACTGCGATAAACGCCATTGTTAATGGGTTGATAAATGGCATCCATTGCGGCATCAATTTGGGGGCGCAGTTCCTCCGGATAAAAGTCCCGTTCATGGAAAGCGGCAAATGCGTTGAATTCAGAATTCAGCATTTGAATAATTTGCCGAGACTCATTATTCACGATGGTCTGTGTCTGTTTGTCCCACAGGACTGGAACCGTAACGCGCCCCGAATAATCTGCTTTGGCTCGGACATAGATTTGCCAGAGGTAGTTGGAGTTATAAAGACTACCGGGAATATTGTTTTACCTGAAATGATGATGCTACTGTAAATACTTTTTTGTGGGCTGTAATCACCCTTCTCACCTATCAAACCCATAGGCCGCCATACTGAAGGCTCCGTAGGTAAAGCCGTGATGCAGTTGTCGTCCCTGTCCCCCTGCGCCGAGGGCGACAAATAGTGGGAGCAGGTGTTCGTCCGTGGGATGGTTTTGGGTTGCGTAGGGAGCCTGTTCGCGATAGGCGAGGAGGCGTTGGAGGTCGTTTTGGGCGATCGCCTCCGCTAACCAATCATCAAAGGCGACAGCCCATTCTGGTGGTGTTGCCTCATAATCCCCATTAAAGGCCCACAGGTTATGGGTAACCGCTCCACTGCCCACAATCAACACCCCTTCGTCTCGCAGGGAAGCCAGGGCTTTGCCCAGTTGGAAATGATAGGCTGGGGACTCTTGCGGCTGCACCGAAAGTTGGGTGATGGGAATCTTACCCTCGGGATCAGCCAGAATGAGCGGTGTCCATACCCCATGGTCGTATCCACGCTTCGCATTGGTGCGGGTGGGAAAGCCTGCCTGGGTGAGTTGGGCTGCGACAGTTTCCGCCAGGGCAGGATTGCCCGGAGCCTTGTGGCTCAGTTCATGCAAGTGGGGAGAAAATCCGCCAAAATCGTAAATCGTTTCTGGATGTTCGGCTTTGCTGACGGTGGGTTGTGCTGTCAGCCAATGGGCCGACACAACCAGAATTGCTTCAGGGGTGGGAATTGTTTGGAGCAACTGCCTGAGAAAATCCTGGGTAGGACCGTTACGGATCGGCAAGTCCGGTGCTCCGTGGGAAAGAAAGAGTGAAGGAAGCGTGGTCATAATCTCAAACCATAAGCAATGAAGGGTTGAACGGAACTGCCACTAACTAGGACTTTTTAGGACAGGAACACGAACATCGGACGGGGAAGATTGCCACAGCACCTGGGAAACTACCCCTGGTGCTCAGACATATCAGCCTGCTGTAAGGCGCGTTCAAAACACCGGAGCACCTGCTGGTGGATGGCGATCGCATCCCCCACTGTTTTGAGGGCAAAGGCATGGACTTTCGCTCCCGGTACCGCCGCCCACTTTGGTTGGCTGCTCATCGCAATCACCACTGGATGCAGTAGGGGTTGAAACGTGTGATGGTTTTGCCGATCAATCAGAATGACGTGCAGAGCTGCATTTGCTAACTGTTGAGCGATCGCTAACCCGGCAAATCCCGCTCCCAAGATGACTACCTGTGGCGGATGACCGAGATTCAATGGGGATTGTTTGAAGGAACTTAGCCTGGTTTTAGCCTTTGCTGCCGGAGCAGACACACCAACCACGAAGGCTGCAACCAGAAGAGACAATGCAATGGGTTTCATAAGATAACTCCCCGGATTTGTTCGCAATCGGATAGTCTGCATCAGAACTATCTGAGCTGAGACTAACACTCCCGCCAAAAAATGACAACCTATCTGGCAACTTTTTTTGCCATTGCTGAATAGAGCCATGCAGTGGGATGAGAAAACAGGCTCGTCATCCTACTGCATGGCTCTATTCAGCAAGAGGATTTTCAGGCAAGGGCTAGAATGTCTGCCGTAGACGACTCAGGAGAACCCGTAAAAGCTCTATTTCAGAAGCACCGAGCGACTCACAGTGTTTCTTAATATCGGCAATGTGAGCCGGGAAGACCTCCTGAAAAACTTCCACTCCCTCGGGGGTAAGTTTGACAATTACACTTCGCCGATCTTCCGGGGGTACTTCCCTTTTCACCAAGCCTTTCTGCTCTAATCGGTCTATCACACCCGTTAGAGTCCCTTTCGTAATCAGGGTCTTTTCTCCAATCTCCCCCATGCTTAATCCCTGAGTGTTGCCCAAGGTGGCGACCACGTCGAACTGGGATGGGGTCAGATCATACTGCTGCACAAAGGCTTCTGAATAGCTGGCAAACGCTTGATAAGCCCGCACCAATTCTCTGATTAACGCAAGAGAAGGTTCTTGGGGGATTGTTTCTGATTGCTTTGCGGACGGCATCCCAGCTTTTTCGGAAGGATAGTCTTGTGTAGAACAATTCTACTGCTTTTCGTGGAGTAGGTGTGAGGATAGGCTCTTGTTGCGGCTTTCAGTTCCACTGGGATGCAGTTGGATCAATTACAGCGCTTTGCGCTGAGATAGAACCAAAGTTTTTGTTGAGAGCTGCGCGGAGCGATGCTCTCAACAAAAACTTTGTACCACACGCGCTTGCAAAGCGCTGTCAGTACTGGAGTTTTGACTATTTCCCCTATAGTGCCGAGAAACGCTCTCACAGAGAGCGTTTCTCGGTAAACTTGATTTTACGCCGATTTTTTCTGAAACGCTGGCAGCGCCAGCGTTTCAGAAAAAATCGGCGGGATTTAATCAAAAGTCCAGTAAAATTCTTGAACCATAGAATTCACCGCTTTGATGCCTGCCAAGGATTAGCGGAACTCCGCCTCTTCATGAAATCCTCAACCTTTTTACTTATAGTCGAGGTGAACCGACTGTCGGAGAAGCTTACTATGGAAAGTTTCGATTACGTCATTTTAGGATCTGGTCTGGGAGGACTGTCCGCCGCTGCCTGTCTGAGTCGTCAAGGATATCAAGTCGCCATCCTGGAAAAACATTATCTTCTGGGTGGATGCTGCCATACTTTTGCCTATGGCGACTATCATTTCTGTGCAGATGTTCACTACATCTCTCAATGTAGAGAAGATCAAGCGATCGGACAATTTTTAAATTACATCGATTGCGAAATTCCTTTTAATACTCTTGATGCTGATTGCATCGATCGCGTTATCACTCCAGACGTTGATTTCAAAATTCCTTTGGACTGGAACACATTTCGCGATCGCCTACTCTCAACTTTTCCAGAAGAAGCAGAGCCAATTAACCGCTACTGTAACGAGATTCAGAAACTGCACGAAGAGATGCACCATTTGGGACAGGAAATTCGCTGGTACAAACAGAAGTGGTCTGACTGGCTAAAGCTACCCAGGTATTGGAATCTCTTTTTGAAGCGAACCTGGACATTGCAAGATCTTTATAATTCTGTTGGATTATCGCCAAAATTGCAAGCGCTGCTAGCAGGCCAAAGTGGTGATTATGCGCTGCCTCCCAACGAAATTTCTCTGATTACCCATACCTCTCTGGTTTGGGATTACTCAGAAGGCGCATACTATCCCAAGCATCACTTCAAGCATTTTGTGGATGCGATCGCAGACGCAATTATCAGCAATGGAGGATTAATTCATTGTTCAACCCCCGTTACACATATTGAGGTGAATGATCATCAAATACAGCATGTGGTTGCGGGTAATAAAGTGTACAAAGCTCGCCATGCCTATATTAGTGATCTTGATCCAAAGCTAACCGTTCAGTTAATGCATACCCCAGGGAGCTTAAGCACAACGGAGAAACGCCGACTCACTAATTATGAATACTCTGCAAGTGCTTTTAACATTTATTTGGGATTGAATGAGAAGTTCAATCCTGAGAACTATGGAATTGGCAACTGGAATATCTGGTATTATCCTACCGGTGATCTGAACCAAGAATATCAAGAACAACTGCAAGACAATTTACAGCATCCCTGGATCTTTCTCTCCTGTCCAACGATGAAATCCCGTGAACCTGGGATGGCTCCGGATGGTCATCATGTTCTAGAAATTGCCACGATCTGCCCCTATGAACCATTCCAGCAATTGCATGAAACTGACTTAAAAGCTTACAAAGCTAAAAAACGGCAGGTCTACCAGGACGTGATGACCAGTGTTCGAGATTTGATCCCTGATGTAGATACCTATACTCGGATGAAAGTCTATGGTACGCCGACCACTAGTGAGTACTTTTTGGGACAACCTCAGGGAAATATCTACGGAGCCAAACTGGTACCCAATCAGGTTGGGTTGAATCGCCTGGGATACACCACTGAATTGCCCAATCTGTTTCTAGTCGGTGCCAGTGCAGGTTATCCCAGTGTTCCTGGTGTCATCAGTAACGGAATGGATGTGGTTGAAATTATCACAGGAAAATCTATTCGCCATAAGAGTGAAACGCCTTAGGATCGTGAACAAATTAACCTGTAATTATTTTTGAGAGGATGTTTGAAAAGGTAATGCCTGTTGTGTTGAACACTGGGAGATCCCCCCTTAGCCCCCCTTAAAAAAGGGGGAAACTGGCTTCAAAGTCCCCCTTATTTCCCCCTCAAGGGGCAGGGGGTGTAAGGGGGATTTAGGGGGATCGTGTCATTTGTTACTCGCCAATGTACTTCTCAAACACTCTCTGAGAGAGGCGCGGCTTCGCCGCGCCTCTCTCAAAAATAATTCGGTTTTATTTAATTCGCGATCCTTAGCAAACACGAAAATTGGTCGCTAATGTCACAGCTCTGCCTGTAGGATTTTAGTTCCTATCCGAAAACCAAAATTCTGGCAGGTGCGATGCTAAAGCGTTGCGCCTGCCAGAATTTTGGTTTTCGGATAGGCTTTAAATCATCCATTGTGACTATCTGAATTAAATGAACACCCCTTCTCACTTCTTGATGACTGCCGCGCTGGATAAAGCATTGCTGCGAGTGCCCATCCATCAACAAGCACTGCTGATTGGCTCTATCGCTCCAGATGTGCCGCTATGGATTCTCTCGATCGGTGGAATGGTCTATTACCATTTCATTTTGGGCTGGAGCCTATCAGCAGCAGCACAGTTGATGT
Organism: uncultured bacterium; assembly: GCA_964630955.1. GTDB lineage: Bacteria > Cyanobacteriota > Cyanobacteriia > Elainellales > Elainellaceae > CAZVXA01. Next base: position 2,919 of record CAZVXA010000011.1, on the reverse strand, counting down.
TCGATGATTTGTACTTCCACAACCCTTTCTGGCTGGTGTCCCATAATCTGCTGCACGCGCCAATTGTGTTGCTGTTCGGTTTAGCGATCTTTTGGAGAAGGCGATGCAATATTGGCTCCATCCAGCGCTATTTTTCCTGGTTCCTACTCGCCTGCCTGTTGCATTCGTTTGTGGACATTTTTACCCATGCAGATGATGGACCACTACTCTTCTTCCCTTTGAACTGGTCATATCGCTTCCACAGTCCGATCAGCTATTGGGATCCCAGATACCACGGTAGAGCTTTTGGTCAATTTGAGTTGACTCTTAATGTTGTACTTCTCGTTTATCTCCTCAAGCGGCGCATCTGTCGTTTGCTCCAAAAGGTGAGGCAACACCACACAGCAAATCCTTAATTCGTTAAGGTTCAAGAACGCATAAAATTAGCTATGCTCAAAACTCTATCAAAAGGTAGTGGAAGCTCATTCGTATCCATATCACGATATAGAAGTGTCGATAATGAAGCCAGTCTTTGGAGGAGTCCAAAATGGAATGATTATCAGCAGAAAAAGACACAAGTATTTAGTTCTGATCAGTTTGGTGTTTTATACCAATTTCTTGTGAAGCTGCACATTATCGTAGGATGCGTTAGCGCTAGCGTAACGCATCGCAGTCCGTATGGGTGATGCGTTACGGCTGTCGCCTAACACATCCTACAGAGGTGCCGCTTCACATTGAATTGGTATTAGTCGGATTATTTCTAGCTTCATCCGTTTGGGCAATGGCAGTACCAGGACACGGTGAATGGATCAAGCGAGTTCCTGAGATTGTAAAAGATCAACTCAGTAGTCTGATCGGCGACGATCTCATGGGATCGAAAACCTTACTGTTTCCAGTCTCCCGACTCTCTCGCTTATTCCCTCGTCCAGGGTTAAAGAAAACGGAGAAACACCGCTTCGGTGGTAACAGTGGTGACTTGCCATTCGAAATTGCTGGTGGTCCTGACTACGACCTATTCATCCAGATTGAGCGAGTTGGCTGATCAAGTAAATGGGATCTCTCAAACCAGGAATCAATCTGATTGACCGATATACAGTCTTTTCCAGGCTAAGCAGGTACGGGTTTCGGGGTGCAGGAGTTCCCCTCCTGTACCCTTCTCACATATCAAATAGGATTGCGATACAGCGCTTTGCAAGCACGTGTGGTACAAAGTTTTTGTTGAGAGCCGCGCGGAGCGCGGCTCTCAACAAAAACTTTGGTTCTATCTCAGCGCAAAGCGCTGTATCTACTCACGGAGTACGAAGTAAGTGGGCATGGAAAAAGTCGAAACTCCAAAAGCTGTTCCACCCGCGCAGCGGACGGAACAGCTTTTGGGGTTTCAAGCTTAGTCATGCCTACTTACTTACTGGAGGATGCAACCAATCGGATAGGAGGATCGTATGGTCAAACTAATGGAACAACTCAAGACACCTCCAGGTTTCCAGGATATGCAGACATTTAGCCTCCTGGAAGCCCTCTTGGGTCGTCGCTCTCGCCGCTTCTTCAGGGGGGCAGAAATTCCAGATGGTGTGTTTGCTTACCAATCTCGCTACGACATAATGCCGCTCTCCGAATTGGAGACATTGCTGGTAGTAACCGCTTGTGGCGGCAATACAAGCTGGCATCATCTAATTTATCGCGCTCAAGCCTATGCTCCACACCTTTCCAACTATGCGGCAGCAGCAAGCGGTCGCACCTTTCCATCGGCAGCAGGGTTTCATACCAGCATGACCTTCTTCACCGACGACGATGGAGTGTATGTCCTGGATAATTGCGATGCTCTGGCAGTGGCCGAACGAGACGACCGGGGGACGTTAGATCTGGACATTGTTCTGGACACACTTCGGAGTCGTGTTAAGAAAATTCAGGATGGGCGACTGCGCTTACCCCCAAAAGTGCCTTATGTTGAACCGCATAATACCTGGGTAGCCAATCATCCAGGAACGTTGCTGGTAATCCCGGTCGGCGATCTGGCTCAGCATCTGCTGGCAGGGCTGTGCTATTACCTACAAAATGGCGTTGTCTTCCGGGATGATGTGAATCGGCAATCGATTCCTGGGTTGGAGAAGTATAGCCACCTTGCCGATGTGGATAATCCGTTTCCCCTAACGTTTTTAGAACAATGGTCAATGGCGGAACTGACCGCAGAACTGTCTACAAGTTGTTATGCGGGAGCACTGATGCTGCAAGCGATCGGGTTGGGAGGTTGGATGTTTAATGGCATCGATCCTTTCATGATGCTGGGCGCGAGCGGTGAGCCTGACGTACCAGGACTGGGATTTCGATATGACACGAACGATCACTGGCCCTATCCCAATCCCACTGGACTAGACGGCGTGATGGAAGCATTCTGTCCACCTCACTATGCGGATATGCGGGCAGCGGTGGAGGCATTATGCGATCGAAAGTTTGGTGCAGGTGGCCCGTTTAATGCCAATACGCCCGGCCCCTGGAAAGATTCGGCGAAGGTGCGATCGGCAGCGCAAGTCCATAGTGAGGAATTCAGGGAATGTGTTGCACTGCAAGCACAGTATGTATTCGACACATTCGGCAAGTTTCCAGGAACGGTTCCCTCGATCTTTGTGATGCCCTACCTGCAAGCGCATCATTTAGACCTGGAGTTCTATGACCAGTTTTATCAACCAGGCGCATATTTGCATACCCATGCTAACCACATGGAATGCTGGCATTCTCAGGATTGATCCTGTTGTTTGCGCGATCGCACCTGATAGTCTTCCCGCACTTATGCCTCCGCAACCTCTGGGTCTCGACGGGAATATAGTCGGAGATCTGGGGCGGTAGGCGCGATTCAGCTTGAACTCCAAAAAGCTGAATCGCGCCTACCGACTTAGGGATCTGCTGTTTAATAAAACCCCAGTTTTCGCTTGGCGCGGTTTCACC
>CAZVXA010000010.1:0-60128 GCA_964630955.1 uncultured bacterium | reverse complement strand
CCCCCCCCCCCCCCCCCCTCCCCCCCCCCCCCCCCCCCCCCCCCCCCCCCCCCCCGCCACTCCTTTGTGTGGGTTTTGGTTTTACTTGATCTGAGATAGAACCAGAGTTTTTGTTGAGAGCCGCGCAGAACGCAGCTCTCAACAAAACCTCTATAACTCACGCGCCTTTCAAGCGCTGTATCAGGACTGCATTCGACCAAACAGACAGTCCCAGTCGCCCGGTGGACAGACACCCTGACCGGAGGCAACGGTTGCGCTGACGCCGCTGGCCTGGGGGTGGGCGATCGCCGCCACGCACAGTTCTGCTAAATCGCCTTGCGAGATACTACCTGGTGTTGCACCGTTCTGGAGGATGATGAGCGATCGCGTCCCCTCCCCTTCAATCACCTCTCCCACTCGAAACAAAGCGTAGGAAAGCTGAGTCTGACGCAGAGCAGCTTCCAGGCTGGAAGGGCTGGAAATACCACTATCCGGCAGCGCCAGCACCACCTGGGGCAGGACCGCATTGCCGTAGAGCCGGATAGAGGAAACAGTGAGCTGAAACGGACCAGGTGTAAAGTGAGGATTCAGAGAGCCGTCATACTCAAACTTGCTGAGCATCAGTTGGAGGGCGTGGATGCGGCTGGGGTTCATCGGTTGGGCCGTCGTCACGGTGCGGGCACGAAAGACAGGGCGCAGGTCGGAGAAGGGAATGCGAACCGTTGTCCAGCCGTCAGCCGGAGTATCAAAGGAGGCCGCATAGGCCAGACTGTCCCAGCCGCTTTCACTGCGCAGCATCAGCTTGTAGCGGTTGCCATCGCCCCGGACGCGCAGTTCCAGTCCGGCACCACCAGACAGGTTGAGCGGTGGAGCAAAGTTGCGGGTACGGACGGAGGCAAACCCACCGGAGTTGGCTGTCGAAACGTTACCGAAAAATACAACCCCCTCTGCGTCTCGCCGCAGGTTGCTTTCGCTGACGCCGCCCATCACCACGTCATCCAGTGCGCCCCAGTCCTGAAGATTGACGGTAGGCCGGGTGAAGTCAAACAAGAGGGTACGGGCATCTCGAAGTTGTGGGAAAATCGCCTGCAACCAGGGTGCAACGGTCTCCTGCTCTGCCGCCGAGAGGCAGCCGACAATCACCTGCACGTCCTCAAGCAACTGGGGCGGTAAAGCGTTGGGCTGGGTGAGGTCAGCGCGAACCGTTTCAACAGGGGGCTGAACGGTGCTTGTCGGGTGGGTCAACCAGCGGACTCGATAGCCCTGGCCGGTCAGGTGTTTAATCAGAACAGGGGCAAGCCGTGCGCCGCTTCCCAGCACCAGCACCACACCGCTCTGTTGCAGGCGTGCAGACTGTTCGAACGAGGGGCTGGAGGTTTGACCGAGCATTTTTTTGACGCAGTTGAGGTTGCCAATCAGCGGGATTGCATTAAAGAAGGACAGGGTACTGAGAAAACGTCCCAGGGGCCAGCGGGAGCGTTCGGGTACAGCATTGGGTGAAATCATACAGCCCCGGTAGTGGTGAGGAGGACGGTAAGGACTGCTTCCGCAGGGAAGCCTTTTCCCCAGTGTAGAGTAAGGGAAAGACTCTCTACCTCCCCCCACCATGACCTCCCCCGATCGCACCCTCCTGCGCCGCTGCCGCCTGCTGCATCCCACCCAGACCCCTGAAACGGTCGATATTCTCATGGAGGCCGGATGCATCGCCGCCATCGCCCCGCATCTGGATCAGACTGCCCCCCTGGAACTGGACCTGAGCGATCGCCTGGTCAGCCCGCCGTTTGTTGAATCCCACATCCACCTGGATTCTGCCCTGACGATTGGGGAACCGCGCTGGAACCAGAGCGGCACTTTATTTGAAGGCATTGAAATCTGGCGCGATCGCAAACAATCCCTGACCCTGGAAGATGTAAAACAGCGGGCGATCGCCACCCTGAAGCAGCAGGCCATGCAGGGGGTGCTGTTTGTGCGATCGCATGCAGATGTGAGTGAGCAAACGTTAACAGCACTGAAGGGACTTTTAGAAGTGCGGGAGGCCGTCAAGGACTGGATCACGCTCCAGGTGGTCGCCTTCCCCCAGGACGGGGTCTACGGAGGGCCACGCAACGAGGAACTGCTGGAGGAGGCACTGAAGCTGGGAGCCGATGCGGTGGGCGGTATTCCCCATTACGAATTGACCCGCGAGGACGGGGTGCGATCGGTGCATCGAATTTTTGAGCTGGCAGCCCAATACGATCGCCTGATTGACATTCACTGCGATGAAATTGACGATGACCAGGCGCGGTTCCTGGAAGTGATGGTGGCCAACGCAATCCGGAGTGGCATGGGCGATCGCGTTACCGCCAGCCACACGACCGCTTTCCATTCCTACAACAACGCCTACGCGGGGAAATTACTGGGCTTCATCCAGCGCACCTGCATTAACTTCATTGCCAACCCGCTGATCAACATCACCCTCCAGGGGCGCACCGACACCTACCCCAAACGGCGCGGTGTCACACGGGTGAAAGAACTCTGGCAACTGGGGCAGAACGTCAGCCTGGGCCACGACTGTGTGCAGGATCCCTGGTACTCCCTGGGCACGGGCAATATGCTGGATGTGGCCAGTATGGCGGTTCACGTCTGTCAGATGACGGGGACGGCAGAAATTGATGCCTGCTACAACATGGTCACCTGGAACGGAGCGAAAACACTCCATGTGCAGGAACAGTACGGGCTTGAGGTGGGTAAACCCGCAAATCTAATTGTGCTGGACGCAACAGATCGATATGACGCGATTCGGCGTCGAGCAACGGTGCAGTACGTCTTCTCCAGAGGAAATCTTATCGCCCACACTGCCCCTGCCGTGCCCCAGTGGAAGGGATTGAATGAGGATAATTAAGTATTTATCCGAAAACCCAAATTCTGGCAGGCGCAACGCTGTAGCGTTGCGCCTGCCAGAATTTGGGTTTTCGTTTTTCGGATAGGCACTGAGTAGGTGTGATTCAGCTTGAAACCCCAAGAGTTGTTCCGCCCTTCGACTTCGCTCAGGGCGGAACAACTCTTAGGGTTTTCAGCTTTTCCACGCCCACTCAGGAGATTTCTGCAAAAGAAGTTACCCGTTGTGTGGGTGGTTCCCCCGCGCAGCAGGGGAACCACCCACACAACGCAGGTAGATCATGGATGAAAATCTCCTTACTTACTGGACTTTTGACTAAATTGCGCCGACTTTTCTGAAGCGCTGACGTCATCAACGTTTCAGAAAAGTCGGCTGAGATCTTGCACCAGAAACCAAAACCCTGATTCTGCCGCCGCGGAACGGCGGCAGAATCAGGGTTTTGGTTTTTCTTTAAGCAAGGTGCAAGATCTCAGTCGGTGCCAATTAAATTTGCCGTGAAACATTCTCTATGAGAGCGTTTCGCGGCATGGCAGGCACAAATAGGCAAAAGTCCATTCGGAACAATCGTAATCCGGATAACTAAACTTTATCGGAAATTGCTTTGTGGCGCGGCAAAGCCTATCCACAAAGCAATTTCCAGACCACAAACCCTACTTCTGATTAAGTCTACGACCTACTTCCTGAAGTAGAGATTCTCTGACAATTTTGGGGGATTGTGGAGATTAGGGTTGCCGCATCCTGTTTTCTATGGCAAAGTTGGGCGTAAGAGTGATTGATATCCGCATTTTTCTCTAGAGGTCACGTTTAGATTGCGGATATTCGGTCAGTACTTTAGCGGAACTTCATGCGCCAAGCGGCGTCTCCGTGAAAAAGCTTTTGAATCAGCATCTTCTACCATTGCATCTGCCCTGTTCATTTAACATCTGCAAATCGAGAACCCTAACTGGGTCTGTTTTGCCTTTTTCTTTGCAGACAGTTGGCTACTTGCATCTGCCGCGCAGGGCTTCTACCGTCACATTTCATTGAGTCACTCAACTCATCGATTCGAGCAAGTTCAGGTCTGGACTCTGCTGTTTCGTTGAACTCGCTTTGAACAGGGTTTGTCGCTGGCTGCGATCGCGATCGCAGCAAATTTCGTTCAACAGACACGACAACGTAGGAAGAATCATGACAACTAAGATTTCTGTCCCCGTTCAGCGTGTGATCGGGTCGCCTATTACGGCATTACCGTTTACGCATCAAATTGATCTGATGCTGGAATGGGCAAGCAAGCGCCTCAGCAAAGTAGTGTGTGTCGCCAATGTTCATATGCTGATGGAAGCCCATAGTAAGCCCGATTTTGCCGATGTGCTGCTGGAAGCTGATATGGTCACTCCGGACGGGATGCCGCTGGTATGGCTAATGAAGCTGATGGGCGAGCGCAAGCAAGACCGGGTTGCCGGAATGGATATTCTGATCGCACTGGCTCAACGAGTTCCCCTGAAAAACGTTAGCGTTTTTTTCCTGGGTTCCGAACGCAAGACACTGGAGAATATTCGTAAGCGTCTAAAGCATGAGTTTCCCAAGATCAAAATTGCAGGCATCGAACCACTCCCCTTCCGCCCCCTGACACCCGAAGAAGACGGGGCGATCATTCAAAAAATCAACCATAGCGGTGCAGGGATTGTCTTCGTTTCGCTGGGTTGCCCCAAGCAGGAAATCTGGATGCACCAGCACAAAAATCAGATCCAGGCGGTCATGATTGGCCTGGGTGGTGCCTTTGATGTGTATGCCGGGGTCAAGAAGTGGGCACCACCGTGGATCCGCCATATCGGACTGGAGTGGCTGTATCGTCTGGCGCAGGAGCCAAAACGCTTATGGCGTCGTTATTATGAGACGATTCCGCCGTTCCTGTTCCTGGCGCTAAAACAAATCTTCGCTACCGTGCTTGGCATTTCTGCGCGTTCCTCAGGGGCTGGGGAGCAAACGGTTTCAGGTGTTGCTGAATAGCGGTGTCCAGTGTGGAAGGGTCGGAGATTGGGAGAGTGAGAGGGTAGGATGTTACCTCGGCAATATTTTCGAATGCAAGAGTTAAATAGAATGCTTTGTGTGGCGCGCGTGTATCTGTTTAGCGTTTTTGGATTCCAGCTTGGGCGTCGCCCAAGCTGGAATCCAAAAACCTGATTTTTAGCGTCTCTTGCTTGCCCCTGTGGCGCAGGGGCAAGCAAGAGACGCTAATCGCACAAGCGCGCGAAGCGCGCCACACAAAGCATTCTATTTAACTGCCGAAGTAATATGTAGTTTTGATGAAGTTCCTGACCGCAGTTACAACTGGCCGTATAACGATCGCAGGAATCGGTAAACTCTGACGTAGTGACGGGGCGATCGCATGAGCCAATCGAATGAACTGATCATTCAGGCAGGACGCACGGAAGCGCAGTACTGGCGCGACCTCTGGAAATACCGTGAGTTGTTCTACTTCCTGGCATGGCGCGATATTCTGGTGCGCTATAAACAAACGGTCATCGGCCTTGCCTGGGCGCTGATTCGTCCATTTCTGACGATGGTGGTGTTTACCATTGTCTTTGGCAACCTGGCCAAGCTCCCCAGCGAGGGCGATGCCCCCTACCCGATCATGGTGTATGCTGCGCTATTGCCATGGCAGTTCTTCTCAGGCGCATTAACTGAGTGCAGTAACAGCCTGATCAACAATGCCAACCTGCTCTCAAAAGTATATTTTCCTCGTTTGATTGTCCCAACCAGTGCCGTGATTGTCAGCTTTGTCGATTTCATGATCTCTGGCATGATCCTCCTGGCTTTGATGATCTGGTACAACTTTGTCCCAGATTGGCGAATTCTAACGCTACCTTTCTTTATTCTGATTGCCTTTGCAGCAGCGATGGGAGCGGGCCTGTGGCTGGCAGCACTGAATGTTGAGTACCGTGATTTTCGATATATCGTACCGTTCATTGTGCAATTCGGATTGTATATTTCACCTGTCGGCTTTAGTAGCGCGATCGTACCTCAGCAGTGGCGGTTGCTCTATTCGCTAAATCCTATGGTGGGTGTCATCGATGGTTTCCGCTGGGCCATTCTCAGCGGTAACACCGAAATCTATCTACCAGGCTTTCTACTCTCGAACACACTGGTAATTTTTATGCTGTGGAGCGGCATCTGGTATTTCCGCAAGATGGAGCGGACGTTTGCAGATGTGATTTGATAGTTGGTGTTGCGTGATCATTCGCTCTTCCCATGTCCGATCGCCCTCCTCATTTTCTTCTTTCCCTCGCCCTCCTCAGCAGTCTGATCGCATCTCCTGCACTGGCAACTTCCTTTTCCCAGGCCACTGCTACCGCCCGATTAGAGCAGCGCCAGCAGCAGGAGCGCCAGATTACTCCTGAGAACTACAGTCTGAGCCGCTATCCGGTCACCGAGGCGAACGCTCGCTACTGGCGGACTCGTCTATGGACAGCGGCAACGGTGGAATCACAGGAGGAATTTGTGGGAGAGGCGATCGCCCAAATCCTCGCCCTCGCAATCCGCCCTAATCTTTCCGCTGGGCAAATGCAAACGGTCGAGATGGCGATGCAGGTCGGCACTCAACTTTACCTGGCCAACCCGGTTCAGCAGGCGGCGATCGGGCAGCAGTTGGAGCAACTGTTAACGCAGGGCCGCAATCCAAAGTGGGTGGCAATGGCCCTTTCGGGATTAGTCAAAGCGGGAGCCACACCGGAGCAGCGGCAGGCGTGGAGCGATCGCCTGCGACAGCGCTTTCCCCAGTGGAGTCAGAACGTGGCGCTCTACACCACCTTGAAGGAGGTTGCGGACCTGGATGCTCCGCGATCGCTGCCTCCGCTTAGTGATTTGCTCAACTGGCAGATTGCTCCCCAACAGCCGCAAATGTACGTTTTCTGTCGTCCCAATCGAGGGGTGCTATGTCGGGCGGTGCTGAAGGATGGGAATAGCCAGTGGGTGCAGGAGGATGATCAACTTTGGTCGGTGATGCTGCTGGGGCGATCGCTCCATAGCCTCTCCTGGAACTTCACCCGTGGCCAAACCCCCCAGGGGGTCTACCGGATTGAAGGCACCACACCCCAACCCGATCAACAATACTTTCGGGCCTTTGGCCAGTTTTCCCTGGTCAACCTGTTTGTGCCCTTTGAACCGGGGGTGCGATCGTTTGTCGTCGGTCAGCGGGGAACCGTGAACACGCTGGCTGCCTACCAGCGATTGTTGCCTCCCTCCTGGCAGAATTACTTCCCGATGCAGCAAACCTATTGGGCAGGCAAGGCCGGACGGGGACTGTTCCGCATCCACGGTAGCGGTGAGTCCACCGATTTCTTCACCAACAACCAACGCTATCCTGACAGCGCAGGCTGGAATCCGGCGATCGGCTGCCTCTCTGCTGTGGAACTGTACGATGAAGTGGGTCAGTTGCAGCGGGCCGATATGCCCCAAATTTTGCAGCAGCTGACGCGAGCAGGCGGAGGCCGACTGGCAGGCTATTTGCTTGTGGTGGATATTCCGGGGGAAGAGACTCCGGTGACGCTGGAGGAAATTCAGGCGACTTTGTAGTTTCAGTGAAGGGGCGATCGCACCTGATCCGTCTGGGTACTCTTACTTCAAAGCCATTGTCTGGATTTGAAGGGATTGAATCATGCGACGATCCGATCGACACGACAGCTCCTATGACAACTCTGTGAACAATCCACAGTCCCGCAGAAGGGAGCCGCTATCACCTCATGAACTGGAGCGACTCTTAGCAACGGTGCGATCGCAGCGAGATGAGGCGCAGCATCAGGCCAAAGAAACGCAACAGGAGGCAGAGCAGTTCAAGACGCTGTACCAGGAAGAAGAGCAGCAGCGTCAAAAAGCGGTGGTGCTGTACCAGGAGGCGCACTCACAGGCCCAGTCCTACCTGTCTCTCTACAACAACGAAAAAACGAGAGCGATCGCACTTCAGACACAGTATGAATCTGCGGTTGCAGAACGGGAACACTATTTGACGTTGTATACCGAAAGCCAGGAGCAACTAAAGCTGGAGCGACGCTCGAAAGCAGGCATCAAAGGTTGGGAAACCCGACGCAAGAAGGAAAATGAGCGGCTGAAACAGGAGATCGCGGCAATGACGGTGTTGCTGCGCGATTCTCTCGCCCGCAAGGATGAAGCGATCAATCACCTGGACGAACTGGCAGAACGGATGGACCGAATTCAGGGTCTGGTGAATGGGGTAGAGGAGGAGACTGACAATAATCCGCTGAGCCTGCTTCAGAAGTTTAAGCGGATGTGGGTAGCAATTAAGGAAATTTTGGCAGAGTAGGTGCATCTGGTATGAATGAAACGTCTAATTTATCGACTCATCCGACACAAAACGGAACACTGGGCGATCGCATTCGCTCGATCGCTCAGCAGCTTCGACAGGAGAGCGATATTCAAATTAAGGCCACCTCTCGCATCCTGGGTGCTGCCGCTCAGTTGGCGCAGAACCATGATCGGTTAATTGACGAGGTGGTGGAGATGGTTGAGGAGGACTTAGCTCAGGCAGAAGCAATACCTGTTGCTGAGGCTCCGCAGTACACACTTGAGCAACTGAAGAAACAGTTCAAAACACTGAACGAGGCAAAGGCACACTTCAATCTGAAAGCCAGTGGCTGGGCGGCGCTGGTGGAGAAGTTGAATGAGCGATCGTCCGGTTCAACGGCTACAACCGTTAGTCCACCTGATCTTTTGAGTCAGAAACTGACTTCAATCGAACAGGACGTGCAATCGATGCGCAAAGATATGCAGGCCGTGCAAGAGTTGCTGGTTCTGATTCTGGAGAAATTGTCGTAGCCCTGTGAAGCCCGTCGTTGAGTAGGGTGAGTCGCGGTAGCATCACTCACTCTATTCAAAAGCTGGGTTACGCTAGCGCTAACCCATCCTGCGACCTGGGCTACACTAAGAAAAATTGAACTTGCTTTACCCTTATGTCTCTGGAAGTCGCCCAATCCCTACCCGATGAGGGGTTAGAGTATATACACAGTCTAGAGTGTGGAGCGATTGGTATCCGGCTAGGGCGACACCTTGATACGTATGTGGAAGAGCATCAGTTGGGGTTGGTGTGCAATTCTCAAACCACGTTTAAGTTTGTTGGAGCGAAGCCCAACCGTTTGCCCGACCTCTCGTTTGTGAGCCGCGATCGCCTGCCTCAGCGGATTGACCTGAATGCGGATTTTGCGCCTGACCTGGCGGTTGAGGTGCTGTCTCGCGGAGACGATGTATCAGATATCGACCGTAAGGTACTGCAATACCAGCGATCGGGCGTTCGGCTGGTGTGGGTGATTCATCCGGTCATCCAGGCGATCGACGTTTATCGTCTGAAAGATGGTCTGAAGTTGCAGCGGTTGCTGATTGATGATGAGCTGGATGGGGAAGATGTGATTCCCGGATTTCGGCTTGCGATTCAGCGACTGTTTGATCTGCCGAACGTGGGAGAACCGCAGATTTAAAGCAAGACCTCCGAGGTTTCAAAAACCTCGGAGGTCTGAGCGTATTTAGATGCCTGACCCTACGAATGCTCAAACACGGGCATCCAGTTGGGATGGAAAGTCTGGACAGCCTTCATATACTGCGCCCGCTCAAACTCCGTGGGATTGGGACACTTAAGCTGACTCATCGTGCCCTGGAGCTGCTGAACAGACTCGTATTCGTGTTCCTCCAGCCACTGCACCAAATCCATCTCCACATCGCGCAGATGACTAATCCCGTGGCGCAGGAGAACGCTCACCAGTTCGGTAATTTTTGCGCCTGCCATCAGCATTCGCACAGCGTCAGTGGCGCGGTGAACCCCGCTGGTGGCAGCAAAGTCAGCGTTAATCCTGCCGTAGAGAATGGCGATCCAGCGCATGGGGAGGCGCATATCCTGGGGGGTGCTGAGTAGAATGTGGGGGCGGACTTCCAGTTCATCTACGTCAATGTCGGGCTGGTAGAAGCGATTAAAGAGAACTAAGCCGTTGGCTCCGGTGTCAGAGAGGCGTTTGGCCATGTTGGCCATGTTGCTGAAATAGGGGCTGAGTTTGACGGCGATCGGGATCGTCACAGCAGCACGAACCGCCTGCAGAATGTCGAGATACTCCTGTTCCACCTCAGCACCCGAAATATGAATATCGGTAGGAATGTCATAGATATTCAGTTCCAGTGCATCCGCTCCGGCCTGTTCTATCTGACGGGCGTAGTCGATCCATCCCCCCGATGTATTGCCGTTGAGGCTGGCGATTATCGGAATTTTGACCAGCCCTTTAGCGTTGCGGATGTGATTGAGGTAAAGTTCGGGACCGACGTGGAAGATGTCGGGTTCGGGAAAGAAAGTCAGCGCTTCGGCAAAGCTGTGGGTGCCGAACTCCATGTGGTGATGGTGTTCCAGCATCTCCCGCTGGATCTGCTCCTCAAACAGTGAATGGAGAACCACTGCGGCGGCTCCGGCATCTTCCATTCGCTTCAGGTTGTCCAGGTCTTCAGTGAGGGGGGCGGCTGCACCAACGACGAGGGGCGATCGCAGCTCCAGTCCCATATAAGTCGTTCTTAAATCCATAGTTGCTCCTTATGTTGGCTTCATTGTCGAAGAGAAAAGACCAACTCCCTCCCTTCGTCAGCTCAAACGTTCGCAGGATTATTCACCTGATCATTCGTGTGACCATTGCTGTGGCCGTTCGCATGACCATTCGCTGAATTATTTCCGTTCGCGTGAGCCTTCTCCACGGCTGGAGGCTCTGCACTCGCTTTTCCATCTCCATTCGTCGCCGCCGGATGTCTCGCCGCCAGATATTGATACATCTGCCAGCGTGTGTTGACATCCTTTTGAGCCTGCTTCAGCAGGGCTTTCGCATCCTCAGGCTTGCTGCGAGACAGCATCTTGAAGCGGTTTTCGGAGTACATAGAGGCTTCCACGGGAATCTTGGGCGACCTGGAATCCAGCAGCAGCGGATTCTCACCCTGCTCCGCCCGACGTGGATCATAGCGGTACAACAACCAGCGTCCCGATTCAACAGCGGCTTTTTGCTGCTGCAAGCCTTTGGACATGTCGATACCGTGGGCGATGCAGTGCGAGTAAGCGATGATCAGCGAGGGGCCGTCATAGGACTCAGCTTCCAGGAAGGCTTTTAGCGTGTGCTCATCGCGGGCACCCATGGCCACGCTGGCAACGTACACATTGCCGTAGGTCATCGCCATCAGACCCAGGTCTTTCTTCGGTGCAGGTTTGCCGCCCGCTGCGAACTTGGCCACTGCGCCTCTAGGGGTGGCCTTCGACATTTGTCCACCCGTATTGGAGTAGACCTCGGTATCCATCACCAGGATATTGACGTTGCGACCGCTGGCCATGACGTGATCCAATCCGCCGTAATCGATGTCGTAGGCCCAGCCATCGCCGCCCACGATCCAGACGCTCTTTTTGACGAGGTAATCTGCGATCGATCGCAGATTCTGGAGTTTGGACTTGAGATTGGCGTCGGTGGTCAATGGCAGTGCAGCATCGAGAGCCTGCTTCAGTTGGGCAATTCGTTCTCGTTGTTCAAAAATGTCAGCTTCGTCGTGCTGGTCGGCGGAGAGAATGGGGCCTGCCAGGTCAGCGGAAATGAGGGCGCTGCCGTTCATGCCGAAGGAGAGTTCGCGCAGCAGTTCGCAGGCGTATTCAGTGTGTTTGTCGATGGAGACCCGGAAGCCCAGACCGAATTCGGCGTTGTCCTCGAACAAAGAGTTAGCCCAGGCAGGGCCGCGTCCCTCGTTGTTGTAGGTGTACGGCGTGGTGGGCAGGTTGCCGCCGTAGATAGAGGAACACCCGGTGGCGTTGGCAATCATCATGCGATCGCCAAACAACTGAGTCGCCAGCTTAATATAGGGCGTTTCACCGCAGCCGCCGCAGGCACCGGAGAACTCAAACAAGGGCTGCTGCATCTGCTGCTGAGCGATCTTGTGCAGGTTGAGTTTGCTGCGATCGGGGTTAGGCAGTTCCAGGAAGAAGTCCCAGTTCTCGCGCTCCTGTTCCCGCAGGGGCGGTTGTGCCTCCATATTGATGGCTTTCTTCTTGGGTTCCAGCTTGTTCTTAGCGGGACAGACATCGACGCAGACGCCGCACCCGGTGCAGTCCTCCGCTGCCACCTGAATCGTGAACTTCAGGTCTGACCAGTCGTGGTCTTTGGCGTTGGTGCTCTTGAACGTCTCCGGCGCATTCTCCAGTTCACCCGGTTCGTACACCTTAGAGCGAATCACTGCGTGGGGGCAGACCATCACACACTTGCCGCACTGGACGCAGACATTGGGGTCCCACACGGGGATTTCTTGCGCAATGTTGCGTTTTTCCCACTGAGAAGTCCCGCTGGGATAGGTGCCGTCGCAGGGGAGGGCACTCACGGGGAGTTCATCACCCTTGCGGGCGATCATCATACCCAGTACGTCATGGACAAAGGTCGGAGCCGCATCGGGAATCGGGAACTTGAGGGTGCTGGGGGCTACCGCTGACTGCCCTGCATCTGGGGTGAATTCGCTGTAGGGAATTTCATACAGGTGCGCCAGTGTTTCATCTACGGCCTTCATGTTCATCTGGACAATTTCTTCGCCCTTCTTGCCGTAGGTCTTGCGGATGGATTTCTTGATCTGCTCGATCGCCTCCTCACGGGGCAACACCCCCGCCACAGCAAAGAAGCAGACCTGCATCACTGTGTTGATCCGTCCAGCCATGCCTGCGTCGCGGGCCACCTGGTTCGCGTTGATGGTGTAGACTTTGAGATTTTTCTCAACAATCTGGTCTTTCAACGTTTGGGGCAGCCGCATCCAGGTTTCTTCCGGGCTGAAGCGGCTGTTCAGCAACAGCACGGCTCCCGGTTTCGCAGATTCCAGCAGGTCAAATTGATCGACGAACTCCCACTGGTGGCAGGCGACAAAGTTGGCGCTGTTGATTAAGTAAGTAGAGCGGATGGGGTCGGGGCCGAAGCGCAGGTGCGAGACGGTGACGGAACCCGATTTCTTGGAGTCGTAGACGAAATAGCCCTGGGCGTAGTTGTCTGTTTCTTCTCCAATGATCTTGATGGAGTTCTTGTTGGCTCCTACCGTGCCATCCGATCCGAGGCCAAAGAAGATGGCGCGGACAACCGAATCCGGCTCGGTGGAGAAGGTGGGATCGTAGTCCAGCGAGGTGTGGCTGAGGTCGTCGTTGATGCCGATGGTGAAGTGGTTCTTCGGCTGGAATTTTGTCAGTTCATCCAGCACCCCTTTGATCATCGCCGGGGTGAATTCCTTCGACGACAGGCCATACCGTCCACCGACAATCTTGGGAATGGTAGGGGTGGGTAGCGTTCCGGCGGTGGCGGATTCCACCAGGGCATTGACGACATCCAGGTAAAGCGGTTCACCTGCGCTGCCCGGTTCTTTGCTGCGATCGAGAATGGCGATCGCCTTCACCGTTGAGGGTAGCGCCGCCACGAATTTCTCTATATCGAAGGGGCGGAACAGGCGAACTTTCAGAACGCCAACTTTCTCACCCCGGTTGGTCAGGTAATCCACCGTCTCATGAGCGGCCTCACAGCCTGAACCCATCAGAACAATCACGCGCTCCGCGTCGGGGGCACCGTGGTACTCGTACAGGCGATACTGCCGTCCGGTAAGGCGGGCGAATTCGTCCATCGACTCCTGCACGATGTCGGGGCAGGCGGCGTAGAAGGGATTTACCGTTTCTCTGGCCTGGAAGTAAACATCGGGGTTTTGTGCCGTGCCGCGAATGAAGGGATTGTCGGGGGTCATGGCGCGGGCGCGGTGAGCCAGGATCAGGTCTTCGGGAATGTAGGCCCGCAGTTGATCGTCTTCTAATAAGGTGACTTTTTGGACTTCGTGGGAGGTACGAAAGCCGTCGAAGAAGTGCAGGAAGGGGATACGGGACTTAAAGCTGGCCAGGGTGGCGATCGCCGCCATATCCTGCGCTTCCTGTACCGAGGCGGAACAGAGCAGGGCGCATCCGGTGGCCCGGACGGCCATAATATCGCTATGATCCCCGAAGATTGAAAGTCCCTGAGCTGCGAGCGATCGCGCCGCCACATGCAGTACCGCTGGCGTTAACTCTCCGGCGATCTTATAAAGGTTGGGGATCATCAGCAGGAGACCCTGCGATGCCGTAAATGTGGTCGTTAATGAGCCCGCCTGTAATGCACCGTGAACCGTACCGGCTGCTCCTGCTTCGCTTTGCATTTCTACAACAGAGGGAACGGTTCCCCACAGGTTTGGTTGCCCCGCCGATGCCCATGTATCTGCCCATTCACCCATTGGCGATGCAGGTGTAATGGGATAAATGGCAATGACTTCGTTCAGGCGGTAAGCAACGCGGGCGACCGCTTCGTTTCCGTCAATTGTCGAAAATGTTTGTGTCATGTAGCCCTCTCTGAATGCTTTGGGCGCTGTATTCCTGGACTGAGTTGCTTGACTGTGCTGGCAGAGCAAGAAAACCTTGAGCAAGAATCAACCGTGGATGCAAATACACGCACCCCAGAAGAATGCGTTAAAAGTAATCTGTAACGCATCAATCGGAAATTAATTGGAATTAAAACGTCACATTGACGTTAGCAACCGCTCGATTCATTCGCTGAAATGAGCGTATCGCTGTCGATAATCGATTCGACGTGGACTTCGTAACCCGCAATATTCGTAACCACTGAGGTAACTTTTGACGAACCGTGCAAAATCAAACTTAAAAAAATCTGCCAGGATTTAAACTTCCAGAATAGCTCCTACCTCTATCCTATCGAGTTCAACGGCAGGATAGAGGTTTTTCAGGTTGACTTAACATTCAGTGGAATGCATCCCAGTTTTTTGAGTGGCGCGGGCGAAGCCCACGCCACTCAAAAAACTGGGATGCACCCGCACAAAGCGCTGAAAATAAACAATTGTTTCAGGTTGAAATTTCTTCATGAAGAGCTGAAGAGAGCGGTCAACCGCTTACGATCGCCCCATCAAAAAACAAGAAATCTAAAAAAAACATCTATATATTGTTATAGATTGAGCCTCGTCTCATAGGATTGAGGGGAACTACCAGTAAAACTTACATACTGTATTGAAGCTCACAAAAACCGCTGTTCTAATTTCAACAAAAACAACCAACTTGTTGCGAAACAAGTCAAATTTTCAAGAGGGAAATCATGGCAGCAGATGACAGCTAATCCTACTGGCAAGCCCTTACCAAATTGAATCAGTCTGCTGGCTGAGCGGAGCCGAAATTAGCATCTGAGGTTCGTTTGCTGAAAGATGTTGATGAGAAAAAGAATCTTCACAAGTCCCACACATCTTTCTGTCATGATGCAAAAGGAGTAAAGAAGTATTGCGCTCCTGGAAGCAAGTCATCAAAATTACTGCCTTATCCATTGATAGTCCGGAGGAGAGAAAGCATGGTTTCTCCGACCATAAAGAATAGTGAGAATTCCGCTAGAAAGGACGACAAATTAAACGAAAAGGCAAATGCAGCGGCGAATGGCAAAGGGCATCCGTCGGGTGACCGCCGCTTCAAGCAACTCGACATCACCATGAAACGGCACCAGCACCAGCCCGATGCGTTGATCGAGGTACTGCATAAGGCGCAGGAGTCCTTTGGCTATCTGGAAGAAGATGTCCTGCACTATGTCGCCAGAGGGCTGAAACTGCCGCTCAGTCGAGTTTACGGCGTTGCCACCTTCTACCACCTGTTCTCACTCAAACCCAGCGGTGCCCATACCTGTGTGGTGTGTCTGGGAACCGCCTGCTACGTCAAGGGCAGTGGCGATGTGTTGAAGGCACTGGAGCAAGATTTAGGCATCCATGCGGGCGAAACCACCGCTGATGGACAGGTCTCTCTCACCACCGCCCGCTGCATTGGTGCCTGTGGGATTGCCCCTGCGGTTGTATTTGACGGCACCGTGGCCGGAAAGCAGTTGCCCGAAGACGTGGTGGCCAGGATTAAGGAGTGGAAATAGATTATGGACTGGAATGAACTGTTAGAAGTCGCCCAAACGGAGCGCGATCGCCAGAAACCCATTCGCATTCACTGTTGTACCTCCACCGGATGTCGGGCCGCCAACTCGATGGAGGTGCTAAAGGAACTCATCGGCACAGTGGAGGACAAGCAACTGGGCGATCGCGTCGAGGTGGTCGGCGTCGGCTGTATGGGCTTTTGCAGCCGGGGGCCGTTAGTCGAAGTGGATCCGGGCGATGCTCTATATGAAGAAGTGAAGCCGGAGGAAGCCGCCAGCATTGTCTCCACGCTGGCGGGAGGTACAGCGACCGCAATCCAGGGAGATACGCAGCACCCCTTCTTCAGCAATCAAATGAAGATTGTGCGCAAGCACAGCGGTAAATTGAACCCGGAGCGGATCGAAGAATACATTGCGGTCGGAGGCTATCAGGCACTGTATAAGGCGCTCTATGAGATGACCCCGGCTCAGGTGGTAGAGGAGATCAAAAATAGCGGTCTGCGCGGACGGGGCGGCGGTGGCTATCCGACCGGATTAAAGTGGGCCACCGTGGCCAAGATGCCGGGGGATCAGAAGTACGTTATTTGTAACGGCGATGAAGGTGACCCCGGTGCCTTTATGGATCGCAGCGTCATGGAGAGCGATCCGCACCTGGTGCTGGAGGGGATGGCGATCGCCGGATACGCCGTTGGAGCCAACCACGGCTACATCTATGTGCGAGCCGAATATCCGCTGGCGATCGAGCGGTTGCAGAAAGCGATTCAGCAGGCGAAAAAGTATGGCCTGCTGGGCAGTCAAATTTTTGATTCGCCCTTCGACTTCAAAGTAGACATTCGCATCGGTGCTGGAGCCTTTGTCTGCGGTGAAGAAACAGCACTCATTCAATCCATCGAAGGCGGACGTGGCAATCCCCAGCCCCGCCCCCCGTACCCGGCTCAGTCGGGACTGTGGGACTGTCCTACGTTGATCAATAACGTGGAGACCTACGCCAATATTTCCACCATTCTCAACAAGGGAGCCGACTGGTACGCCAGCATCGGTACCGAAAAGAGCAAGGGCACCAAGATCTTTGCGCTCACGGGCAAGATTCGCAACAACGGCCTGATTGAAGTGCCAATGGGCATTCCGCTGCGAGAAATTGTAGAAACGATGGGCGGTGGCGTCCCCGATGGCGAAGTGAAAGCCGTTCAGACGGGTGGCCCCTCCGGTGGCTGTATTCCCGCTTCCCTACTGGACACTCCCGTAGACTACGACTCCCTCACCGCTGTCGGCTCCATGATGGGGTCGGGCGGCATGGTGGTGCTGGATCAGACCACCAATATGGTGGAAGTGGCCCAGTTCTATATGGAGTTCTGTCGGGGGGAAACCTGCGGCAAGTGCGTTCCCTGCCGCACGGGAACGGTGCAGCTCTACGGTATGCTGACCAAAATTTTGAACGGTCAGGCCACCCAGAGAGACCTGGAGCAGATGGAGCACCTCTGCCACATGGTGCGCGACACCAGCCTGTGCGGTCTGGGTATCAGCGCCCCCAATCCCGTTCTCAGTACGCTGAAGTACTTCAAGCAGGAGTACCTGGAGCGATTGCGCCCAGGCCCCAGTCAGGCTTCCCCATCTCCGGTCCCCAACAAAAAGGAACTTCAAGAAATTAACTCATGAAAGCAGTCCGCATCCACCACAAAAGTCCTGGCAAGTGCTGAAACCAGATGGCATTCTGGTCTCGATTGTGGATCGTCCTGATGAGGCGATCGCCTCCCAGCACAACGTTCGCGCCGCCTATGTCTTCCTCCAACCCAGAGCCGATCAGCTGACGGAAATTGGCAATCTCATCGATACCGGAACAGTTAGAGCGATCGTCGAAAATGTTTTCCCCCTCTCTGAAGCTCGTCAAGCCCACAAATTAAGTCAAAGCGGACGCACCCGAGGAAAAACCGTATTCCAGGTAAGATAAGTCCCCCCCGTACCCGTAGGGGCAAAGCATTCGGGCGAATCACTCCCAACGAATCCCAAAACTCATTTACCCGAATGCTTCGCCCCCCAAACGATCGCCATCCCCCACCATTTCCCAAACACAAATTTGATCACGTTGAGGAGATAGATTCTATGTCAGTCAAAACACTGACAATTGACGGAAAAGATATTGCCATCGAAGAAGACGCAACCATCCTGCAAGCCGCCAAAGAAGCAGGCGTCCCGATTCCCACCCTCTGCCACTTAGAAGGCGTCTCTGACGTGGGTGCCTGCCGCCTCTGTCTGGTAGAAGTGGCAGGAACCAGCAAACTTCTCCCCGCCTGCGTCACCCAGGTTGCTGAGGGAATGCAGATCCAGACGAACACTCCTAAACTCCAGGAATATCGCCGCATGACGGTGGAACTACTGTTTTCAGAAGGCAATCACACCTGCTCCGTCTGTGTCGCCAATGGCAACTGTGAACTCCAGGATGTGGCGATTCAGGTAGGGATGGATCACACCCGGTTCCCCTACCGCTTCCCCGATCGCGGCGTCGATGTCTCCCATGCCCTGTTTGGCATCGACCACAACCGTTGTATCCTCTGCACCCGCTGCGTCCGCGTCTGCGATGAAATCGAGGGTGCTCACGTCTGGGATGTGGCCCAACGGGGTGCAGCCGCCTACATTGTCTCCGGTCTGAACCAGCCCTGGGGACAGGTGGATGCCTGCACCTCCTGCGGCAAATGTGTGGACGCCTGCCCCACGGGGGCAATCTTCCGCAAGAGCGAGACGACCGGAGAGAAAGAGCGCGATCGCGCCAAACTGGAATTCCTTGTAACGGCACGGGAGCGTCATCAATGGACAAGGTAGACTCTGGAAACAAAATCAGATTTGCGACGGTGTGGCTGGCGGGCTGTTCGGGTTGCCATATGTCGTTTCTCGATCTGGACGAATGGCTGATCGATCTGGCCGCCCAGGTGGATGTGGTCTACAGTCCAGTGGGTTGCGACCTGAAGGAGTACCCCGACAACGTGGATGTGTGCCTTGTGGAGGGCGGCATCGCTAATGAAGACAATCTGGAACTGATTCACCAGGTGCGTCAAAAAACCAAAATTCTGATTTCCTTTGGCGATTGCGCGGTCACAGCAAACGTTCCCGCCATGAGAAATATGCTCAAGGGGGCAGAACCCGTGCTCAAACGCGCCTACCTGGAACTGGCGGATGATACCCACAAGTTACCTCACGAACCGGGGATTGTTCCTGAATTGCTGGATCGGGTCGTGCCCGTCCATGAGGTGGTTCCGGTGGATATTTTCATGCCGGGGTGTCCGCCTTCTGCCGAGCGGATTCGGGCGACGGTGGAGCCACTGTTGCGGGGGGAGAAGCCAGTGATGGAGGGGAGGGAGATGATTAAGTTTGGGTGATGGCTAATTCTTTTCACGGCAACACCAAATTATCCGATGCATCGAATTCAAAAAATGGGTTCCACGCCACCTCCCATAGATGACCATCAGGATCGGCAAAATAGCCGCTGTAACCGCCCCAAAACACTTCCTGTGCTGGCTTCACGATCGCCCCTCCCACTCCTGCTACCGTCCTCAAAACCTCGTTCACCTCGTCTTTACTCTTTGTATTATGAGCCAGCGTGATCCCTGAAAATCCATGACCTGCCGCCTCCACAGTTGCATCCTCAGCTAATTTCTCTCTCGGATACAGGGCCAGTACAATTCCCCCCAGCGGAAAGAAGGCAATACCCTCCTGACTGGCACTCGACAATTTCCAACCCAATCCATCTCGATAGAACCGCAAAGACTGTTTCAAATCTGTTACACCCAGCGTCACAATACTTAGTTTTGGTCTCATCTCCCCTCCCTTAAACCCCATGCAGCGAGAATATTCTCCCTATTCTATGCAGAATCAAAGCTCCTCCAATAAACTCTGGTGGCAGTGGGTGCTGGCAACGGTCATCGGAGAGCTGGTGGGCTTTACGGTGGTGGCGGTGGTGAGTGCGATCGCCCAGATCGGAGACATCCTCGCCATGAACGCTGTCATTCTGATTGCCGGAATTATCGAAGGGCTGTCCCTCGGCACCGCTCAATGGGTCGTTCTCCGCCACCATCTCACCCATGCAAACTGGTGGATTCCGGCGACTGCGGGGGGAGCCTTCCTCGCCTGGATATTGGGCCTGCTCCCCAATACCGTGATTGAGTCCCAAAATCGTGCGATCGCTGTCATCGAACCCAGCCTACCCGACCTCCTGGGATTCGCTACGGTCATGGGCGCGGTTCTGGGACTGGTGTTTGGCTGGTTGCAATGGCTGGTGCTGCGGGTGGATGTGCCCCATGCCCGATCGTGGATCTGGGTGAATGCGATCGCCTGGGCATGTGGCTTAATGGTGGCGTTTCTGGGAACCTCTCTGGTGCAAGCGGGGGATGATGTGAGTCAGATTGCGATGATTGGCAGTTTAACGGGAATTGGGATGGGGATAGTGGTGAGTGCGATCACAGGGGTAGCGTTGGTGAGACTGATGCGAAAAAGGGTAGAGCTTTGATAGGAAAAGATTATGTCTAAAACAGTCGTCATTGATCCAGTAACCCGCATTGAAGGACACGCCAAAATCTCTGTGTTCCTCAACGATGCAGGAGACGTGGATAACGCCCGCTTCCATGTGGTGGAGTACCGAGGCTTTGAGAAATTTTGCGAAGGTCGTCCCTTTACCGAAATGGCGGGCATCACCGCAAGGATCTGCGGCATCTGCCCCGTCAGTCACCTGCTGGCGGCGGCAAAAACCGGGGACAAGCTTCTGGCGGTGCAGATACCTCCTGCTGCCGAGAAGCTGCGGCGGATGATGAACCTGGCCCAGCTCACCCAGTCCCATGCGCTGTCGTTTTTCCACCTCAGCAGCCCCGACTGGTTGCTGGGCTGGGACAGCGATCCCGCCAAACGCAATGTGTTTGGCCTGATTGCCGAGAATCCCGATCTGGCAAGGGCTGGCATTCGGTTGCGGCAGTTTGGCCAAACGGTGATCGAGCATCTGGGGGGGCGCAAAATCCACGCGGCATGGGCGGTTCCTGGCGGGGTACGACACGCGCTATCGGAAGAAGGACGGAGCTGGATCCGCGATCGCCTCCCCGAATCCTTCGACACCATCCACCTCGCCCTCGGCCTGTTCAAAAATCTGCTGGATAGCCAGCTTCAGCAGGAGATCCATGTGTTTGGTGAATTCCCGACGCTGTTTATGGGTCTGGTGGGTCAGCATGGCGAGTGGGAGCATTACGGTGGGCACTTAAGATTCACCGACAGCGATGGCAATATTGTCGCAGATCACCTGAGCGAGGATGACTACCTGGAATTCATTGGGGAAGCCGTTGAAGAATGGTCCTACCTGAAATTCCCCTACTACAAACCAATGGGTTATCCCCAGGGAGCCTACCGCGTGGGGCCGCTGGCGCGACTCAACGTGTGCAGCCATATCGGCACAGAGCAGGCCGACCGGGAGTTGCAGGAATACCGCGATCGCTTCGGGCGTACCCCCACATCTTCCTTTGTCTACCACTATTCCCGGTTGATTGAGATCCTCGCCTGTCTGGAGAAAATTCAGCAGTTGGTGGAAGATCCCACTATTATCAGCGATCGCGTCCGCGCCCACGCTGGAATTAATCATTTAGAAGCCGTTGGAGTCAGTGAAGCGCCACGAGGAACACTGTTTCATCACTACAAAGTCGATGAGAATGGATTGATCCAGAAAGTGAATTTGATTATTGCGACGGGACAGAACAACCTGGCGATGAATCAAACGGTGACGCAGATTGCTAAACACTACATTCACAATAATGAGATCGCTGAAGGAATGCTGAATCGGGTGGAGGCCGGGATTCGCTGTTTTGATCCCTGTTTGAGTTGTTCCACGCATGCTGCGGGACAGATGCCATTGATGGTTGAGTTGATCGCAGCAGATGGAACGGTGTTACGAGAAATCACGCGAGATTAATGCAACTGACTCACTTATCCTTGAAACAAATATGTCTACAAAAGTCACTCAACTCGAAGACCTGGAAGCCTTAGTCAAGCGCGTTCGCGAAGCCCAGCACAAGTTTGCAGATTTCACTCAAGAACAGGTTGATCACATCTTCAAAAAAGCCGCCCTTGCAGCCAACGCCGCCCGCATTCCCCTGGCAAAACTCGCTGTCGCAGAAACGGGTATGGGCGTGGTAGAAGACAAAGTGATCAAAAACCACTTTGCCTCCGAAATTATCTACAACAAGTACAAGCAGGATAAAACCTGTGGACTCATTGAAGAAGATAAATCCTTTGGGATTCAAAAAATTGCGGAGCCTGTGGGCATTCTGGCGGGGATCGTTCCCACCACGAACCCCACCGCGACGACTATTTTCAAAGCCCTGATCGCCCTCAAGACCCGCAATGGCATCATTTTCTCTCCTCACCCTAGAGCTAAAGAGTGTACGATCGCCGCTGCCAAAATCGTACTGGAGGCTGCGATCGCTGCAGGTGCCCCGGAGGACATCATTGGCTGGATTGACGAGCCGACAGTGCCGCTGTCCCAGGCATTGATGCAGAACAAGCACATTAAATTGATCCTGGCGACGGGTGGCCCCGGTATGGTGAAGGCTGCCTATTCGTCAGGACGGCCCTCACTGGGGGTGGGAGCGGGCAATACCCCGGCGGTGATCGATTCTTCAGCCCACATCAAAATGGCCGTGTCCTCCATCATTCTCAGTAAGACATTCGACAACGGCATGATCTGCGCCAGCGAACAGTCGGTGATCGTAGTGGATGACATCTACGGTGCAGTGCGGGAAGAATTTGCCGATCGTGGTGCCTATTTCCTGTCGGCGGAGGAGCGCGATCGCCTCTCCCGCGTATTGATCATTGACGGACACCTGAACCCGGATGTGGTGGGACAACCCGTAGACAAAATCGCAACGATGATTGACGTGTCTCTGCCACCGCAGACCCGGTTAATGATTGCTGAAGTCGATGAGATTGGACTGCAAGAACCCTTCTCCTACGAAAAACTCTGTCCCGTGCTGGCGATGTACCGGGCGCAGAGCTTTGAAGATGCGGTCGAAAAAGCCTCCCGACTGGTGCTGTTTGGCGGCCACGGGCATACCGCTGCGCTTTACACGAACCCCGGTAACACCAGCCACATCAAGCAGTTTGAAGACCGGATGGAAACGGCCCGAGTCCTGATCAACACCCCTTCATCACAGGGAGCGATCGGGGATCTGTACAATTTCCGGTTAGACCCATCGCTCACCCTGGGCTGCGGCACCTGGGGCGGCAACTCTGTCTCTGAGAACGTCGAACCCCGCCACCTGCTCAACGTCAAGACCGTTGCAGAGCGTCGGGAGAATATGCTGTGGTTCCGCGTGCCACCCAAAATCTATTTCCGCTACGGCTCTTTGCTCACCGCATTAAGAGAACTGAGCAACCGAAAGCGGGCGTTCATTGTTACCGACAGACCGATTTTTGAAATGGGCATGACCCAGCCGATCGAAGCCGTTCTGAATGAAATCGGCCTGCGCTACGACATCTTCTACGATGTGGAACCCGATCCTTCGCTGGACACCGTCGAACGCGGGTTGGCTACCATGCGCACCTTTGAGCCAGACGTGATCATTGCCTTCGGGGGTGGTTCTCCAATGGATGCCGCCAAAATTATGTGGCTGATGTACGAGCATCCCGAAATTGAATTCGAGGGGTTGGCAATGCGGTTTATGGATATCCGCAAGCGCGTGTATGAACTGCCGCCACTGGGCGATAAGGCTATCATGGTGGCCGTTCCCACCACCTCAGGTACGGGTTCGGAGGTCACTCCCTTTGCAGTGGTGACCGATCGCCGCAACAACATCAAATATCCCCTGGCAGACTATGCCCTGACGCCGAATATGGCGATCGTTGATCCTGAACTGGTGCTGAATATGCCCCGTGGTCTCACCGCCTATGGAGGAATTGATGCGCTGGTACACGCGATCGAAGCCTACGTCTCCGTTCTGGCCTCCGAATACACTAACGGTCTGGCACTGGAGGCAATCCGTCTACTGTTCAAGTACCTGCCCAGCGCCTACCATCAGGGCAAGAACGATCCCAAAGCCCGTGAGAAAGTCCATTACGCCGCAACAATGGCAGGGATGGCCTTTGCCAATGCGTTTCTGGGGATCTGCCATTCAATGGCGCATCAACTGGGGGGCACCTGTCACGTCCCCCACGGGTTAGCCAATGCGTTTATGATCTCGTATGTGATCCGTTACAACGCCACTGATGCCCCCTTCAAACAGGCCATCTTCCCGCAGTACAAGTATCCCAATGCCAAATGGCGCTACGCCAGGATTGCGGACTACCTGAAGTTAGGGGGAGAAACGGATGAGGAGAAGTGCGATCGCCTGATTATCGCCATTGAAACCCTGAAGCGCCAGATTGAGATCCCCACCAGCATCCGGGAATACCTGAAGAACGACGACACCCAGTTCTATGCCCATCTGGATCAAATGGCGGACCAGGCGTTCGATGACCAGTGTACGGGCGCAAACCCCCGCTATCCCCTGATCAGCGATCTGCGCCAACTGCTGCTGGATGCCTACCACGGTAAGCCGATTCCAACCATCAGCGGTCCGGCAGACTCGAACGGTCATCCTGTGGAGGAGGTGACGGAAGCAGTAATGCTGGTGTAGCCCCTCCCATCCTCGTTCCCGGCCTCTGGCCGGGAATGCTCACCGGAGGCTCTGCCTCCTCTGAGCAGGAGGCAGAAGCCCTCCGAAAGCCCGTCTCCAGGCAGAGCCTGGGGACGAGAGAAACGAAGTCAGGCCCAAGTTATGTGGCGATCGCCCCCCCCCTCGTCTACCCTCGTTCCCGGCCTCTGGCCGGGAATGCTCACCGGAGGCTCCGCCTCCTCCGAGCAGGAGGCAGAGCCTCCGAAAGCCCGTCTCCAGGCGGAGCCTGGGGACGAGAAAAGAGAAGGAAACACTAACTTATGTGTTCATCATGGCAAAACAAAATTTATTCCTTTGTATGGGATCGGCCTGCCACCAGTTGGGGGTATACGAAGTGCTTCCCAAACTTCAGGGGCTGATCAAACAACACCAGCTCGAAGATCTGATCGAGCTAAAAGGTTCCTTCTGCCTGGAAACCTGTAGCCACGGCATCGTGATGAAATTTCAGGACAATCACTTCCTCAATATCAGCCCCCAAAACATCGAAGAGAAATTTACCCAGGAGGTCCTGCCTGTGATCCGGGCGATCGCCCCTCTCGCCACCCCATATTCCTCCGGCAATTGAATATCCCCTCTTCTCCTCAGTCCTATGACCGCCGACTCAACGCAAAACCATCTCTGGCAACTGCTCTGGGAGTATGACCCCAACGGCCTGATTGTGGTGGATGCAGATCTCTACATTCGCCTGGTAAACCCGGCTTTCTGCGAGATGTTTCAAGTCAAACAGGAGGACGCGATCGGCCAGCCAGCGTCCACGATTCTGGATGACCTGGACGATTTCAAGCGGGTCTGGCGAGATGGCATTGTGATTCGCGGCAGGATTAAGGAATATTCCCGCTACAACCTGTACGTGAATGAGGTTATTTTTTCGATCGAGGATGAGGGAGTGATCGCCTGCATCATGGTGGATCTGAGCCACGATCTGGTGAGAAAACGAGAGATGGATCGATTGAAGAACGAAGCAGTGCGCAAAGTGAATGAAGTAGTGAATAAGCAGATGAAGGTGGCACAGGAGATCGCTGGATTGTTGGGAGAAACGACTGCTGAAACAAAAGTCAGCCTGTGGGAAATCGTACAGACATTTGAAAAGAATTTGGGATAACAAGCTGAAATTATGACGGTTGACAACTTCCTCGACATCTACGAATCCAGCCTCAACAAAAAAGGCGAGGAGCTGTGCGGTGACAAAGTGAAGTACCTGAAGACCGACAAAAGCCTGATCGTAGTGTTGTCTGACGGTTTGGGCAGCGGCGTCAAAGCCAACATTCTCGCTACGCTGACCACCGAAATTCTGATTACCATGTTGAATGCAGGAATTCCCCTGGAGGAAGTCTTGAAAACGGTGATTGGGACGTTGCCCATTTGCCAGGTGCGAAAAATTGCCTACTCTACCTTCACCATCATCCAGGTCAACTGCGAAACGAATCATTTCAAGGTGATCAACTTCGACAATCCCCCGTTTCTGTTCTTCCACTCCGGCAAAACGGTTCACCTGGAAACCCACTCAGAGAAAATCCTGGAGCGCAAGATTACGATCGCCGAAGGAGTGCTGGAACGGGGCGATTTTTTGGGAGCTGTCAGCGATGGGGTGCTGTACGCCGGGATGGGCGTAACGCTGAACTTTGGCTGGGGTTGGGAGAACATTGCTGAATATATTGAAGGGGTGCTGGAACGGCGATCGCAAACCGCCCGCAATATTGTCCAGGAGACCCTGACCCGGACCCACACTCTGTACCAGGGAGCGGTGGGGGACGATGCCACCTTTGTTGGAATTTATGTCCGCAAACGTAATCCTCTGATCATCTTCACCGGGCCACCGCTGGATAAAGAGCAGGATGAAACATATATTGAAAAGCTATTAGGCTTTGACGGTCGCAAGATCGTTTGCGGTGGAACAACGGGCAACATTGTTGCAAACTACATGGGTGAAACTGTGGAGATGGATCTTTCTACGATTCGCAGAGAACTGCCGCCCATTGGCACCCTACCAGGAATTGATCTGGTGACGGAAGGAATTCTGACCATCTCTAAGGCCACCGAATATATCAAAAATTCCAATGGAGATATCTCAAAGCTTCGCTTCGACAATAATGGAGCCTACCTGCTGGCGCGGGAGATCCTTCAGGCCGATTCCATTCTGTTTCTGGTGGGACAGAGCATCAACGAATTCTACCAGAACCCCCTGCTGCCGAAAAATATCTCCATTCGTCGCAGCTTAATTGAAGAACTGGTACAGTTCCTCCGCAGCAAACAGCGCGAGGTGTCGATACAGTATTGCTAAAGTGTGCATCCTGACCTCTTGTACCTTGCTCAAAGAAAATCCAAAGCCCTGATTCTGCCGCCGCTTCGCGGCGGCAGAATCAGGGCTTTGGATTTTGGTGCAAGATATAAGCATGACTTCCTACCTGATCATCGGCTACGGCAACACTCTGCGCGGCGACGATGGCGCGGGCTACCGCATCGCAGAGACGATCGCCCAGTGGAACCTCCCTGACGTGCGATCGCTCTCCGTCCACCAGCTCACCCCCGAACTGGCCGCCGACATTGCCGATGCCCAGACCATCCTCTTTATCGATGCGGCGACTTCCCCCCAGGAAATTCCCCCCACGGTGCAGCCCCTCGATCTCCAGAACCGGGAGGGAACGCTTCAGCACCACGCTGACCCGCGATCGCTCTTGGCCCTCACTCGCGCCCTCTACGGCGTTTCTCCCAACGCCTACCAGATCCTGGTTCCGGTTGAAACTTTTGACTTTGGGGAGTCCCTCTCGGCAACGACAGAAGCGGCGATCGCCATCGCACTGGAAAAAATTCGGGAGTTCGTAGATAGAACTGAAAAGACATGATAAGTTCCAATCAAAAGGCCAGCGTTTAATATCCAGGGGAGGGGTGAACGAATGAAAGCAGCAGATATCATGACCCGCAATGTGGTGACGATTCGCGGATCCGAATCCGTGGCCAAAGCCATTCAGATGATGACCGAACATGGAGTGCGATCGCTGATCGTGGCTCGTCGCCATGAAAACGACGCCTACGGCATTCTCTCGGAGACCGACATCATCTACAAGGTGATCGCCTACGGCAAAGATCCCCAACGGGTTCGGGTGTTTGAAATCATGACCAAACCCTGCATTGTGGTCAATCCCGACCTGGCGATTGAATACGTGGCCCGCCTGTTTGCCAATGCGAGAATTCACAGCGCCCCTGTGATCCAGGAGGAACTACTGGGGGTGATTTCCGTGAGCGACATCATGGCCAAAGGGAAGCTCGTGGAGGCTCCCCGCGCCCTCCAACTGGATGAGCAGATTGAGCAGGCGATTATTGATGCCCGTTCCATCTGTGAGCAGTACGGTGCCACCTCCAAGGAATGCATGATCGCCTGGGAAACTGTAGAAGAACTCCAGGCTGAAGCCTCCCACCAGCGGGCCATGAAACTCCAGAAAACGGCGTTCGAGGAATATTGTGAGGAATTTCCCGAAGCGCTGGAGGCGAGAATTTACGACAGTTGATAAGGCCCTCCCCTAAAAAACGACGTTGCTTAATTCAAGTATGAAATGTTTGTTGAGAGCCGCGCGGAGCGCGGCTCTCAACAAACATTTCATACCTCAAATCAGCAATGAATAGGAAGTGGCGCGGTGCGAAGCACCACGCCACTTCCTATTCATGGGTCGAACTGGGGCAGCATTACCGTCGGCGTGGGTTCACCTGGCTCTCCAGGGCATCGACCCGCTCACGCAGCTCAATCACCAGGGTGGCCAACCGCTTAAACGCCGGATCTTCCGCCAGTGCAGATTCTCCGGGGCGAATTCGTGGAGTCGGCTGACGGACGCTGGATCTGGGAGGTGTAATACCTGCGGCAGGCGCGAGACGACTGATTTGAGACTGAATCTGGTTTAACTGCGATCGCAGCACCACATTCTCTGACTCCAGGCGAGACAGGCGGGCCTCCAGGCCAACGGTGGACTGTGCGTGGACGGGCGATCGCCAGAGCAGCACCACCAGTCCGACCGATAAGAGTACGGTCAGCAAAGTCCTCAACAATCGAGCATTCATATGCAGATTTTTTCACACAGTTTTAATCTGGTGAAGTCCAGGTCTTTGAAAGGGAGTTCGACAGAGCACAACTCTTTCACAGGACTGGGTTGTCCCCAGGCACGAAATGTCTCCACCCTAACATCTGTGATTCCTGTCGCTCCACACCCGCAGGTGAGAGACCAGGAGATTTCTACGAAAGAAATGACCCGTTGTGTGGATGTCTCCCCCGCTGCGCGGGAGAGACATCCACACAACGCAGGTAATTTCATTGCTAGAAATCTACCCAGTGTTGCGAACACTAAGTGCCTATCCGAAAACCGAAAACCCAAATTCGGCAGGCGCGACGCTGTAGCGTCGCGCCTGCCGAATTTGGGTTTTCGGATAAGCGCTAAGTTCTGCAACATGGGGGGTGGGGGCGGTGTCCCCCACCCCGCGTACCTCACCGACGTGAAAAACGCTGTACAGCGCTTGGCGCTGAGATAGAACCAAAGTTTTTGTTGAGAACCGCGCGGAGCAAAGCTCTCAACAAAAACTTTGTACCTCACGCGCTTGCCAAGCGCTGTACAGCGCTTGGCGCTGAACTAAAACCAACCTTTGTGTTGAGAACCGCGCTCCGCGCGGTTCTCAACACAAAGGTTGTACCAGATGCACTTGCAAAGTGCTGTATTATAAATTGTATTTTTTTTGGCGAAAGGCATTCTATCAATCAGGTGGGGCATGAGCCTGTGCTCCAGGCATTTCTTGTAGACGAAT
Organism: uncultured bacterium; assembly: GCA_964630955.1. GTDB lineage: Bacteria > Cyanobacteriota > Cyanobacteriia > Elainellales > Elainellaceae > CAZVXA01. The sequence continues at coordinate 30,867 of CAZVXA010000010.1, read as the reverse complement.
GAGAGACTGTTTTGAGGACTTGAAAAGTCTGTGCGACGAGGCTAGTGACCTGGTTCAGGTGATGAGACCAGATGGCATACTGCTCTATATGAACCAGACCTGGCGGCGAATTCTGGGGCATGACTCAGGGGAAAATCGTATTTCTACTGATAGTGCTTTTACTGATAGCAGGGACAGTCCACCGCTTTCCTTTCAGGCAGTACTGAACCCTGAAGACCGCGATCGCTTTGAGTCCTGTTGTCGGGAGCTTCAGTCCGACGGAGCCACTTGTTGCTTGCAACTCACCTTGCAAACCGCCCACGGTGATGCCGTCCATGTGGAGGGCAAAATGCGCTATCGGCTGGATGAGACCGGTCTGCCGCAGATCTGGTGTCTCTGGCGGCAATCAGCTTCTACTGCCGATCAGGCACTGCGCCGGGTTGAGGCGCGCTACAGTCTGACTACCCGAATTCTGGCGACCATCGCCCGTGGGGAACCGTTAGAGGCCATCCTGACTGCATTGATGACGGCGATCGAAACTCAGCTAGAGGGTTCCTTTGCGTCAATCTTGTTGTTGACCCCCGAAGGCACGGTTGAGTCGGCGATTGCCCCCCATCTACCGAAGACCTACCAGCAGGTACTCCTGGGATGCCGCGTTGGTGAAGGAATGGGTTCCTGTGGTACAGCCGCCTTCCGGCGACAAAGGGTGATTGTAGAGGACATTGCCAGCGATCCACTCTGGAAGGATTTTCGCGACCTGGCTTTGAGTCATGGCCTGCAAGCCTGCTGGTCTACGCCGATTGTGACCAGCGAGGGCAAACTTCTGGGAACCTTTGGCGTGTACTACGCTCAGGTGCGATCGCCCCAGTCCGACGAACTCGAAATTTTGGCCAATGCTGCCACCATTGCCAGCATTGCGGTTGAGCGCCACCAGGCAAAAACCACCATTGCCCGACAGCAGACTGAGTTATATCAGCAGATGCAGCAGATGAATCAGGCGTTGGAGGCCAAAGTTGCTGAACAAACGGCTGAGCTGCTGATCGATGAACGCAAGTTGGACGGTACGCCCATTATCAGTCAGGCCGACGACATCTACCTGTACGATGAACAGGGCCTTATCACCGGGCAGTTTGGTGTACAGCGCGATATTACCGACCAGGAACGCGCTCAAGCAGAGATATTGAGAACCCTACAGCGGGAACGGGAATTACATGAGATGAAGTCTCGCTTTGTCTCCATGATGTCCCATGAATTTCGCACGCCCCTGGCGGTGATTCAGTCGGCTGCCGATCTGCTGCAAATATATGGCCCCGAACTGGAGTCTGACCAGGAATACTTCCAGCAAATTCACACCGCAATCAAACACATGACCCGCATGCTGGATGATGTCCTGTGGATTGGCAAAGCCGAACTGGGGCAGTTGAAGATTCAGCGCAAACCCATCGACGCCACAGCCTTTTGTCAGGAAATCATTCGGGAATTTGAACTGGCCTATGGGCAGAGCGATCGCTTCCAATTTAACAGTAGCGGTGCAGCACATCCGGTAGGGCTGGATCAGAACCTGCTGCGACAGATCCTCAACAATCTGCTCTCAAACGCCGTCAAATATTCCCCCGATCACAGCCCGGTGGATCTCCGCCTGGTCTACCATTCTGACCAGGTGCAATTGCAGGTGCAGGACTATGGGATCGGTATCCCGGAAGGCGATCGGCAACGACTGTTTGAGCCATTCTATCGAGCCAAAAATGTCGATACGATTCAGGGCACCGGGCTGGGGCTGGCGATCGTCAAACACTGTGTTGACCTGCACCACGGGCATATTCTGCTGGAGAGTCAGGTGGGAGTTGGCACCACGTTTACGGTTGTTTTACCTTATTGATTCACTACCGTGACTCGTTGATTCACCCTGGGTTTACCAAATCGCTCCCAGGCATTGCCTCCCCGCAAAAATAGCTCCATCCATCGGAGTGGCTTCCCGTCTGCTCCGTTCCAGCCAGAACTGCCGGGGGAGAAGGCCAGCGTCCCCTCTGGCACCTTAAAACTACCGTCGGAGTAGACTGCATCGCTGACCACATCCCCCACGCGCACCACAATCTTGTGCTGCGGTACCAGATTCACCGTGTGGGCAGGTATTGTGGTTTTCAGGTTGCCATACCCGTCAATCCATGCCACGCGATCGCCCGGTGGGTCAGGGATATGGGCCGGATTCAGCTCATCGCCCAGAACGCCGAAGTTTTCGAGGGCGATCGCCGCTGCCGCCGGGGGAAACACGTCCCGCGAGCGAAACTGAGATCCCCCACGCGATACATTTACCGTCCGCAGCACCTTTGCATGGTTCTTGATAAACGACAGCGTGTAGCCCGCATTCACACCTACCACCTTCACGCCGTTGGGCAGCAGCGCATAGGTCAATCCTTCCCCCTCATTGTCCTGACGGGCCTCTGGGTCATCCTTGCGGGGAGCGCAGTTGTGGTAGATCAGGCGCTCCACAGGGCCTGGATTTAGCCCCAGTTGAGCGATCCAAAATCCAGTGGCCAGCGTACTGAAGGGTGCAACCGATAGCCAGTGAATGCGAGCATCGGGAATCGCCATTGCCAGCCGTTGGGTAACTTCTGCAAAGGCTGGATCTCCGGTACCGTAGTCGGCAATCAGTGAGATGAACATACGGGGCAAGCATGAGGGGACGACTCAACTATGCCTCAAAATGTCAGCCGTACACCATTCAGAAGCGAACATTTTGTAGAGCGATAATCACCTTGTAGAACGATCAATCACCCGCAGACCTACCGGGCATCCGGGAAAACAGCAATCCTCTCCCTATAATAAGGAGAAATTTGGGCAGCAGTCCTTTTCCATCTGTCTGATTCTGACCGGGTTCTTTCACTTCTACCGTCTATGACTTCCGTTGATCCAACGCCTACTGAACTGAATAGTCGCATCGATCGCCAACTGTTCCAACAATTTTGGGAAATTGCCAAACCCTACTGGTTCTCCGAACAAAAGTGGATAGCCAGGGGGCTGCTGGCCATCCTGCTGGGGATGGCAGTTGTCGTCAATGGTCTAAACGTTGGCATTAGCTTTGTTTTTCGATTTGTTGATACTGCTCTGGCGGAGAGACAAGCAGAACTGTTCTGGCGCAATATTCTGATTTATGTTGGCATTCTGGTGGTGGGAACCCCCATCGTCGTGCTGTATGAGTTTCTGCGCGATAAATTGGGTCGTTATTGGCGTGAATGGCTTACCAAAGATTTTCTCAATCGCTATTTCCACAATCGTGCCTACTATGACATCAACGCTGACCACCAGATTGACAACCCTGACCAGCGGATCTCTGAGGACATTCGGTCTTTCACGATTGAAAGCTTGCGCTTCATGTTAATCGTACTGGGTGCGATCATTACGCTCGTTTCCTTCACCGGAGTCCTGCTGTCCATTTCTGCTGCCCTGTCCATTACATTGGTGGTTTATGCTGTTGCGGGCACCGTGTTCACCGGGTGGATCGGGAAGCGCCTGATCGCCATTAACTTTAACCAATTGCGGCGGGAGGCCGACTTCCGCTATGGCCTGGTGCATGTGCGGGACAACGCCGAATCGATTGCCTTCTACCGGGGTGAAGAGCAGGAGGCCATCCAGGTCAAAGATCGGTTCATGCGGGCGATCCGCAACTTCGACCTGCTGATTGGCTGGCAGCGGAATTTGGGCTTCTTCACCCAGGGCTATACCTTTCTCGTGGCGGCACTGCCTTACCTGGTGGTGGCTCCTATCTACCTCGCAGGACAAACAGATTTCGGCACGATTACCCAGGCGGCGATCGCCTTTCGCCAGATCTTCAATGCGCTTTCCATTATCGTCAGCCAGTTCGAGCAACTCACTGCCTTTGCGGCTGGTGTGAAGCGTCTGGGAGCGTTTCGCGACGCGCTGGATCGGGCAGAACTGAACCGCACCAACAGCACCACCATCGATGTTACCGAAGAGGAGACCATCGAACTACGGCGAGTTACCCTGCTCACTCCCAACCGAAACCGCACCCTGGTGAATGATTTGTCGGTGGCGGTGCAGCCGGGAGAGGGGCTGTTGATCGTAGGACAGAGCGGCTGTGGCAAGAGTTCCGTACTGCGGGCGATCGCAGGACTGTGGAGCGCAGGTACCGGACAGATTCTTCGTCCCAACCTGGACGAAATGCTGTTCCTCCCACAGCGCCCTTATATGATTCTGGGAACACTACGGCAACAGTTGCTCTACCCCCATACCGACAGCAATGCCACCGATGATCAACTGAGGCAGGCATTGCAGCAGGTCAATCTGACCCATCTGCCCGATCGGGTCGGCGGGTTTGACGTGGAACTGGAGTGGGCCACTGTCCTTTCGCTGGGCGAACAGCAGCGTCTGGCGATCGCCCGTCTACTGCTGACCAAACCTCGCTACGCCATCCTGGACGAGGCCACCAGCGCTCTGGACTGGCAGAACGAAGCCCTGGTCTACCAGCTCATTCAGGCTTCGACGACCAACTATATCAGCGTCGGACATCGCCCCAGTCTACTGAAGTACCACCACCATGTATTGAAGCTCGATGGTGAGACCAACTGGGAGGTACTACCCGCTCAAGACTATGCACCGGAGACCGGAGTGTTTGTCTGACCTCCAGGAGGAGGGGTGGCAGCGCCGTGCTCTTGACTGGAGGCTGTGGGAGAACTGTAATACCAATTCTTCCTATAAGTAAGTGGGTGTGGAAAAAGTCGAAACCCCAAAAGCTGCTCCGCCCGCGCAGTGGGCGGAGCAGCTTTTGGGGTTTCAAGCTTAATCACGCCTATCTACTTAGCAGTTCTACGACTCCTGACTGCCCATCCAGCCGCACCCACTGCCCGTTGGATAGCTGCTGCATGGCATTGTGAACATCCATCACTGCTGGAATCCCATACTCGCGGGCAATGATTGCCCCATGCGATAGTCTTCCCCCCACCTCCGCAATAATGCCGCCGGCCTGCGCCAGTAGCGGTGCCCAACCCGAATCTGTAAACGGCACGACGAGAATGGTCGATCGATCGATCACAGGCACATTCTGCAACGTCTTCAGCACCAGAATGTGCCCCTCCACCTGTCCCGGACTCGCCCCGATGCCGCGCAACTGGCGACTACTCGATTCTCCTGTGAAAAATACAGGTGCATCCAGCAGCGGTGGGTCATTGCCATACACCAGAGTGGGCACCGGGGTCTGCTGCTGGTCGGCCTCATACTGCGATCGCCTCCTCTCCACCAGCTTTTTCACCCGCTCTGGCAACTTAGGATTCGTGCCCTCCACCAACTGCCGAATTTCTTCAAACTCCAGAAAGAAAATATCTCCGGGTTGCTCCAGCACTCCCGTTTCTAACCACCTCTTCTCCAGCGCCACAAAGCTCCACCGCAGTTCCGCCAGCAGTTGACTGTACACCGTTGTCACTTGCCCCTTGAGATCCAGTCGTCGCTGGAGCTTCTGCGCTTTTTGGGAAGGTGAACGTCGGGCAGATGGTGTTGACGGATTCAGCACAAACTGGGTGAACAGCGATCGCACCGACTCCGGTTCCTCCCTCCAGGTGGGCACTGCAATGTCCGTCCCCACATCGCTGAGGTAGCCAAACTCCTGCAAAAACTGGTCAAACTGCTGCAGGATTTTCTGCCCATTGGCAGACTCCCCCAACTGAGCGAACACATCCTGGGGAGCCACCTCTGGAACTGCAATCACGTCTCGCGCTGCGGCTGCAAGGGACTGGAGCGATCGCACCGACGCTACCTCCGGAGACGCCCCGTTGTCCAACTCTGCCTCCGGCACTTTTGCCATCCCCTGCCTGACCGCCAGACTGAGTGGCGCAAGAATGCTGTAGTAGGTGGCTCGCCGCAGCAGTTCCAGGGTCTGATCGATGCGGGAAAGAAGCGACCCTTGCGGTAACGGCGAAGCCGTGCGCACGTCCAACTCTACCATCGACTGCTGCGCCAGTTCTGCCAGTCCCGGCTGGAACCGTTGCCTCAAATCCCGGTCAAAATCCTGCTCCAAACGCATCTCTCGACGCACCAGCCGCAGCAGTCCCGGCACATTGCGCAGCGTCGAGGTCAGTGGCGGCTTGCTGAACTTAGCCCCCCGCGTTAGAAACTCCAGACTCTCCGGGGGCAGCCCCATTCTGAGGAAAATTTCGCCTAATAATGTGGCGTTGAAGTAGGCTGCGGAATTGTGCAGAGTGGCCGTTTCGTTGAAGTCGAGTCCCCCTGCGCGATTGCCCAGCACCACGGTAAAGATATCGCCCCACACGCCACAGGTGAGCGGACGATTCACCGACCAGGTGAGCGGACGAATGAAGCCAGGGATCACCTCCGCTGCGATCTTGCGCGTCCAGATGGGGAACATCGTCGTGATCGGACGCGACTGCAACAGCCAGAGTTGCTGTCCGTCAAACGTCCACTCCACATCCTGCGGCACCCCGTAGTAGAGTCCCTCCAGATGTCGCGCCAGATAGGCCACCTGTTGAATTAACCGGGGCGGCACATCTCCCTCTCCCTCCATCAGCAGTTTCACCGCCTCCGGCAACATCCAGTTCTCACCCATCTCCTCCGGACGCACCAGCACCCGATACTGCTCCGGCGTCACCCGCCCGGATACTACCCGACTGGCACCTCCCGGCAGCGCCTCGATCACCACCGCATCTCCCTGACGACTGACGGGATCGCGGCTAAAGGCCACCCCCGAAAATACCCCCTGCACCTGGGTCTGCACCAGGACGGTCATGCCCTGCTCTTGAAGCTGGCGATCGCGCCGATATTGCACTGCACCTGGCAGGTTGTAGGACGCCTGACACCGCAGAATTGCCTGTTCTAATGCCGCAGGACTGGTGACATCCAGAATCGACTCGTACTGCCCCGCCGCTGAAGCCATCTCGGAATCTTCCCCAATGGCGGACGATCGCACCACTACAGGACTGTCCCCCGTCGGCGACACCCGCTCAATTAATGGAGCCGGATCATCCCCCGGCGGCAGCGCCCACCCATCGGGCACCGGATACCCCTTGCGCTTCAGGTAGGACAGCGTCGCCGCCTTTGCTCCTACCTTCTCGGCCTTTAATGGTTGATCCAGGGAAAGGAGGGCGCGATCGCCCCTGAAAAACTTAAACATCTGCTGTGACCCCCGTTGTGCCTCCCGACTGGATAAATCCAGGTCATCGGGAATCTTCTGATAAATCCAACCCAGTAACACACTGAGCGTCACTGTGGCCCACACCAGCAGCCCATCCGCCGGATGCCGCAGTGCTGTAATTACAGGCAGCAGCACCAGTACCGCCAATCGCCCAGATTTCCGCTCTCGCAAAATCGTAAAGCTAATCAAGCTGATCAGTAAGATCAACCCGGCACTCACTGGGTCATGGGCCACAATTCCCCAGACGACGTTGGTCGTGCCCGCCCCTTTGCCAAACCAGTAGCGCCCCATGACTAGCGCCATCAGTGCCACAATTTCCCAGACGGGCTGTCCCGGAAAGAAGTACCGCGCCAGCAGCACCGCTGCAATCCCCTTGAAGGCTTCGGAGGCGATCGCCAGTATCCCTGCCAGTCGTCCCCCGTGGTAGAAGGCCGCCGAGACACTGATGTTCCCGGTGCCCACTCGTCTCAAGTCCTGTCGGGTAAGGCCGTAGACAATCCACCGAATCAGTGGCAAGCCCCCCAGCACCGGGCAAAGGAAAAGAATAACCAGCGTTCCCCACACCTGTAGCACGGCGATATCCCCAATTGGTGTTGTTCTAGAAGTGTTGATGGTTTTGATGGAAGCGGCGCGCCACTTCCATCAAAACCATCAACACTTTTGAAACACTGCCCCCCAATTCATCGGGCAGCTTGAAGTGGGCAATCGATCCCACGTTTTCTCATCCTAAACCGTTGAACTGGAACAGCGGCGGTCGGTTTGCTGCAAAGTCCGGGGTAAATTTGGGGTAATTGAGGGGCGATCGCTCTTTCTGATATACTGGGACGTTGTATGGCGGCATAGCCAAGTGGTAAGGCAGAGGTCTGCAAAACCTCCATCCCCCAGTTCGAATCTGGGTGCCGCCTTTAAGGATTTCAGGCTCTGGAACTGAGTTCTAGAGTATTCTTTGTGTGGAGAGTTGTGCCAAACTCTGCCAATTTTCGTCAGAAAAAGTCAGGGTGTGATACTCAAAATGGTCACAATCCTGGTCACAAAAATGGACATCGTGAGCAAATTGCAAAGGTAAATGAGAGCCAAAAATCTTCCAGGGTTGGGGGGTGTATATAGAAAGACGGGGTGGAAGGCTGTGTCTAAGGCTGTTCTTCCGCCAGTTGGAGGATGGTGGCGATCACCGATTGGGTCAGCCACATGCCCTGCTGCTGGAGTGCCTGAATCACTGGGAGAGCCGCAGGTATATGCCCCAGTTGCTTGGCACGCACGAGAACACCCAGAGTACCTGTGCAGGTGAGCTGATAAAGGCGAGCGATACTTCTGCCGAGAGCATCATCCAGGATTAATCGACTACCGGGATTTTCGATGCCCAGGGCAATGACTTCAGTTTCTCCTTCGCCGAGGTCGGTGACGTTGGGAAGGAATGCTGCGTTGGCGGAAGCAATTGTGACCCAATCGAGTTGCTCAAGCAGGGGAATGCTGAGTCCTTGAGCTTGCCCTGCCTGGAGTTCTCGTTGGACAGCAGTGGGAACTGTGACCTGGCTGTAGAGAGTTGGTAGTAAATTCAGTCGATCGATTTGGTGCAGGTAGAATAAGGGTGAGGTGTTGACGATACTTGACGATCAGGCATTTTGAACGTCCTGAGCAAGTTCTTCAGCGCTCTGAGTAAAGGGGGAAACCTGGTAGCGCCCCAGGATGTTGAGGAATTCTACCCGTGAAATGCCTGCCAGTTGAGCTGCACGACCGGAGGAGAGCCGACCCAGTTCAAAGAGTTTGACCGCCGCCAGCAGGCACAACTCACGAGAGAGGGCGTCGGGTGTCTGCTTGAGGCTGATCAAAACTTCTTCAGGGATGTTGATCTGGATGCTACTCATGGTGGGCTACGGGCAGCGGGTGTCTTGATTATAGTTCGTCGCTAAATGCCTGCTGAAGGTGGCAGCAGGGGGTCTGTCGATCGCATCAAGTTGATCTTGGAGGGATTGTAGACGTCTGAATGCCCGTTTCCATTCAGGTCAAAGAAATTCAAGCCGATGAAGTATTACAGCCTTTATCAGCTTTCATTAGGGCTTGTAAAAAAATAACCTCATGGAATGAATGCACCCCACCCCAGCCCTCCCCTTGCAAAGGGGAGGGCTGGGGTGGGGGTTCCTTTGTCAGGGGGAATTGAGGGGGGTGAAGTTGTTTATTTACAACGCCTTAGAAGCAATTAAGTAGATAGGCGCGATTAAGCTTGAGACCCCAAAAGCTGTTTCGCCCGCGCAGCGGGCGAAACAGCTTTTGGGGTCTCAACTTTTTCCACGCCCACTTACTTACACCCACTCAAACCGTCGTTTCAACTCGTTGCAATGGCTTCTTGGAAGATACCCATCATGTTGTAAACGACCAACCACAATTCCTGGAGCAATTCCTAGTTCGGCGGCAAATTGAGTAATAGAGGCTTTGGTAAAGCGTTTGCCTGATGCTGCCAAAAATTTATCCAGTTCTAATGCGGGAATCAGAAAGTTTGCAGAAAACAAATCGGCATCTTGCTCTAAAAGGGTGCTTGGATCATAATCTGCCTGACCTTCCAAAAACATCTCGCCCTTCTTTTCCTGTAATACGTGTCCTGCCTCGTGAAAGAAGGTAAACCAAAGATGATCGTCACTTTTATAACGGAGGCTGAGCTGAATCAATGCTTTTGAAGAAGACAGCCATCTCGTTACTCCACATACTCTGGTTTTTGGTAGCTCTGGAACAAACACTACCGCTACTCCTGCCGACGCACATAACCTTACAAGCTCAGACTGAAATACCTCAGGCGGCTCTACTGTAAGGGCACGAATTCGCTTTAAAGCTTCCTTAAATCGTTTCGAACTATAAGGTGAACAGTTTATTTGATTGGCTTCAAGTTCTCCCTGCCGAAGCCAGACAGTGATCGCAGGTTCATCACTCATGTAGGCAACGGATTTTCGATATGCGATTGGTTGATTACTCCAAATTTTCTCCCATTGCTCTGGAGAGGCAACTGCAAAAAAATTTAGGAGTAGCTGGAATTGCTGGATTTTATCCTTGTTGGACTCAAGCCAGCCCAGTTTTACCATTGCTTTGATTGGGAAGTGGTCAAGCCACTCTATCTGCTTCTCCAGGCGTTCTTGCTCGCGTTGTCTTGCCAAAAAATCTTGATAATTCTGCTCACGTTGATTCCAGAAGTGGGCTGGAACACCTAACACACGCTCAAGCTGTAGTGCAGTGTCCGGGGTAATTGCTGCTTTACCATTAACAATTTCACTAATCGTTTTCTTAGGTCTCCCTGTTCGTTCTGCTAGCTCAGCCTGAGACATTCCCCGCTCTTCGAGGATTTCAAGCAGCGTCTCACCAGGGGGAGAAACATAGTCAGGGGTGTACTGATTCTTCAATACGCTACTCATGAGTGTTATCTATACAGAGAATCTTAACCGCAGTAATCCTTAACCAATCCAGCCCACCATCGGGTTTTCGAGGGACAGGCTCATTAGCTGGCACAAAGATGAGCCGATAGGGATGATCTAAATCAAGTGAAAGTTGCCCTGCCCGATCCTTGACCAATTCATGGCATCGGCCTGGTAGACATCGCATATCCTCCAAAACTTTTGCTGCACGCAGATCATCTAATCGTCGCTGTAGGCGTCTAGCTCTATCTGCCCCCAACTCTTTGACCAAATCCCTCTTGCTGTTGCATAGCTTCGCTAGCTTTTTGTCTTTAAATACAATGTCCATTGTATCAAGGATGGGGAAGATTGTTAACCCTAGAGGTTAATATATTATTACCACATCTAAAATCAATCCTGCCATATATAGCACAGAAGTGGTCTAGAAATGGAAGATTCACGCTAATTATGCAGAGGAAGTCTGCCCGAGATAGCGTGAAAGATTAACAACAATCGTAATCCTGATTTTAATTTTCTAAGATTGCACCAGAAAACGATGGTTTCTACCTACTCTTCCTCAAAGTTGTGTTCCTGGAATTTCAGGACGCGACAGTTCTCAGTCACAGTACGGATTACGTTGTCTGGGATTCCCTCGGATGAATCAACATGAATTTCTATCGTGACTTGTACGTCTGCATTCAGGGCATTGAGATGCTGAAGAACCTCGTCTGCAATCTGTCCTGCGTCTTTAATTAGTCGAGTTGGATTGACGTTAACACAGCCAAAAAATCGCTTGATCTTCTTCTCCGGAGGAGGTGGCTCAGGAGAAATTGTTCCTCCAGTGGTTCCAGCAGTTGTTGTAGATGTGCTGCCAGTGACCATAGTGGAACCCTGAGTCGCAGCTTTCTCCCGTTCGATACGCTGCCGCTCTTCTTCATCAACATTGAGCTGGCGTTGAGCGATCTCTGGCTTGACGAGTAAGCTCTGACTGCTGAGGGCAACGCTAATCGGTTCTCGTGGCCCTGCTCTGAGTCCGAGGTAACGCTGTTTTGTTTCATCCCAACCTGTCGCGTGGGCGAAACTTTCGCTCCAGAGTAATCCTGAAACGCCTTCTTGAACGGCCTGAAGCAACACCTGGTCGTTTTTGAGGCGAGGAAGATAGAGGTAGTTTGTGAGGTAAGTCCACAGTTTCTTGAGGTCGATGTGATCACTTTCGCGCCAGAGATAGCGGTTGAGGGCTTCGAGGCAGAGGCGACTGGCAGCGTAGGTTGTAATTAAGTGCTCCTCGTGAACCGCTTTGCGACTGGCTCGAAGGATAGGAGAATCTTGCCCCTGGAGACGAATCTCGCTCCAGATAATCTGGTCTTTAGGGTCAGTCGCAGCCTGATTGTAGGTCGGAACTAGAAGCCACTGGTAGGTTTCTTTGAGCAGTTGCTCAACAAGCTCATTGCTCTGGTTGCGTTTGGTGGTTGCCTGGTTGCTCTGGAATACGTCGAGGTTGAGGGATTCTTTGTCGTCAACAATCGACTCCCATGCCAGATACTGGCAGATATTCTGCTCTAGAAGAGCAAGTTTGGTCTTGTCTGGAACCAGGAACAACAGCATGTTCTTGCAGTAGCGGGGGCTGACTCCTTTCTTGTCGAGGATTTCTGCAACCTGTTTTTGAGCAGGGCTATCTGGGGATTTGTTGATGTGAGGGTGCTGTGGACCAAGAACAACGAGCCTTACCCCCATCGACTCCTCATCGGGGACATCGGCTGAAGATTCGGGGGCAATATGAACGCCAGTGAACTCACCCCGCTGTTTGTCGAGCTTGAGCCTACGGATAATTTCCTCCCAAGCTCTGTCTTCATCTTCCTGAATTTGTGTGGCCCGGTCTTGAGCAGTGCGGGTAACGTTGGGCTGAGTCGAGATCCAATAGCGATCGCCATCGATATACAGATACGTCGCCTGGTCTGTGAGCCGTCGTAAAGCATCCCCAAAGGTGGCAACCGATTCACCCGGCTGAACACAGCCCAGTTTGATACGGCGATCCTGCAATCCCCGGTTAGCAGCTCGCAAAGTGGGAGCGGAACCCAGGTAGATTGTGCGAGTAACCCGACGGCAGGCAGAGTAACGCCCCAGGTTCGGATTTTGGCTATCGAGGTAGACGGGTAATGAGTTAGAGCCATCGACATCTTTTTCGATGACGGGCACCCAGTTGTCTTCCAGATAGCGGGTTAGCTCAGGCTGCACTTGAGGATCATTCACAGCGACAGTGGAAGGCATAATCAGCAGACTGCGATCGCCGCTTTCCCACAGCGTATGAATCACCTTTGCCATCAGACGCAGCACACCACGAGTCCGCTGGAATTTGTCCAGGGTTGACCAGTCGGAATAGAGGCGATCGAACAGTTCTGGGTGGATTGGATAGGCTTCCTCCAATCGGCGGCGGTAGCTCGCTTCGCGGCATTCGGATGGGAATTCTGCCGTTTGTGCCTGATACATCTCGTGGAAAGCACGAACGACGGCATCACGAGCAACGTAAGAGTCTGGATCGATGGATTGAAACAGACGACGGCGGACGATTTCAAAACTTTCTTCGGCGCTGGCGGGTCGCCAGGGGGATTCTACACGCCCGATCGCATTCTTGAGTCGATCGCTAGCCTCTTGACCGCGATCGCCCCCCTTCTCGATTTCCGACATGGGAATACTGGCGACCAGGAGCGTGCGATCCGCATTCTTGGCTGCTTCACTCAGAGTTTGGGCAAAGGTGAATTGGGTATCGAAACTCCCTCCGCACAGATCGTTATCTACATGGAGTTGACGGGCATAGGCTACCCATTCATCGATCAAAATCAGGCAGGGAGCATAGCGTTGAAAGAGTTTGGTGAGAATATCTCCGGGATTGGTGGCGGTTTCATCGCTCCGCCGCAGCATCTCATAGCCTTCCTTGCCGCCTAGCTGCCATGCAATTTCGCCCCAGAGCGTGTGAACGACGGTCCCATCTTTTTTGATGTCGGGTTGCCCTGGGGAAAGGGTGCGGTTGCCCACGAAAACCACCGTTTTGACTTCGGTCGGCAGTTCCGTGACACCTGCTGCCTCTAAGACTGCTTCAACGCCTGACAGGCTTTTAGCAGGTGCGCCAGAGAACAGATGGAATAGCGACAGAAGCGCATGGGTCTTGCCACCGCCGAAGTTGGTCTGTAGCTCAATGACTGGATCACTACCTTTACCAGCTAATCTTTGAACTGCCTGAGTGAGCAGTTTTTTTAATCCCTCGGTGAGATAGGTGCGGCGGAAGAACTCATCAGGCAGGCGATATTCGTCTGAGCCTTCGTCCTTATAGACCTGCCATAGGTCGGCGGCAAACTCCGCCTGCTGATAGCGACCCGATGCCACATCCTGATGAGGAGTGACAATTTCACGCCAGGGTTTGAGTCCACCCGTGGGCGTTCCTTCAACTGGAGCAACAGTGGCACGACGGGTTTCACGACGGGCCTGTTCTTCAAAGCGAACTCGCAGCAGATCGTAGCGCTGTTTTTCAACGGTATCGGCCTGAGATGTTGCACCAATCTCCGTCAGGAGGCGCGTCACGCTATCCAGGGCGCGATAGGTATCATCGGTAGACCAGGTGGCGCTGGAGTGTGCCCAGGTATTGCGAACCTCCTGTAGTTCAGCAACTAAGCTGCGTTCTGCCTTGCCTAACGGCTTGCCAAAGACCTCCTTCCAGTTGCCAACCATGACCGAGAGTTGAGCGTAGAGATCGCTCTTCATCATCGTTGCGATATCTTCGTTGGGGGCGTAACTTTCCCGCAGGCTTGCCCTGGCACGTAGCAGCCAGTGGTCGCGGTAAGTGTTCCGCATTTCGCGCTCGATGAAGGGAGCCAGTCCTTCACTCAGCAGATGTAAGGCACGACCGACTCGTTCGTGATTGCTAATTGCCATGAGTTACAAGCTCCAGTTGTTTCTGCGCGGGGGTGCGCTGTTGTTGTTCTGCGGCCAGTCGAGAAATTTCAGACCAGGACATAACCAGGCTGTTGTAGGCGATCGCTTCCTGTGCCCAGCCTTTGCGTTCACAGATGCTGTAGAGGCGGTAAGCCAAATCTCTGGCGTTTTCGCCGCGATCGCCCAGTTGAGCGAGGAGGGCAGCAGCTCCCGTTTCACCCTTCTGGTCGAGCACATGAATGAGATGCTGCATGGCTTCCCAATCGGGAGTGCGAGCATCGGTTGCGGGATGCCACTGCTTGGGGAGTTCATCCCGGCGGAGCAGGCGAACTTTGCCGCTTTTCGCCAGGAGAATGCCTGCGTCAACCAATCCCTGAACGCTGGTGACTTTGGCTTTCGACAGAGTTTCGGCGTCGCCAAACAGCCCATCGTTGAATTGGTGTTGCTCAAACCATGCCAGCGCCCAACGAGTATCGGAATCAAATGCGCCTTCCTGCTCTGTGAGGAACTCATCAAGGGTCTGGTTGATCAGTTGCAGGGCAGTACGGACGCGCATGGAGGAGCCATCCGCTTCCAGCACTCTGGCATAGCGCGAAAAAACTGCCATACCGGGGCCGATGCTGGCCTGTGCGAGGTCTACAGGTGCGATGTTGCCTTGCTGGAGTTTCTCGATGGCATCCGGTAATTCACGCTTGAGATGGTTCAGGAATTCGCGGCGTGTGATTTTGGGAGCGTCTTCGGGTAGAGGGCGGCAGACGAGGGCGATCGAGGATGCGAGGGCGTTGGAGCCTTGTCCTCTCATCCGATTGCCTAACTCCGTCCGAATTGGGAGGGTTCCTGTGATGGAGAATCCAGATTGAACAAGTGCCTCCAGCATTGTTTCCCATCCGGTTGAGGCAATGTTTGTATTGGCAGATCCCTCATCCTCCTCACTCTCATCGCTCTCTACTTGCTTGAACGCATACTGAACCGTGAACGGATAATCAGGGTGGGTAATCTTTCGAATTTCGCCAAATACCTGCTTCAGGCCATTCTCAAAATATTGTTTCGCTTGCTCCTTGCCGCCATGCCGGAACGGATCAGCAACCAGTTCTTGCTCTTTGGGCGTTAGCAACGTTTGGAACATCTCAGGATAGAGGTGTCCAATGGAGTGCCGTAACCAGACATAGAAGAAATCGGAGAGATCGGCATAGGGAACTGCATCATAGTATGGGGGATCGGTAGGTAGAATAAGCCCCTGAAATTGGGGTACGCCAACTTCTCTTGCGTCCATTTGCCAAGCCTTGCCAGAACTTAGCCCTCGCCATTCTGCAACTACTTTTTGTACCCAAGTGATACAGCCTAACCAATTACCAGATGAATTACTAAATAGATTGCATTCAGCAAAATCCCACACCATTGGAATTGCTTGCCTTCCAAAGGTGTTTCGCATTTTCTCACCTGATGAATGCCAACTGCAAAGACCTGACCAGTAATCCGTCCCTTTATCTACGGCAAAAGCTAGATAAGTTGCAATTGCTTTGGCATAATCTTCCGCAGCACCATCTTTAAACATTTGAGATCTGGCTGCTTCAACCAATTCGCTGAAGGTAGAAAGGGCAGTAAGCTGACGAGCTGTGAATAGGTCGGAGTGTTTTGTCATGCCATAAATGTGTGGCGTAACATGACGAGAGTTGGGAACCAAGTCGGTTTCTGGCTGCCAAGTGGGTTCAGCCTTAGCCGCAATTCGTTCATGTTCTGCATCCGGCGGTAAATAAATTCGTCCTCTTTCCCCTTCTGCCACGATCGCAATCAGCTTTGCTCCAATGCGTTTGGATTTCCCTTCGCTTCGCACATAGTCCAACCCAACAGGACTATTGCAGGCAAGACAGCGTGCCCCTTTACGGCTGACCGTTCCTTCCGGTGGTTTGCCTTTGTCGGATTTAATTTCGTATTGAATTTGAGTTGAATTGCGGGAGCGATTCACAACCGGATTAATGTAATGTGAATTGCCTGTTTTAGTTGATAAGGCGAAGGAACGCACCAGAGGCATTTCACAGTTACAGGCAGGGTTGGGACACTTCACCGTTCTTGCCCAGATCCAGGCGATGACAGTTGCTTTGTCTCCGTTAGGCAACGCTACGTCCGGGTACAAGTGTCCGATGCGCTTTTCTGCCTGATCGCGCATCCAGTTACCGTAATAGCGGATGTCTTCCGCTAAACCCTTTGCATTGCCTTCCCAGATTCCCTTCCTCAGCTCCTTCTTAATGTCATGCTCGCTGCAATATTCGGGATTGATGGGAGGCTGTCCGGCAAATTGAGGCGGAATTTCAATCATGGCTTTGGTGACCATGACGGCAACCGGGTTGAGATCGCTGCCAAACGCCTTTAACCCCATTCGCTGCGCTTCGATGGGAATTGAACCGCCCCCGCAGAAGGGGTCATAGACGATGGGAGCGTATTTTTGGAGGTACTGCTGCACCGCTTTTGGGTCGGTAGGAGGTTCTTCATTTCGGTTCCAGGCGAGCGATCGAACAATCTCGCGCTGTGCGGCCTCAATGACGAATGGATCTTTCAAATCATCCCAGGACACCAAACCTCTAACCGTTTGTTTGGCGGTCTTCTCGGCAGTCTCGATTCTTCCTAGCAAATCGAACAATCTTTGTCGCTCAATATTCTGCTCTTCTTCAGTTGGAAACTTATCTGGATGACTCGATGGATCATCTACTAATGAGGCAAATAAGATAGCTCTACAAGCTGCTAATGGTCGCCTTGCCCACCACAAATGCAGAGTGCTGGGATGTCCATGCCGAATTGATTTTTCCCGTGCAGATTCCTGGTTGATCGAGTCCAGTGGGAGCGCAACCTCAATGAGCTTCTTCCGTTGGGGCATTGACTTAGAAGAGTGATTTCTCCTCTAAGTTGGCTCATGAAAAAGACGATCGGACAGCCAAGAAATATTGAAAACCAGTGAAAACATCAATCCCTTATACGATTTCACGGTATATTTACGCAAAAATTTCTGCTTACGAAAAAATGTGTGAAAATTGTATAAAGCTAAGGAAAAAGATTGAGGATTTTACGGATACGCTTAGTTTGTTTTGAATAAGTTATCTTCAAGTTGAAAGCATTCTCACTAAATACCCCTGCCATCTAATCAAAAATTATTGAAGCGTTTTGACATTAGGATAGTTCAGAATCTTTTGATCAGCGGTTAGTAGCGGACAGTCGAATACTTTTGCTGTTGCCACAATGATTTGATCAGCTGGGTTGTTATGAAATCCAGGGAGCTGGGTGGATTGAACTACGATGGGCAGAGAAAGATCGAGCAATTGCACTCCTGGATAGGCTAGTGCAGCGCTAAACCACTCCTCCAGCAGTAGAGCCAGACCTATGCGGTTTTTCTCTACTAGTTTTGCCACCTCCCAGCAGGAAAAAACACTGACTCCTATTCCGCTGGGCTGGTTTTCCGTGATCCAATGCCGCTGCTGATCCGATAAGCGGGGATTGTTGTCTACCCACCAAATCCAAATATGGGTATCCAAAATGATCATTTCAAAACATCCCAGTCCTCGGGAGAAACCGCAGGCTCAAACGGCTCATCATAATAAAGTACGGTTCCCTGCAATGGAAACTCTGGAGAATGGCCAGGAACACTGGGGGGTGTACGGCTCTCCAATATGATGACTTCAACCGCTTCCCCCGCTCGAAAGGGTAAGCCTTGTAGGACGAGTGTGCCATCTTCAGACAAAACAGCTTCGATTTTATGAGCTTGCATTCTGCTATATCCTCTTGCTAAAAAAGACTAATGAACCACAGAGGCACAAAGAGCACAAAGGGTTAATCTTCTTCGTGTCCTTTGTGTCTTCGTGGTTTGTGAGGTCGTTAGTTAACAATTCGTTTAATTCCCTGTTTCAGAACTGGTACATTGAAATTGATCAGCAGACCCAACCACAGGTGTCTGAGCCGCAAATAGGTCAGCAATTGAGCCTCGTGAATCGGTAGCAAAGCCTCAACAGCCTTCAGCTCAACAATAACAAGGTTTTCGACCAGCAAATCTAACCGATATCCGCACTCTAGACCAAGACCTTTATAAATCACAGGTTGTGCTACTTGGCTCTCAACCTCCAAACCTGCCTCCTTCAGTTCATATTTTAGACAAGCTTCATAAGCCGACTCTAATAACCCCGGTCCCAACTCCCGATGAACGGCGATCGCCGCCCCAATAATCTGTTGAGAAATCCCATTCGCCCTCTCTTTGTGCTCTCCGTGCCTCTGTGGTTCCCTCATCCCAGCACCGTTCCTCGCTCCCAAAGCTCCCTCCAATCGTAATTCACGCTGTGCGCTGAAAAGTCCGGTTCCTTTTCAAAAGGTCGTGTTACGTACCGAACAACACAGCCATCATCGCCAACCCTATATTTGCCTTTCGACGCCAAAGCCTTAAAAGCATCCCCCTCTGAGAAATCTTCTGACTTCGGCACCTGAACCAGCGCCAATACAAAGTTCTCTGGTTTATTGAGAGCGGTCAAAATCTCATTTTTTGAGACCGTTACCGTCTCCGCTCCCTCAATTCGCCCCTTCACCTCAATGAACCTTATCCTGCTGGGGGCCTCATTGGTTCCTGGAATGCGTGACTCAATATCGTAACCGCACTTCTTTTGGCTCACATCCTGGGGTTCATTTCCCAACCTTCTCTCCAAAGCCATTACTGCGTCCATTGCCAGCATTTCAATTCGCTTCGTCTCCCTAGCAAACAGGCTCGGCTCAGACTGTCGCTTCCCTTGCAGCCTTTGCAGTAAACCAAACGGCACCACTAGTGCGCCACCAACAACCACGGGTGGCAGTGGCGACAACCGTCGTTCCTGCTCTAAATCTGTCAGACGTTTCTGTAGACGTGACTCCAATTCGTCTGCTCTGGCTCTGGCTTTTGATGAGTTAATTTTGGCGTTTACTTTTCCAGCCGCCTCTTGCTGCTTCAGATCCTCCGCCCGCTGGTCCCAGTGGTTGATTTCCTTCGTCAGCCGCTCCTTCACGGCTCGTATCGTCTTGTCGATCAATTCCTCCTTACGTTGCCGCACTTCCTGAAGGTGGTCAGGCACGAGGTGCGTGATCGCATAGCCTGTTGCTGAAGTTTCGATATCTGAACCACAGAGACACGGAGGGCACAAAGTGTTATTGGTTTCTAGCAATTCCTTCTCTTCTGGCGAAATCGGTCGATAATTCAAATAAGGCGCATAACCCGCATCTCTAATAGAACCTTCGTGTTCTTTGTGCCTCTGTGGTTCCCCTTCATCCAAAATCTCCACATACTGCATCCGCCGCGAAACCACACGCCGCTTGCCGCTGGCATCCGTACTGGCATCCTGAATCGAATGCTCCAAATAGACCAGTGCCCGCACTTGCTCACCAGGGTCATTCTCATCGACCAACACTGCCCCCTGCTTCAGCAAGTCCCGATGCCGCTCCTGAATCAAATCAAGCACTGCATCCAGCAGCGGATGCCCCGGACAAACAAAGGTAGCGAGTGGTTTCCCCGGAACACTAATCAGGCCCTTCTCAAAACAAACTCGCTCATAGGTTCTCGAAATTGGCTCTCGTAAACCAATCTGGCGATCGCGGTTACGAATAACTGCTGGCACATGAGTAATCTCATACCGCTTTGGCTCCCGCAGTCGAATCGTCCCACCCAACTGCTGAAATGCTTCGATGAAGAAAGAGGCAATAAAATGGGGCTGGAGCCGTCGAGCCTCTGCTCGTTCCATGTCTTCGCGAATCTGCTGCACCTTGGAGGCATCCATTGAATCCCTTGCCAGTGCCCGCTCCTCCAGCAGTTCCAGCAACTTGTCCTGATCCAGTCGCGATACCATCTGGTCCAGCTTGGCCCGAACATCCGGGCGATCGCCATAGCGGATTGCCTGGATGAGCAGCTCCCTCAACTCAGTTCCGGCGATCGCCTTCCCCAAAACATCAAAGACTTTGCCTCCTAACGCTTTCTGCTCCAACTCCAGCTTTTGGAGCAGCGTCAGGTACACATCCCCCTCACGGGTCTCCGCTGCCACCAAATTCCAGAGGTGACAAACCTCCGTCTGTCCAATCCGGTGAATTCGCCCAAATCGCTGCTCCAATCGATTCGGATTCCAGGGCAGGTCATAGTTCACCATCAGATGTGCTCGTTGCAGGTTAATCCCCTCTCCGGCTGCATCAGTTGCCAGCAGCACCTGCACCTCCACATCCTGCTTAAATGCCTGCTCTGCCTTCTTCCGCTCCTCTCGACCCATACCCCCGTGGATCATGGCAACGGCTTCAGTTCGCCCTAACAGCGTCCGTATCCGGTCTGCTAGGTAGTTGAGCGTGTCTCGATGTTCGGTAAAGATGACCAGCTTTCTGCGGTGCCCATGAGCATCAAATAACTCTGCCTCGTTCTGTAGGAGTTTTGACAGCTCCTCCCACTTCTTGTCATTGCGGCTCCGCCGAACCCTGAGCGCCAGGTTCTCCAAATCCTCTAACTGGCTAATCTCTACCTGCAGTTCAGCGATCGTGCGGGCAGCCGTCGCCTGGTCAACGACTTCCTCCTCCGTGGCTTCCCGCTCCTCCTCTGGAATGTCTTCAAAGTCGTCATCCCAATCTTCTGGGTCAATCGTCCGCCCAAAATCAATTTGGGTGGTTATCCCATGCTTCAGGGATTCCTCCTCTCGCAATCGCTTTTGAAGCCGCTCTCGCCTGCGCTTCAGTGATTGATAAATTGCCTCAGGGGACGAAGCCAATCGACGCTGCAAAATCGTCAGGGCAAATCCAACGGTTCCCTTCCGGCCATCGTTCTCCAGCTTGTCAGCCCGGTCAAACTCGTTTTGTACATACTCCGTCACCCGACGGTATAGCATCTCCTCCAGATCAGAAAGCGGATAACTCACGGTATGAGCAATTCGTTCCGGGAACAGAGGTTTTCCGTCAAACTTGAGCAAATCCTCCTTAACTAATCGGCGCATCAGGTCCGAGGTGTCTGCCGCATGAACTCCATCTCGGAATTTGCCCTCGAAGCGATCGCCATCCAGCAACGCCATAAAAAGCTGGAAGTCTTCCTCCTTACCGTTATGAGGCGTTGCCGTCATCAGCAAGAAGTGGCGCGTAACATTGGAGAGCATCCTGCCCAGCTTGTATCGCTTCGTCTCCTTAACCTCACCGCCAAAAAAGGAAGCCGACATCTTGTGGGCCTCATCACAGACCACCAAATCCCAGTCTGTCTGAACCAGCTTTGCCTGTAGCTCATCGTTTCTGCTCAGCTTGTCCAATCGCACGATCAGGAAGGGAATTTCGGTGAAAGCATTCCCTGTGCGAGCCGCCTCAATGCGATCGTTTGTCAAAATCTCGAACGGTAAATGGAACTTCTGATAAAGCTCATCCTGCCACTGCGCCGCTAAACTGCCGGGGCACACAACCATGCATCGATGCAGATCACCTCGCATCAGCAGTTCTCGCATCAGCAATCCAGCCATGATGGTTTTGCCAGCGCCAGGATCATCCGCTAATAAAAACCTCAGCGGCTGTCGAGGAATCATCTCCCCATAAACCGCCGTTATCTGGTGAGGCAGTGGCTCCACCAGAGACGTGTGAACTGCAAGCAGGGGGTCAAAGAGGTGAGCCAGTCGGATGCGATGGGCTTCAGACACCAGCCGCAGCAAGGCTCCGTCACCTTCAAAGCTCCAAGGCCGCCCTAAGGTAACGATTTCCAGGCTGTGTGCGTCATCTCCATAGATTAATTCGCTTCCTAGATTCCCGCTCGCATCCTTGTAAATAAGGGTTAATGAGTCGCCATGCCAGGTGGCATTCACAACAGTAACGTGCTGGTTGGGCAAAATTCCCTTAACAGCAGTGCCTTGTGTCAGATCCTCAAGTCGGACCATGTTCAGGCACCTCCCCATCTGCTTCCAGGTTTAACTCATCCTGTGGAAAATACTTGGTCAGCAAATCCTGACCGCGATCGCCCATCTTCTCCAAAAGCTCCCTCATCCGGTCAAAGGCCATTGGAGAGGGCATGGCTCTTTCGCGCTCCCACCTGCTTACGATCGAGAAGGTCACTCCAAGCTTCGCAGCAAATTTCTCCTGAGACAGCCCAAATCGCCGCCGCAGTTCTCGAACCAGGGCAGCAACACTCGCTAATTCTGATATTTCAGGGGCTGGGGGCATCAGTCCAAAGGAGGCGGGGGGCTTGATAAGGCGTTTGCCATATCAATCGTTCCCCCTTACTCTTCAAAGAATCATCAAACCAGCCAGGAATCTCTATCCAGCTTCACAGAAAAACCATGAGAAGGCTTATGTGGGGTTGGACTCTGATAGTTTGGGTCTCTGGCAGAAGGAAAGTTTATTCTCAGTGAAAAATTTTAATGTGAGCCTGTCGAAGCATGGACTCCCAGAGGACATTCTTCGCTGACGGTGGGTTCTGGAGCAGGAGCGGGTTGGAGGATGAGGGGAATATCTTTACCTGCGCCGATATATATGGGTTCCTGTCTTTGGTTCTGGCGGAAGGTCGCGTTGAGATGCCGCAGTACGGAGAGAACCGTGATTTCGCCCTCTTGAGGAGGTGACGCGATCGTTCAGGCAGTTCACCGCCACCCGGCCTGCTTCAGGCGATCGCCCACGACAACTGCATCTGAACTGGGCGTCTGTAGCGGCAAGTAGTCGTATTCGCTGATGCCAATGATCGCCAGCGGAAAAACCGAGTCTGATTTTGCGATCGAAGTGAAATGTAAGTTCCCGAAGGCCGACGATACCCAAAAGAATATTTAACGATACCGAATCGTCAACAGTTACCAGAACCCAAGTTACCTATCCAAAACATCGTAGGGCGCAACGGCTGTTCGCCCCTACGATCGCCCCGTTCAGTTGTTCATTTCCACCCTCAGGGATCAACAACCCCATGCCCCGACATTTGGAATGATGCCAATTGCCATCCAATTTATCGTTTCTTAATACCTGAACATCCATTCAGGTATTAATATATAAGTTAAGTTGTTTTAGAGGAATCCTATGTCAACCGTTACTCAAATGAAGTGTGCGTGTCCCGATTGTCTGTGCATCGTGAATCTGACCGATGCTGTGATGAAGGATGAAAAGGCGTACTGTAGCGAAGCGTGCGCCAGCGGCCACACTCAGGGGGCAGGCTGCGGCCATACGGGCTGTGGCTGCCATTCCTGAGTGGGTTTAGCACAATTGTGATTCTGAAAACGCATGTCCGACCCATTTACTGAAAGCGGTTCAGAGCGCATGGGGAGTGGGGATGATCTCTGTTGCGATCATCCCCATACCCATGAGCATGACTCCGTGATTCTGCTGCACCAGGAACCCCTCACCAGCGAGAAGGCGCAGCGGATGGCTGAGTTTCTCGGATTTCTGGCTGACCCCAATCGCTTGCGCATTCTTTCCATCCTGGCGCAGCAGGAAATGTGCGTCGGGGATCTGGCAGATACGTTAGAGATGAACGAATCGGCTGTGTCACATCAACTAAGAACTCTGCGAGCAATTCGGTTGGTCAGTTCTCGAAAGCAGGGACGACACGTTTTTTATCGTCTGCTCGACCACCATGTGCTGGATTTTTTCCGGGCGGTAGTCGAACACCTGGATGAGGAGTAGAAGGTGACGGCTCCTTCACCGATCATTGCCAGGTCTTTGCCGTTGATGGCGATCGCCGTATTCTCGTCAATGCCAAAGCCCAGGTTGAAAGGTTACTGAGCCAGGGCAGAGAGCAGCCGTTCTCACTCAGGTGAGGTACGGGGGTGGGGGCAGTAATGTTCAGACTACAGCATGGTCTCAGCTTTCGGCCCGATCGCAAGCCGAGGGGTCGAACGCTGAGCACTCAGGCCGAAACCCCTGCGTCCTGCACCTCACCCGCTGAGAAGTGCAATAGGTAAAGCGATGTATGAATCATTGCTGGCCGCGTCTAATTAACTGGATTTTTGATTAAATTGCGCCGATTTTTCCTACAATGCTGACTCCGTAAGTATTGCAGGAAAAATCGGCGCTAAAACTAAATATGCCGAGAACCGCTCTCTGTGAGAGCGGTTCTCGGCATTGTAGGGAAAATAGTTAAAGCTATTCGTTTCGCATCTCCGTGCCCCTGCGGCGCAGGGGCACGCGAGAGATGCGAAACGAATACCTGGGCGTAGCCCAGACGGGAATCCGAAAACGCTAAACAAATACCAGGCTTTTAGCCTTTAACGTCTACCGGAGGCAGAGCCTCCGGTAGGTATAGCCGTAGTCATCCTGGTTAGGACGGGGGGCAGGGGCGGAACTCCTGCATGGGACCCCCCTTGTCCTAACCAGGATGACTACAGCTAAGTGGGTAGGCGCGATTAAGCTTGAAACCCCAAAAGCTGTTCCGCCCGCGCAGTGGGCGGAACAGCTTTTGGGGTTTCAATGTAGATTCCGTGTGATGAGGGCTGCAAGTATCATTGTCCAAACGAGCTATGCTAAAGCGGATCTTCTGATTTGACCTGAGCCAATGGCCCTGAAGCGGCGACAATTTTTGCGGGGTATGAGTGTATTCGGAGGAGTTGGACTGGCAGGCTGCGTGCATCAGGCCATTGCCCCCACTCCGATCGTTTCTGTTTCTCCCGTTGCCCTTTCTCCCACTCCGACTCCCTCTCCCACTCCGAAACCGTCTCCAGGACTGTTGGAACAGCAGGGGATTTTCAATCCACCGCGAGGGGATGTGCGGATTTTAGTGGTTAGTGATCTCAACAGTCAGTACGGCTCGACGGAGTACGACCCCGAAGTGGATCGGGCGATCGCCCTCCTCGCCGGATGGTTGCCCGATCTGGTGCTGTGCGGTGGAGATATGGTGGCAGGGCAAAGTCCCAGTTTGACAAAGCCGCAGATTCAGGCGATGTGGGAGTCATTTGACCAGCATGTGGGTGCGCCGCTGCGGCGGGCCAATATTCCCTACGGTTTCACAATGGGCAACCACGATGCGTCGGGGGCACTGGGGATTAACGGGGGCTTTCTATTTAATAAGGAACGAGAGCTGGCGGCAGCGCACTGGAATGACCTACGCCACAATCCCGGTGTGACGTTTGTGGACAAGGCGGGCTACCCCTTCTACTACACCTTTCAGCAAAACGATATTTTCTTTCTCGTCTGGGATGCTTCGACCGGGCAAATTCCAGCTTCGCAAGTTGCCTGGGCTGAACGAAGCCTTGCTTCATCAATCGCCCAGACGGCAAAGTTGAGGATGGTGATCGGGCATTTGCCACTGTACGCCGTTGCAGTGGGGCGGGACGATCCGGGGGAGTACCTGGATCGGGCAGATGAACTGCGATCGCTCCTGGAGCGCCATCGGGTTCACACCTATATCAGTGGCCACCACCACGCCTACTACCCTGGTCACGTTGGTCAACTGCAAACTCTGCATAGCGGCATCCTGGGCAGCGGTGTTCGTCCCCTGTTGGGCAGTGATCTGCTGCCGATGAAAACCATGACCGTAATTGACGTTGACCTGGAAAAGGCAGATACGGTCTACACAACTTACAACGCCACCACGTTTCAGATTGTGGATCAAAAAAGTTTGCCAAGGGCGATCGCTGGCCCCAACGGAACCGTTCTCCGACGCGATGTTGACGCTTAGCATCTTTGAAGCGCACCGCAGAGGCGCAGAGGACGCAGAGTAGAATCTTTGCGCCCTCTGCGCCTCTGCGGTGCCCCTCTTAGCTCCGCTGATCCCAGGCTTTCATCTTGCCGGGATTGAGCAGACCGTAGGGATCCATCTGTTCCTTGAAGGTAAGCTGAACCGGGTCGATCGCTTTTCTGCCGCCATCCTCCAGGATGTAGGTGTGGGGATTGGCGATAAAAGCACCGTTGTCCTCGTGGTATTGGATAATTTCGTTGAGACGCTCCGGTGTGGTGAAACGCACGAGCTGGAGTGCGGCAGGAATGGCGGTGCCATTGACCCGCAGGAACTCCAGGTGCATCATCACCTCATCACCATAGTGGTGATAGAGATGCTCCAGGAGTTTCAAATCGGGATCGTTGAAAAATAAGGTTTGCAGATAGGTGAGGGAAGAATCGACGTTACGGGCGTGCAGCGTTGTGTGATTCCAGGTAAATTCCAGCAGCATGGTGCCCTTACTGGCTTCCTGGGCGGTTTTCTGGTAACAGATGCTGCCGCCCCACTGCTTCACCAGTTCTGCGAAGGGTTCCAGGCAGGATTCTGCCACCATGATGAATGCACAATGTGTCCCGGAAGGGATTGTGTCCCGGAAGGCGGCGAAATAGGCGGGGATGGGGTCTGCGAAGATCGTCACCAGTTTCTTGATAATGCCGTCCGCATTGCTCAGCGCCTGTCCAAACCGGGCGGCGGTCATGAAGTCACCAAAGGTGACGATCGTTTCAGCCCAGGGATAGGCTGGCCCCAGGGGGATTTCCAGTTCGGTGATAATGCCGTTGGTGCCGTAAGCGTGGTTCACTTGCTGCACGGCATCGCCTCGCAGTTCGATCACCCTGGGTTCGTCTTCCATCGTGACGACGCGGACGGCGTGCAGGTTGCCGCGATCGCGCAACTGCCCATAGGTGACTGACCCCGCACCACCGCTACCCCCGCCGATAAAGCCGCCAATGGTAGCGGTGCGGTAGGTGGAGGGAGCCATGCGAATTTCCCAGCCGATCTCTCTTGTTTGTTTGTCAATGTTGACCAGTTTCGCCCCTGGCTCAACACAGGCCAGTCCCGGCTTGACCCACTTCACCGCCTGCATTCGGGTCATATCGAGAATGATCCCACCCTCCAGGGGAATACATTGCCCATAGTTCCCGGTACCCGCACCCCGCACAGTCAGGGGGATGCGATGCTGGACACAGATTTGGGCAACGCGCAGCACTTCAGCTTCGCTGGCGGGACGAACGACCAGATCGCCGACCTTATCATCCAGTAGGGGGCGCAGGATGGGGCTGTAGGTGTAATAGTCCTTCGAGAGTTTCGCAACCTGAGCCACATCACGAATGACCTCAATACCTTCCAGGGAAGAAATCACAGCATCCCAATCGATCACCCGTGTTGCCGCCACTGTCATTGAGCCAACCTCCGAATAGTTCAGTAATCCAGGCAATGTTTACATTCGTTAAAAATCAGTTTATAGCAGTTCTAAGTCAGTGGGCGTGGAAAAAGTTGAAATCCAAAAAGCTGTTCCGCCCGCTGCGCGGGCGGAACAGCTTTTTGGATTTCAAGCTTAATCACGCCTACCTACGTAGCATTGATCAGCAGGTGTTCTCATATCTTTCACCTTTCGCTTTTTTCTACCAATCGGGCGCTGAACTATCGCAAAAAGATACGACACTTGGCGGATGATTTGCGCTGGAATGTCTGGGATTCTACTTGTGGCGCGTCTGAAAAAACAAGGCAGTTTAACGGTAGAGTCACAGCTTCTCTGGAGGCAGTCACTCTCAACAAGTAATGCTTTGCCCCTCGTCTGTATTTCTGCCATTGCCGAGAGTTTCCCTCTCAATAAGATTTCCGCTATGACTAGCGGGATTGCCTGGGTTAAAAAGAAGCCGTCTCGCGTCGTCATCGGTTTTTCAGTTAACCCAGTTCCATCATCTTTGGTTCATTGAAACCCCAAAAGCTGTTCCACCCTTTGACTCCGCTCAGGGCAGAACAGCTTTTGGGGTTTCGACTTTATTCCACGCCCCCTTACTTACTGGACTTTTGACTATTTTTTCTACAATGCTGCGAAACGCCCTTGCAGAGGGCGTTTCGCAGCATATTTAGTTTTAGCGCCGATTTTTCCTGAAACGCTGACTGCGTCAGAGTTTCAGGAAAAATCGGCGCAATTTAGTCAAAAGTCCAGTTACTTATAGCTTCGCAAATCAGTTGTGAAAGGGGGTGTGGAACAAGTTCCTCTAGTGGTTTCACTCCTGCACCCCTACGCCAAACTGCCCACGTTACAGAACACCACTCTTGACCGCAATGAACAGGCACCAATTGGGATAAGCTGAGGGTCGAAGCACCCATCAGGGGCAACTTCTCTATAGACATCTCTTTATGACTGAACAGCTACAAAATTACATCAATGGAACCTGGTGTCCGTCGATCGCATCGGACTACCAGGATGTGATCAACCCCGCAACCAACGAAGTGTTGGCGCGGGTTCCCCTGTCACCCGCCAGTGAAATCGATGCGGCGGCCAGGGCGGCAGCGATCGCCTTCCAGCAATGGCGCAAAACCCCGCCCACCGACCGGGTGCAGTATTTGTTCAAGCTCAAGAATTTACTGGATCAGCACATCGATGATCTGGCCCAGACGATTACTCTGGAATGCGGCAAGACGTTTGCTGAGGCGCGAGCCGAGATGCAGCGGGCGATCGAGAATGTGGAAGTAGCCTGTGGCATTCCCATACTGATGCAGGGCGATATTCTGGAGGACATTGCCACCGGGATTGACGAAATTATGATCCGGCAGCCGCTGGGGGTAGCAGCAGTGATCGCCCCGTTTAATTTCCCTGGAATGATTCCATTCTGGTTTTTACCTTATGCGATCGCCTGCGGAAACACCTACATTGTCAAACCGTCAGAGAAAGTACCCCTGACCATGCAGAAGGTGTTTCGCCTGCTAGAGCAAACGGGATTGCCGCCGGGGGTGATTAATCTGGTCAACGGTGCCAAAGAAGCCGTTGACGCCATACTGGATCATCCTGCGATTCGCGCCATTAGTTTTGTCGGCTCAACCTCGATCGCCAAATACATCTACAGTCGTGCTGCTGCCAATGGAAAGCGCGTGCAGTGCCAGGGGGGCGCAAAAAATCCAATTATCGTTCTGCCGGATGCAGACATTGATATGACCACGCGAATTACACTGGACAGTGCGTTTGGCTGTGCTGGTCAACGCTGTCTGGCGGCATCACTGATGGTGACGGTAGGTCGGGCGAAGGAACCGTTTACGGAGGCGATCGCCGAGGGCGCAAAATCCCGCGTGGTTGGTTTTGGCCTGGAGCAGGGGGTACAGATGGGGCCTGTGATCAATCAGCAGAGCCGCGAACGAATTGAAGAACTGATCGATCAGGGGGTGGCGGAAGGAGCGAAACTGCTGCTGGACGGGCGTAATCCCAAAATTCCCGGCTACGAACAGGGCAGTTTTGTGCGTCCAACGCTGCTCCAGGATGTGCGCCCCGACAGCATGATCGCCCAGACAGAAATCTTCGGGCCAGTGCTGGGGCTGCTGCATGTGGAAACGATTGAAGAGGCGATCGCCCTGGTCAATCGTGGACAATGGGGGAATATGGCCTGCCTGTTTACCAGCAGTGGAGCTGCCGCCCGCAAGTTCCGCTATGAGGCGGAGGCCGGGAACATTGGGATCAACATTGGGGTGGCAGCACCAATGGCGTTTTTCCCGTTTAGCGGCTGGAAGGATAGTTTCTTCGGCGACCTGCATGGACAGGGGAAACACGCGGTAGAGTTTTTCACGCAGACAAAAGTCGTAGTGGAACGGTGGTTTGTGGACTGGTCGAGACAGTTTTGAGGTGATAATTTATGTGGCGGGTGACGATTCAATGTTCAGCAGAGAGCTGGCGTAATCATGCACAGGCGTTTAAGGATATTGCTGCTCAGTATCCAGGAACGCCGATCGCATCGAAGAAGATGAAGGATGACGAACGACGCATCATGGAATATCAAATTGAGGATGTGAACGATGCTGAAGAATTTATAGAGGCGTGTATGACGCTGGATGGCTTTATAGCAACCTTTGAGTCGCTGTAGACTTCAGAGTTATGGAAAAAGCAACCTTTGGAGCCGGATGTTTTTGGGGTGTGGAAGCCGCTTTTCGCAAGGTGAAAGGCGTCGTCTCCACCTCGGTGGGCTATATGGGTGGGCACTTCGAGAATCCCTGCTATCTGGACGTACTTTCGCGAATTACGGGTCACGCGGAAGTGTGTCAGGTGGAGTATGATCCATCGGTTGTGCGATATGAGGAACTGCTGGAGACCTTCTGGCGAATTCACGACCCCACCAGTTTGAACCGTCAGGGGGCTGACCGGGGGGAACAATATCGCTCGGTTATTTTCTGCCATAAACCTGAGCAGGAAGCAATTGCAAGATGGTCTAAAGCCGAACTCGATCGTTCGGGCCGCTATGATAGGGCGATCGTCACGCAAATTCAGATGGCATCCAGCTACTGGTTGGCGAGCGAGGAGCATCAGCAGTATTTGGAGAAGAAACGAAGCCGACAGGCACAGTCGCTGTAGCGTTGGAACTCGTTCTTGTAGAGCGATGCGGTAATGTTCTAGACGTGTGGTTAGTTGTTGTGGAAGGGTCTCTGAGCGCCCCTCCCACAACAACCAACCACACATTTGAAACATGACTGGGATTCTCGACACCAATTAATGCACCTAAGTAAGTGGGCGTGGAAAAACTTGAAACCCAAATTCTGGAGGGCGCGCCGCGGTAGCGGTGCGCCCTCCAGAATTTGGG
>CAZVXA010000009.1:5334-61521 GCA_964630955.1 uncultured bacterium | reverse complement strand
CCGTCAGCATTTCAGGAAAATCGGCGCTAAAATCAAATTGCCGCGAAACGCTCTCTATGAGAGCATTTCGCGGCATGGCAGGAAGAAATAGTCAGAAACACGGAACTTTACACAAACTTTATAAAGTTGATGCTAGTTTTACAGTCCAACATATTTTATAAAGACTATATAAAGGTTTCTGCCTGGGCTGGAGCATTTTTTGCAAAACTCCTTTAATTGAAGTTGACGGGTTATTGTCGACTGGAGTAGTTGGCGTCTGGGTTGCTCTACTAAAGTTACTGCTAAATTTGTGTAGCTACATTACAGAAGCCACCATAAAAGTTCTAATGGTTAATGTCTGATCAGCATAAGTTAGACATTCTCCTTTAGTAAGGGCATCTTGACCAGAGTTCGAGTGGAGTTATTGACCGTAGCCTATGGAACCTCGGCAGAACCAAGACGAAATTGATTTTCAGCAGTACTGGCTCGTTCTCAAACGACGCTGGCTTCCAGCAACTGCTGTGGTAGTAACTGCGCTGGCGCTGAGCACGCTTTTTGCTGCGTCTCGGAAGCCAGAGTATCAGGCTGAAGCGCAGCTACTAATCAAGAGCAGTCGTG
This sequence comes from uncultured bacterium, assembly GCA_964630955.1. GTDB lineage: Bacteria > Cyanobacteriota > Cyanobacteriia > Elainellales > Elainellaceae > CAZVXA01. The sequence continues at coordinate 60,924 of CAZVXA010000009.1, read as the reverse complement.
CTGCTGCGCTGACGGGGCTGGGAGAGGAAATTGGACGATTGGAAGCGTTGAAGGCGCAGAATAGCCCCACTGATACTCAAGTAGAAGTCATCCGCTCAACCCCCGTCATTCAAGAAGTAATCAAGTCCCTTGACTTACGGGATGGCACGGGTCAGTTGATGAGACCCTCTGATCTCCAGGGCCGATTGGGTGTGGATGGAATTACAGGCACCGATGTCCTGGTGATCTCTTATAAAGACGGTGACCCTGATAAGGCGGCATCTGTTGTCAATAAAGTTGTAGAAGTTTTCACTCGTAACAACATCCAGTCCAATCGGGCTGAGGCAGTTTCAGCTCGTGAGTTCATCCAGCAACAGTTGCCGCAAACAGAAGCAACGGTTCAAAGATTGGATGCAACCCTGAGGGATTTTAAAGAGAGAAACAATATTATTGTTCTCGATGAAGAGGCTACTGCAGCGGTTGGTATCATTTCTAAACTAGAAGAACAAATTGCAGATGCTCAAGGGCAACTGGCAGATGCGTCGGCTCGTGTTCAGCAGTTGCAGGCTCAGGTGGGTCTGAACGCTACACAGGCGGTTACCTTTGCCTCGTTGGGCCAGGCTCAGGGAGTTCAAGAGGTTCTCACTCAGCTTCAGCAGGCTCAGAGAGAGTTGGCGGTAGAGCAAACTCGCTACCGGGAAGGATACCCGACTATTACTAATCTCCAACGGCGAGTGAATGCATTGAATACCCTGCTTGAACAGCGCATCCAACAGGTTCTGGGCCGTAAGCAACCCGTATCAATGGCCAATCTTCAGTTGGGCGATCTGAGACGGGAATTAATTGTGGATTTGGCGCGAGCAGAAACAGAGCGTCGTGGACTGGCACAACGCGTTATAACCCTCACAGCGACTCGAAATGCCTACCGAAATCGAGCACGTATACTGCCTCGTCTTGAGGAAACACAGCAGGACATTCAGCGTAAACTGGATGCTGCTCAGAAGACCTATGAGGCACTCCTTACGCGGTTGAATGAGGTAAAGGTTGCAGAGAATCAGAATATTGGTAACGTTCGTGTCATCGCTGCTGCTGCTGTACCTCAGACTCCCCTCGCTTCTCAAAAAACTCTATTTCTTGCAGGTGGGCTGGTGGTTGGTGGCTTGTTGGGAATTGCTACCGCTTTTGGAATTGACCTGATTGATCGCTCTGTGAAAACGCTGCGCGAGGCGAGAGAACTCTTTGGCTATACCCTCTTGGGGGTAATTCCTGCCTTCGGGCGCGGAGGACGAGTTGAAGCCCCAGCAGGCAGGACAGAAGCAGGGCTTCCTCGCGTTCTCATCCGCGATTACAATCGATCGCCTGTGCTTCAGGCTTATCAAATGCTCCAGGCGAATCTCAAGTTCCTCAGTTCTGATAAGCCACTGAAGGCGATCGCAATTACCAGTTCGGTGCCACGAGAAGGAAAATCTGAGGTTTCTGCTAATCTTGCAGCGACAATGGCTCAGTCAGGACGGCGTACGCTGCTGGTTGACGCTGATATGCGCAATCCTTCACAGCACCATGTTTGGGGGTTACTAAATACGGTCGGTCTTAGTAACGCCATCGTTGATCAGGCAGATGTTGATCAGGCCATTCAGACAGTCATGCCAAATCTGGATGTGTTGCCGGCAGGAGTCATTCCCCCAAATCCAACAGCTTTGCTGGACTCCCGAAAAATGGCTACATTGGTGGAGCGTTTCAGTGAAGCTTACGACTTCGTGATTTTCGATATGCCTCCGCTGGCTGGAACCGTCGATGCGGCAGTGCTGGGCAAAATGGTGGATGGCTTGCTGATGGTGGTACGACCGGGAGTCGTCAATGCTCTCAGTGCTAATGCCGCGAAAGAGTTTCTCCATCAGACCGGACAGAATGTGCTCGGTATGGTGGTGAACGGTATTGATCCTCGGAACGAACCAGATAGCTACTTCTACTACGCTGGTAACCAGTTAGAACAGGCGACGCTTCCTCTCGCGGCTGTCAGTCAACAGGAGCTTTCTCGTTTTCCTGAACGCCCTTCCAATTCAAACTGATATGGCGCATGATCTAATGTTTCGTCCAATATTTCAGACGGTTACTGCGGTAGGAATTATCGGGTTAACATCCGTTCCCGTTTTATCTCAAGTTCCTTCTGCACCAACGACCTTCGGTTCAACCAGCACCGATCGTGCTTTTTATACGCTTGGCCCTGGGGATCAGCTGGATGTTCGAGTATTTGACTATACAGAATTTACCGGATCTCGGACTGTTCTTCCCGACGGTACCATCACTATGCCACTGCTGGGTCAGGTTCCTGCCAGCGGAAGAACACCAAATCAACTTGCACAGGATCTCTCCAATCGGCTCAAGGTTTATCTGGTCAATCCGGTTGTGACGGTTAGTCTGACGACGTTACGACCAGTCATTGTCAACGTTGCTGGTGAGGTGCAGCGTCCAGGTCCTGTTCAACTGCGCAGCCTAACCACTTCGAACCAGACCGACTTGCAAAACCCGGTTGGGGGACCTGCGAGTCTCAGTTTCGCTCTCCGACAGGCAGGAGGAATTACTCAAAACGCCGATATCCGCAGAGTAATCCTGACTCGCAATGCGGCCACCGGTAATCCAACAACAACTGTGATTAATCTCTGGGATGCAGTCACATCCAACAGTGTTTTGCAGGATCCAATTCTGCAAGACGGTGATTCTGTTTATGTTTCACGGCTAACCGCTGGCGATACCCTCGATCGACGGTTAATGGTTCGCTCCAGCTTCGCCCCAGCAACAGTTCGGGTGCGGGTTGTTGGCGAGGTGCGCAATCCCGGCGAAGTTCAGGTACCGCCAAATGGTTCTTTATCGAGCGCAGTAGCGATTGCTGGCGGTCCAACTACCGATGCTCGAATGAGTCGTGTTGCATTTATTCGACTGAATGAATCCGGCCAGGTGGAGCGTCAGATAATCAACCTGGAAAATCTCACGGATACCATCCAGATCCAGGACGGAGATGTTTTGATTGTTCCCAAGAAACAGAGTTCTTCATTTCTTGATTTTGCAGGTCGATTGCTCGGCCCAGTTGGGGGCCTGCTCAACTTGTTCCGGGGTTGGTAGTTCGCCGCCTGTCCTGATTGGTCAAGTTGAGAGCCGTTTCCCTATGAGGCGCGAAGCACCACCAACCATCTGCTCAATCACCAAAACTCATTAGGGAAAACAGTAGTTTCTTGAACAGAAAAGAGAATGGTTAAATATTTCTCAAAATTCTTCTATGTCCTGTGTGGTTCCAAGCTGTCGCTGTTCTTTTTGCTGCTGCTGTTTACCCTCTCATCTCTGTTAGAAGCTTTTGGAATTGCGCTGATAGGTCCATTCCTGGCGATCGCTTCCAGCCCTCAGATCGTTGAGACCAACTACTGGTTGCGATGGCTCTACAATTTATCGGGTATTTCCAATGCACAGCACTTTATCTCTCTGCTAGGCATTGGTCTAGCCCTTGTCTTTTGTATCAAATCGCTGCTTTACTTCTGGGTTCAGCAAGCAATTTACCGATATAGCTTCAATCAATACGGCCTACTCTCATCCAGACTGTTAAAAGCCTATCTCAATGCCCCCTATACTTTCTTCCTGAGCCGTGATTCAGCCAGTATGATCAACCTGCTGGCTCAAGAAACGAGAGGATTCTGTTACGACAATCTGATCCCACTGTTGATGGCAGGCTCTCACCTGATTATTATGACGGTGATGATTCTGATGCTCGCCAAAACAGATGTGTTGTTGCTGGTGCTGATTCTGGCAGTTCTTCTGCCAACCTTCTTTATCTTTTATCGTCTCAGAAGCTTTGCAACAAGGTGGGGAACTGAGGCTTCCGATGCTTCCTATGAGCGTATTCGCGTCATTAATCACAGTCTGGGCGGCGTCAAAGAAACCTTTGTGATTGGTTGCCGACCCTATTTTGAAGAGCAGATGCGAGTTCACTCTCAGAAATTTGCAGATGCTGCCTCTTCGTTTCATAGCTTCCAGGTGATTCCCAGAATCGCAGTTGAAACTGTGCTGGTGATTTTTATGCTGGCGCTGGTTTCTATCTACCCACTCCTGCCCGGTCAATCAATGGATCGATTGATTCCAACGTTGAGTGTATTTGCGATCGCTTCAATCCGTCTGATTCCTTCCGCCAGCCATTTCCTGAGTTCCGTTGGTCTGGTAAGTAACTCCAGCTACACCCTGAGCTGTCTCTACCGTGATTTATACGATTTAGAAGAAAAAGCAAGTTTGCAAAGAACTAGCGGTTTCATTGGCAGTCAGAAGACTTTGGGAACACCGCATCCATCCGTGAGATCCTCACAAAATGGTAACCAGGTGCCGAGTTTTCAAATTGAAATCGATTCGCTCACTTATCAGTATCCAGAAGCGACCCAGCCAGCTCTACACAATGTCTCACTGAATGTCAAGCGCGGGGAGTCGATCGCATTGATTGGCAAATCTGGTTCTGGGAAAACCACACTGGTTGATATTATCCTGGGGCTACTGGAACCCCAGAATGGAGATATCCGCCTGAATGATGTCTCGATCTACAACAATCTTCGGGCATGGCAAAATCTCCTGGCCTATATTCCCCAATCAATTTTCTTGACCGACGAATCAATTGAGCAGAATATTGCCTTTGGACAGGATGAATCTCAGATTGATTATGAGAAGCTGCATAAAGCAATTCAAGCCGCTCAGTTAACAGACCTGATTGATCAATTGCCTCATGGATTGAAGACTCTGGTTGGAGAGCGTGGGGTTAAACTTTCAGGTGGTCAGCGTCAGCGTGTGGGAATTGCAAGAGCACTGTATCACGACAGGGAAATTCTGGTACTCGACGAGGCAACTGCTGCTCTGGATAACGAAACAGAACGACTGGTCACTGAATCGATTCTTCAGCTCTCTGGGGTTAAAACCCTGATTATCATTGCTCACCGCCTCACAACCGTGAAAGACTGCGATCGCGTCTACCAACTTGAGCAGGGACGCATTGTCAAATCAGGCAGTTATGAAGAAGTGGTTGGGTTGTCGCTAACGTAGTTTCTGACAGCTCAGTGAAGTGTCCCAAAAAATAGGGATCAGCGAACCTTGAAAACCTAGAAAAGTTGGCTTGACGCATATAGCAACCGAAAGGTTGATTAGGACGGGGTGCAGGGGTGTGCCCCCTTGATGGGTTCAGGGGGTGTGCTCCCTGCGTGGGGGCAATGCCCCCACTCCCCCTTGTCCCCACCAAAACTTCAATTGATATAGCAGTCAAACCAGCTTTTCAGGTTTTCGTTTTTTAAATGCCCACTTCCTTTTCTCAAGAAAAATCGGCACCAAAAACTAAAGATACCGTGAAATGCCCTCTTAGAGGGCATTTCACGGTATTGAGGGAAAACCTGCTTTAATTCGATTCGACTGCGTTCAGAGCCTGGGCTAGAATTTGATGCAGACGATCGCCCTCACGATACACGTTAAAATCCTTCTCGACCTTTAGCTGCCCCATTTTCCCCATTTTGCTCCGCAAGTCGGGATTATCAATCAGTTCCTTGATCCGAACTGCCAGAACGTCCGCATCTCCAGGTGGCACAAGGTAACCACTGACTCCATTTTCAACCAGTTCGCTAATGCCTGCTATTTGAGTCGATACAACAGGGATACCTGCTGCCATTGCCTCCATCAGGACAACGGGAACTCCTTCGGCAAAGCTGGGAAGGACAAAGACATCTGCTGCCTGGATATGCTGGCGAACAGCAGTTTGCGATTGGTAGCCGAGGAACCGAACGCGGTCACTCAAACCCAGGGCGGCCACCTGGTGTTCTAAGTTTGCTCTCGATTCTCCATCGCCAACGAGCGTTAGCACCAGATCAGGGTACTCCTGAACAAGCTGAACCAGGCTGTCCAGGAGAATTGGTACCCCTTTTTCTGCGGCCAGACGTCCGACAAACAAAAGTTGATTGCCTGTTCCCTGGTGCAGCTTTGGTTGAAACAGAGCAGGATCAACGCCACAGTGAACAATGTGCATATGGTTCCACTGCTCCTGGGGGGCAAAGACCATGCCCTGACTGCGGCAGAAGTGACTGATACAGCACACAAATAGGGCACGCCGAATTTTTTCACTCAGGTGCCAGCGGTGCGGCTCGAAAAAAATATAAGGCCCATGCAGTGTGAAACTGAAGGAGAATCCACCCAGCGCCGCCGCCAGCATGGCGACTGTTCCAGCAGAAGCGGCAATGTGATTGTGTAAATGCTGAATCTGCCGCTGTCGAACTTCGCAGGCAAGACTGCCCGCTTCAAGGAAGTAGAACAGCTGATAAAAAATTCCCTTCAAACCTGGCTGGCGTGTTTTCCAGGCAAGGCTCAACCCTTGCCAGTAACGCAATGGGGAGGCTCCAAGCATTTTTAGATGGGCGATCGCCAGGGCAGCAGGATTCGCAGGCAGAATGTAATAGGTCTTTTCAAACTCTGACTGCTGTTCCTCCCCCACCAAATGATCTGAACTGGGACGACGTACTGAAAAGGTGTGGACCTCTGCCCCCTTTTGCCTCAGTACCGCTACCTCCCGCTGAATAAACGTATCCGTAGCTCTGGGGTAAGTGCCGGTCAAGTAGGCAATACGCATCATAGTTCCTTCTTGAGAGGTAAATACGAATTTAGAGCAGGCAAACCAGGGGGATCAAGGACTAATACACTTCTAAAGGCACACCTGCATCGACTGGAACGTCAACAATGAGTAGTTCTTTGGTACTACAACTGCGAGTAAGCGCAGTTGGGAAATCGTAGCGGGGGGACCAGTTAAGAAGCTGCTTGGCGCGATTGTTGGTGAATCGAAGCGGCTTAAAACGGGCGTGCAATTTGGCTGGAACCAGAATACCAGGGAGTTTAGCTTGCCCGGAGAGGAAACGTTGATTGATGAAATCAGCGAATCGGGCCAGAATATCTATGACAAACCAGTTAACCGACAGGATGCCTGGTGCGGGAGGCAAGCCTTCACGCGTTGTTGGGAGCGCCAGTTGGTCGGTTAACATGCGAATATACTGGCAGCGACTGGGCTGATCGTCATCCACAATGTTGATGGTTTGGGCGATCGCTGCCTCAGCCTCAATAGCTTTAACAATCGCCTCAGCACAATTCTCTACGTAGGCCAGGGGCATCAAGCCATTCGGTGCAACACACAGCAGACGATTGCCCAAACTCATTCCGAGCAAAGCGTGCCAGAGATCCTCACGACCGTAGATAATGCCGGGACGCAGTAATGTAACCTGTGCATTGTGCTCGTGCTCAAACTCACGAACCATTTGCTCCTGAATCACCTTTGTTTGAGCATACTCATCGCGGTTCGTAGGCGTGCACTCGATCAGCGACGTTTCATCCAGCAGAGCACCCAACTTCAAATCCAGATAGTCGTACATAGAAAAGGTACTGGTGACAATCAGCCGCAGTACGTTGGCCTGCACCATTGCCTCCAGCAAATTTTCTGTTGAGATTACGGTGCCAGCAAACTGGGTATAGAAATCCCCACTTTTCGCAGCGGCAAGGTGCACCACTGCATCAACTCCCGTAACCGCTTCCAGAATGCCGCGCTTTTGACGCAGATCGAGGCGCACCAGTTCGACCGCTGGATGATGTGCCCAGGCTAGTCGCGCTTCGTTTGTGGTAGGCCGCACAACGGCTCGGACATGATGTCCCTGCCGCAGCGCTTCTGCCACAACATAACGTCCCAGGAAGCCTGATGCCCCGGTAATCAAGAGTTTCATATCCAGTTTGCCTCCGATACTAAAGCGTCAATTAGACGATTGGTACGCTCCATATCTTCAAATGAGATTGGAAGTGGAGCGTTGGTCTGCACCGCATGGTAAGTCTGGTCCAGTAAACGATGCATTCCCTCATACACTGTGCGTTGCATGACCTTATTGCGGAAATTTTTGACGCTGGCAGTCATGAAATCGTACCCGTTGACAAAGTGATTGATGATAGGCGAAAGCACTTTGCCTCCCGCACGGGGAACAACGCAACGGAGATGAGGCTGAAACAAATTGGTGGAAGCGTAACCCTCAGAGCCTCGAATTAGAATAGTGAAAGTGTCTGGGCGAGCAGTACCGCAAAACCGAATACGGGCGTGAACGCCATTATGAATCACGACGGCATCTAGATTATCGTATTTGAAGGAGGGGTTACCGCTGTAGTTGCGCCATGCTGCCCGGACAGAATCAAAATCCGGGATAAATCGCAGGGTGAGGTAGGAGAGGTGAGTAATGTAGTCGTGAATGACTCCGGCAGGAAGCTTCTGTAGGGGATTAGGCAAATTCGCATCAGCAAAGCGGCTATTCGGTAAATCCTGGGCAATAAATACCTCTATGTCTCGCAGTTCACCCAAAACCCCCGATGCTACCAGGCGCTCTAATTCTAAGATGGGGCGATTGAATCGATAATTATGGTCTTCCAGGAGGTGGCGCTGGTGCTGCTGAGCAATCGCCCACAACTCCTTAAATTCATTGTACGTCGGCGTAATGGGTTTTTCACAGAAGACGTGTGCTCCTGCCTTCAGGCAGTCCGTCGCAATTCGCTCGTGTGTGTGGGCAGGTGTAAGAATGTGAACGATGTCTGGACGAGTATACTCCAGCATTTCCTGATAGTTGGTGTAGGCAGCATCAGCCTGGAATTGCTTTGCTGCATATTGAGCTGCTGCTGCGGAGAGATCGCAGACGCCGACTAGATGTGCATACTCGGACTGTTGAAGGTAGGCCAAATGCTCTTTTGAAATCTGACCTGTTCCAATGACCGCGGCCTTTAAGCGATTCACAATCCCATCCTTTGTTGACAATTCAACACTTACAAACAGAAGTGGCTCAGATTGGACAAACCCCTATTACTGTGGAGCGGCTTGTTTATACTCAATCAGAGTCGCCTGATAACCCCGCCATCGGGTGATCCAATATTTAAGTTGCCCAAGCGCCTGCGGCAATTTATAAATCACACCAAATGTTGCATAGATCACTGAATGGGCAGATGGATCTCCCTGCTTGCGGCGATTTATATACATCCGCCACATGAGCACGGGATACCCCAGGAGCAGCAACAGACTCAGACCGGAAGTACTGAATGCAGCGACTAGGCTGACAACGGGGACTACCCCTCCCCACAGCCACCCACTAAGATACTGGCGACGCATATAGTTCTCTGGCGGTTTGCCGTGGAGAGCGAAGCCTTCTGCAACCGCCCATCCTCCTCGTACTGTACGCGTCCACCATTGACTAAACCGATACATCGCGGCATCATGGAGCGTCATGTCAACAGGGATACGTTGAATTTTCCAACCCCGCTGGCGGAGACGAATACACATCTCTGGCTCCTCTCCGCAAATCATGGATTCACTGTAGCCACCAACCTCCTGTATCGCCTGAACCCGCATTAAAGCATCACCACCGCAAGCTTTCGCCTCACCAACAGGCGTATTCCATTCCATATCAGCCAATCGATTGTACAGCGACGAATCAGGAAATCGCTCTCGTCGGCGACCACAAGCGATCGCCACGCTTGCATCCTGTTTCAATGTTGCCAACGCTGCCTCAAGCCATCCTTCCAATAACTCACAATCACCATCAATAAACTGGACATATTCAATGCTTTGGAAGTGCTCTGTCAGATATCGAAATCCGGTATTTCGTCCTCGTGCCATAGTAAACGGCCTGGAGAGATCTAGCTCAACCGTTTGCACACCCAAGGATTGAGCCGCAGCAACACTGCCATCGGATGAACCAGAATCAACATAAACAATTGGAACTCCTACGGGCAGATGCTTCAGCAAGGACTTGAAACACCGAATCAGGCGATCGCCCTCATTACGACCAATTACGACAACACCAATATTGCCCATAAATTAAGTCAGCCCATCCCTAAGAGAACTGCAAACCCACTAATTCGTAATAAACAATACAGAACAAAAATGCTTCGACCAAATCCTGCTTCAATCATAGCCTATAAGCCAGTTATCGCAAGAAATTATACATCCAACCATGACAGCAGATAATTACCTGAATCATTGCTTGCAGACAACTAAAATACAGGCTAAATAAGATTTTCGAATATCACTAGATAACCTGGATAAGGGGGAAAACACTTAAAGCAAAAGCCTTTCATTGATACCTTGAGAGTGAAACCACTCAACTTTGTATCAATCTCCGGGATGCTGTGCAAGACTATTTTTGACTGATCCACAAAAAAACTGTCACTCCTCATCGAATCTTCATCAAATCTCGACGTATGTGACATGGAAAACACTTATTCGCAGCCTTTTCATCCTCTAAACTATATGGTGTAAGTGATAGAAAATTTGCAGATTCAGCATATTTAACCTGTTCCGGGTTGTCGAAATGCTGATTAGACCTACTAATGGACAGAGTTTGAGGAGTACATACTTGACAAGTTGACCCATTTTTGTGCGTATCTTCGATTTTGAAGACTTTCGCCTTAAGATAGGGTGCTTGAGTAAAAAGATGTGCCGTGCCCAACTTCTCCGTATAGTAAGTAGTCCCACATTGATGCGGAAGCTGATTTGAGCAACTTTTCTGGGCAGAAGCTAAGGCTGTTAGTTGGTTTACCCGTGGTTAGGAGTTGACAATGAATTCTTACACACTTCAACAGGAAACCCCGACTCGCTCAGTTCGGCATAGCATCCAGGATACTGTTGAGGGAACCCTTGCAGTTGTCGGCCTGCTTCGCTTCTCCGATAGCTTTAGTTACTTTCCCGGCCCAGTTCAATCGTCCATCTACCTGTTTATTTCATTCCTTGTCATTTGCTTCCTAATACTCCGCCTGAAGAGAACTCTCAATGTTTTGAAGCGTGGAGCTTTACTCTTAGTTGTTTACGTTACTATTTTTATTTCCTTCATCTGGTCTATTCTTCCTTCTGCAAGTCTCTATAACAGCCTGGATCTACTTCAACCAACTTTATTTGGTCTATATCTTGCAACACGGTTTAAGCTCATAGAGATTGTCAAGATGCTTTGCTTGGCTCTGAGTATCGGTGCATTGCTAAGCATCCTGGTTACTGTTGCAGTTCCCAGCGTTGGAATACACCCTGGCCCTCCAGCTGGAACATGGAGAGGAATTTACCACCATAAAAACCATTTTGCTAGTACCATGTCCATCTTCTTCTTAAGTTCTTTTCTGTTGAGCCTAAGAAATAATGCGATGCTGCTAATTCCTCGACTGCAATCTGCTGTAGCAATGGCACTTGTTTTATTTTCCAACTCTCGAACAGCATTAATTTCTAATATTTTAGTAATTTTATTTTTATTGTTCTACCGAAACTTTAAGTTAAAGGGCAGAGTCACTGTACTTTTCCTGAGCTTACTCCTTCTTGTACTACTTCCAATATCAATTTTCTTACTGTTCAATTGGCAGGCTTTAGTTATCGGTATTGGAAAAGATCCAACATTGACTGGCAGAACATACATTTGGGATTTTGCGATAGAACAGATAAAAACAAGACCTCTACTCGGGTTTGGTTATAGTGTCTTCTGGTCGCCGGATGCTCCATTCTCTGAAAAGTTTGCATCTGCCGAGTCCTGGATTAGCCCAAATGGTCATAATCAACTGATAGATCTGCTCCTGGGAATTGGTTTCATTGGAACGTTCTTCTTCCTCGCAAATTTGTTCAAGGTATTGTTGCTCAGTTTAAGAGCCGCTTATAAAGCAACTGATGCAATTTATCTTTGGCCTCTGGGCATCTTGTGTCTTTTTACACTAAACAACATTGCTGAAAGCTACCTGTTTTCAGGGATGGCCTGGGTTCTCTATGTTTATTTAACCTTTTCAATTTGTACGACAGGTGCGAGGCAGCCCACATAATCTTAGATCCTTACAGAGATTCTGGTATAATGAGATATTTTTCGAGATTTGAGACAACTGTGTACGAGAAACAGAGCAAGATTGAAAAAATACATTTTCAGATCGATTCAAAAAAAATTCTCTGAACAATTGTTCAAGTTTTGATTTTCCCTAAAACCCACGCAAATTATCTCTTGATGTAATTTAGGCCGTATTCTTTACAGGAACTTTACCATTTTTGTCGCTGCAACAATGATATTCGTAAATAGATGCTATTGTCGAGAGAAAAAATATTGCTTAAAATCAACTTGTAAGTATTGATTAGAGTTCTGCCAGGTGATCGAACTTAAGACTCCGTTTCAGTCACGTCGTCCATTAATGTTTCATCTCGTAAGACTTTTGCTAGAACTACATCCTAAGGGATCATGAAACAATGAGCATCTCTGAAACCAAGCAACTACTGTGTGAACCAACTGGATCCTACACAATCAAGGACATCCAACCAGAACAAACTTGCGGCTCTCCTATCTACCTCTCGCTAATTATTCCAACATACAACGAATCTAGAAACATTGAGCCGCTGGTGAAGATTCTGAGTGGTACACTGGATGCTTATATTCCCGGTGCCTATGAGCTGATTGTAGTGGACGACAACAGCCCGGATGAGACCTGGCAATTCGCTCAGTCTTTGAGCACGCATTATCCTCAGTTAAAGGTGATGCGCCGACAAATTGAGCGCGGCCTTTCCTCCGCTGTAGTCCGTGGATGGCAAGTTGCTCAAGGCGAAGTTTTAGGAGTGATTGATGGAGATCTCCAACATCCTCCAGAAACCCTTATTGGTTTAGTTAGAGAAATTCAGCAGGGAGCCGATCTTGCAGTTGCCAGTCGTCACATTGAAGGGGGAGGAGTCAGTGATTGGGGGGCGATTCGCCGCTTCCTCTCACGAGGCGCTCAACTCCTGGGTCTGATCATTGCTCCGAATGTTGTGGGTCGTGTTTCAGATCCAATGAGCGGTTACTTTTTGGTTCACCGCAGGGCAATCGCTGAGCGCTATCTCGACCCGGTGGGATATAAGATCCTTCTGGAGGTGATCGGACGGGGGGATGTTAAGCAGCTATCAGAAGTGGGTTATGTGTTTCGTGAGCGGCAGGATGGGGAGAGCAAGGTTACCAGCAAGATTTATATTGAATATCTTACCCATCTGCTAAAGCTGCGATCGCGAGGCCGCATTGGTGCATTGCGGCGAAAATATCAGTTGCCCGTTGCACGCTTCATGCGCTTTGCCCTGGTTGGCTTGAGCGGTGTCTTTGTCGATATGGCAGTATTTTATCTGCTGAGTGATCCGAGTAGTCTGGGATGGGGGCTTACACGCAGTAAAGCCATTGCCGCCGAAGTTGCCATCATCAACAACTTCCTTTGGAATGATTTCTGGACCTTTGCAGATATTTCTCAGCGTCAGAGAGGTTGGAAGAAACGATTGAAGCGATTTGTCAAATTCAACATTATTTGTCTTGCTGGTTTGGTGCTAAATGTTCTGTTGCTAAACATTCTGTTCAATGGACTGGGGATTAATCGCTATTTGGCTAACCTACTTGCAATTGCACTTGTCACCTTCTGGAACTTCTGGATCAACCTGAAGTTGGGTTGGCGAGTCACTGAGACAGAGCGAAAGGGAAGCTAACTTCAGAATATTTATAGCTCCTTACTGGGGCGGCTTTCCCACTTAGAAATTCGCCTCAGTATCACTGTCCATGCACATTTGAGTACGCCCATCGCGAAGGCAGAGTCAGGCGAATAGTTGAGAGGCAATAGTTGTGATTAAAACGATTCAATTTGGTCGATTTGGGCCAATTCAAATTAATCGCACCAGTATTTTCATCTGGACTGTTTTAATCATTCTTGTTGGAGTATTCTTACGCTTTTTTCTCCTCTCTCGCCAAAGCCTATGGTTTGACGAGGGATACAGCCTGGATCTATCCAACGGGAGTTTTCAGGAGAACCTTACTGCCCTTCTGGGCATGAATAGTGGCGATCGCTACCAAATCCTTTACTACCTGTTGCTGGGGTTGTGGCGATCGCTGTTTGGTAGTTCTGAATTTGCCGTTCGTTCACTTTCAGTTCTACTGGGAATTGCAACGATTATCACAGTCTATGCAACGGCAGTACGCCTTCAGGGAGCGCGCTACGGACTTTGGGTAACTGCCCTTATCTGCTGTAGTGCTTTTGCTATCTTCCACAGTCAAGATACGCGACCCTATGCCTTACTCCTCTTGATTGCAGCCCTACAACTTTATTTTTTCAGTGCAATTTTTGAGGAGGGTCAAAGGAAGTTTCTTCCTTCTTTTCTCTTTGCCATAACCTCCGCGGTCGGGATGCTGGGGAGTATCCTGATCGCCCTGTTTACCTTCTCACTTGCGATCGCTCACCTCCTTGTACGTCGCAAGTGGAAAGAATGGTTTTTCTGGTGGATTCCCACGGGCATTGTTTGTGCGCCCATTGTTCTCTTCTATGGAATGTCGCCAGCAACAACGGATCCAACTGAGACTGTTGTGACCCGTGCTGGATTACCAATTATTCTCAATGCTGCTTTTTCGATCTATGGCACGCTTGTTGGCATGACCTATGGGCCGCCTTTAGAGGAACTTCGAGATGCTAATAAGTTCCGCGTTTTGATGGCATATGTTCCCCATTTTTTGTTGCTGTTTCTGGTTGTTGCTTCAATTCTTTTTTTCCTGGTAAAGCGCACTTTTAAAGCGAATTCAAATCGCTTAGATTCTCGCTCTAAATTAATTTTTCACTTCTTCGTTATTCTGTTTTTCATTTCTTTCCTTATGGCCTTTGCGCTGGCGTATGTAACCAAGTTGAACTGGTCTCCAAGGCATTCCTTTTATTTATTTTTCCCAATTATATTTCTTCTGCCGTTTATTCTTGAAGGAGTTACCTCCTCTGAGGAAGGAGCGAATCACTCATTTAGCTCCCCTTCCGCGAAATCCTATTCGTTTTGGAAGGATTTCCCGAAAATTACCCTGATATTTTTCTTGCTGCTCAACGGTTTCTCACTTTATAACTACTATTTCAATATTCATCACGTCAAAGATGACTATCGCTCTGCCGCTCGTTATCTAGTAGAGAATCGCTCTGGTTCTGAGAAATCCGTTATGCTCTGGGGGACAACTAGCCTTCTTGAATACTACGGTGATAAGGATACAATTTCTGCACTGGAGCTGACGCGAAAAGATATTGCATCGCGCTTAGGATCATTTACCAATAACTCACCTGTAGTCTATTTGGTCATCAATCGGGAGTTTTATTGGGATCCGGAGAATCGCAATATACCTGTAGAAGCTGCTATGGGTCAGAATTACCAGCTCACTTCTAAAACTTTCTTCCCTTACTTTGGAATCTACCGATTTGTGAGGAAGTAGCCATTGATAAGTAGGTAGGCGCGATTAAGCTTGAAACCCAAAAAGCTGTTCCGCCCGCGCAACGGGCGGAACAGCTTTTTGGGTTTCAACTTTGTATCCGTACAGGGGGTAGAAGTGAAAAGATGAGTCATGTGAGCGGAGAACTGCTAGGCTAAGACGCATGAGAAGCCTGAATGCGCCACTATTAAGCGAGATACCAGCGGAAGACTGGGCCAACACGCCGGAGAGTGTGAAGCGGTTGGTGGAGCAGCTATTGGAGCAGACTGAGGCATTAGAGGCGGAAGCGCAAACGGTGCAGGAGCGACTGAAGCGTAATTCCAAGAATTCGTCGCAACCGCCATCGCAAGACTCGCCCAAAGGATTTAAGGTCAAGGCGAAGGAGAAAAGCAAGAAGGCCCGGGGCGGACAAGTGGGACATGAGGGGCATTCGCAACCGTTGTATCCCCCGGAGCAATGTAGTCAGATTGAGAACCACTATCCGCAGGTGTGTTGCGAATGTGGACATGGGCTAAGTGGAGAAGATGCGTTTCCACAACGGTGTCAGATCGTGGACATCCCACCATTACAACCGATAGTGGTGGAGCATCGATTCCATGCATTAAGTTGTCCATGTTGTGGGGTGAGAACCCGCGCCTATGATGCACAAATTGTGGATGGGTGTCGCTATGGGGAGCGGCTGTGTGGGTTGGTGGCGCTGTTAAGTGGGGAATATCGCCAGAGCCATCGGATGGTGGTGCGGTTGTTGAGTGAATTGTTTGAGGTTGCGATCTCAGTGGGGAGTGTGTGGCGCTTGCGGCAGGAAATGAGTGAAGCGGTGGCGCATCCGGTGGTAGAAGCGCACCAGTATGTGCAGCAGCAGGCTGTGGTGGGGATGGATGAAACGAGTTTGCCACAGGGCAACGTGGATGGTAAGAACGGTAAGGGCACCCAGGGTTGGTTATGGGTGATGGTGACGCCTTGGGTGTGCTACTTCCAGGTGGCGTTGAGCCGCTCAAAAGCGACGGCTCAAGCATTACTGGGGACAGATTTTGCAGGGATACTCAATAGCGACCGCTACAGCGCCTACAATTGGGTCGAATTGCAATGGCGACAGTTGTGCTGGGCACATTTGAAACGAGATTTCACCAAGATCGCCGAACGAACGGGACTGAGTGCAGCGCTTGGAGAACAGTTGCTGCAACAGCAGGAGCAATTGTTTGAGTTATGGCATCAGGTGCGAGATGGAACGCTGCCACGTTCACAATTAATCGAATCGGTGACACCGATTCGGCAACGGGTGAAGGCGTTGTTGGAAGAAGGGGCTGCTTACCCCATTGGAGCGCAAGAAAAGACGCCGTTGGCAAAGACGGTGCGGACCTGTCAGCAGTTGCTGAAGGTGGAACCAGCACTCTGGTTATTTGTCACAACGGTTGGGGTGGAACCAACCAATAATGTAGCAGAACAGGCGATTCGTCCGGCAGTGCTGTGGCGACGTTGTAGCTATGGCTCCCAGAGTGAAGCGGGCAGTTTATTTGTGGGACGAATGATGACGGTGGTGGCGACGCTGCGGCGGCAGAATCGCAACGTCCTTGAGTATCTCACTGATGCCATTCATGCGAAGCGTCAGGGGCTATCTGCACCTTCTTTGTTGCCCCTGTCCGAACTGCCTCAAACCACCGGACTCATTACCTGACCCCCTGTACGGATACTCAACTTTTTCCACGCCCACTTACTTATGGCGCTTTACAAGCGCATCTATAGATTTCGAGTTGGGAACCGCGCTTCGCACAGTTCCCAACTCGAAATCTATGTTTTATAGCAATCGATGTTTTGGTTAGGACAAGGAGGCGTGGGGGCAGCGCCCCCACGCAGGGGTTCCACCCCTGCACCCCGTCCTAATCAACCACTCAGTTGCTATAGGTCAGCGCAAAGCGCTGTAAAAATTTGAAAAGTGCGATGCTTTGTGTCGCACTTTTCAGGGGGATCTTGATTCCATTTCGGCAAAACCTATCTATGAAAAGCTGAGGAGCAACTGCGCCAAACTCTCTACATACTTGTCACTGTTGTGGAATGCCTGAACGAAACGATAGCCTTCCTGGGCGATCGCTGCCGCTACTTTAGTATTTTCCAAAACATACTGAATGGTCTTCCTTAGACCTTCCATATCACCCGGTTCAACCGTTACCACTGTCTCTGAAGGCTTAAGATAGTCCACTAGTCCCCTGGTTCGTGTCACAATCACAGGTCGGCCACAGGCCATTGCTTCTAATAGCGTTGTGACTCCGGATGTCACTAAACTTTTTGTCAGTGCAAGGGCAACAATATCTGCATCCCGATACAGCTTCAGTAAATCAAGCCACTCTAGGGTGTGAGTGGTCATATTGGCTGGGAGAGAGGCTGGGAAAGTTGACATACTCCGTCTCACATCCGCTGAGAAGCCCGTAATTCTTACATCTACGTTCATATCACTCGTAGCTGCAGCCAGGAGGCGATAATCGCGTCTTTCGAGACCGACACTGGCGATTATGGGGCGCTGTTTATCAGGGGAAGGGAGTCCGGGCGTAAAGAATTGAGTGTCGGTTTGTTCTAGCAGCAACAGCACCCGGTCGTCCGCGAGTCCGAACCGTTGCTTCAAAAATTCGACCTGAGCCGTAGTGTTGGTGATCACAAAGACAGATCTGTGAGCGACGGGAAAAAGCCGCAGAGCGACCTGAGTCAGATAGCGATAAACATCATGAGCATAGATGACAATAGTCGGTGACTTTTTTGAACGACTACACATCTCTGCCAGTGGAATACCTGTTGTCTCACTGTTACAGTACACAATGTCATTGCTGGTGAGCTGAGCGGAAAGTCGTCGGGCCATTGCCCAGGTTGCGGGTGACCCCAGTAACTTTGAACGAATCCGGTCGATCGGCAGGATAACATCATTCCCAGGAGCATGGACTTTCGCTCCTAACTTCTGGGCCAGCGCTGCCATAATGTGGCGCGGGCACTGCCCAAACTCAGCCATCCGCTCGTTCGCCTCTAAATCAAACGCTCGATGCAGAATGATGTGGTAATCCACGCATTTACCTCTATAGACGTTGACCAATGAAATAAACACTCCAAGTATCCCATCCCGCCGGACGATCTGACATCCAATCACCATAGGCAAGTCGCTGAAAGTTCATCTGCTGAAACAACAGATCCACTTCTGGGGTAAATAGATATCGCATGGGATGGAGTTCTTTGAGGGTTTCTAATTTCTGGGTTTTGATATCCTGGATCAGAATTTGGTAACCGACATCAACCCGGTTGTCATTGGCATAGATCGTCGGTTCCGCAATCCGAGTAACCGTAATTGATTCATCATGAAGCCGCTTGACACGTACAGTAGGGCGATCGCTCAAAACTGCTGGACCATACCAGCAGTCAAAAATGAAAAGTCCTCCGGGCTTGAGGTGAACCTTAGCGGTTTCGAACGCCGCCCAGAGATCTTGATTTGTAATTTGATAGCTGACGACGTGAAATAGTGATACAACCACGTCAAAGGTCTGGGGTATGCGGACGGTTCGGACATCTCCAGGGAGAAACTGGAGTTGACTGGAAAGTGCCTTATCCAAACCCATCCGTCGCTCCTCCGCCTGTTGCAGCATCGACTCACTCCGGTCTACACCACACAGCGTGTAGCCATACTCTGCCAGCAACGATGCGTGAACCCCCGTACCACATCCGAGGTCAAGAACCGATTTTGCCTGGGGCGCATGGGTTTGAATCAGGCGATGGATAAATTCTGCTTCAGCAGCGTAATTCTTGTCACGATAAAGCAGATCGTAATACCGGGAATAATTTCCAAAAACGCTCATTGTCAGTTAACTCCTCTGCAAAAGTAACCCCCAAAAGCTGAGCGTCTTCATCTCTGGATGAAATGGAACGACACAGGGTTCAGCTTTATCCTGCCAGATGTCCAGAACTTTATAGCCCAGCTTGGTCAGCTTTTCAATGAATAATTCACGGTTACGAATGTAAACCGGATAGAAAACCATTCCGCCGTTTTGCAGGGTAACAAATGACGGACCATCACACAAAGGAAGGCGGTCAAGCAGCAGATAGCGAGGTTTTTGCTGAAGCTCGATGAGCTGTTGCTCAAAGTTTTGAATATATTGGAGCGATCCAGAGGCCATGAGGATATCTGTTCCCTCTGCATCGGCAAATTGAGTAGTGAAGGAAAGTGTTCTGGCATTCTCCTGAGCCGCCAACTTACGTCCGGCTTCCACGATGGCAGGGACTTCGCACACAGTCCAATGCAAGTCTTTTGGGTAATGAAGATAGCGTTCGTAACCATAGTACTGCGTACCAACATTGCCACCCACATCAAAAATGCGATGATTTTGGGGCAACAAATCCTTTAGCCAGAACAGCATTGGATAGTCATAGGAGCCGATTTTTCGATCCATGTTGCTCTGGTATTCTTCGGCTAGATCGGTATTATCATAGCCAAGCGATCGATGCTTTGGGGAAGCATCGATCGCCGCTTCTGCGTTATCAAAAATTCCTCGGTAGCACCCATAACACTCTCCCGGAAACCGCCAGTACCAGTAAACTGAGCGAAGAAAGTGAACAAGGCGTTGTGACACACTGCTCATACCGCCAATATCTCCTTGACACAGAGTACAACTCGCTCCATCTGCTCACGTGTCAGTGCCATCCCACTGGGAATGTAGAAGCCACGACGAGCCAACTTTTCACAGATCGGATAGGATTCATCCGTAAACAGCCCCATCTTTAAGAAAACAGGCTGTTCGTGCATTCCCCAGAAGAATGGGCGGGTTCCAACCCCTTTGGCTGCCAGTCGCCGCATGGCTTCTGCTGCATCAAAGGGAATCTCATCCTCCAGAACCAATCCAAACACCCAGTAGATATTGTCAGCGAAGGAAGTGTGAGCCAGGGGAAGTTGGAGACCAGAAACCCCCTGCAACAACTCAGTGTAATAATGTCCCATCTGCCGCTTCCGCTCGACAAATTCGTCCAGACGTTCCAGTTGAGCCAATCCGAGCGCAGCCTGTAGATTGGTCAGGCGTAAATTCCAACCCAAATGTTCATGGACAAACCGTTGCTTCGGCTGAAAACAGAGGTTTCTGAGTGAACGGCATCGTTCAGCAAGGACAGGATCGTCAGTCACGATCATGCCACCTTCGCCAGTTGTGATGTGCTTGTTCGGGTAGAAACTGAAGGTACTCAGATCACCGAAGCTGCCACAAGGTTGGCCTTTATAGGTCTGACCATGCATCTCAGCTGCATCTTCAATAATGTGAAGATGGTGCTGTTGAGCCAATTCGAGAAGCGGTTCCATATCAACGGGTAACCCATAGATATGGACAACCATAATGGCTCGCGTTCGTGGGGTAATTTTACTGGCGATCGCCTCTACACTCATATTCCAGGTTTCTGGCTCTGCATCCACCAGTACCGGAGTTGCGCCAGCTCGCACCACTGCTGCCGCGCAGGAAATGATGGTAAAGGATGGCAAGATAACTTCATCTCCAGGACCGATATTCAGAGCTGCGATCGCAGCCTCTAATGCCATCGAACCATTGCTCACAGCGATCCCATACTGGCGTCCGAGTCGGTCGGCAAACTTTCGCTCAAATTCTTCAACAAAGGGACCCTCAGAAGAAATCCAGCCAGTCTCAATACACTCAAGCAAATACTCTTTTTCCCGCCCGTTAAGAAGCGGCTGATTAACAGGTATAAAATCCACAGCCAACTCCAATTAAGAAAGTGGTCAACGGCATAGACATACAGATTTTCCCAGCAATTACTTGATCGCTTCCGCCATGACTTTTCTCGAAGACTCCCCACAGGATGCCATGTTTAGCGTGTGAGCGTCTGGAGTAAACCGAACTTTATCACGCTCTCCAACATAGGGACCCTGCTTGATTTCAAACATCTCAACTTCTTCTAACACCTCGAAACCGTGGCCACCCTCGACCAACAAAATGACATCTCCTGCCTGCAAGATGTGGCTCTCGAGGTACTCCTTTTGCTCGGTATAAAAGTCAACTCGAAGCTTGCCAGCTTTGAGCACCAAAACTTCTTGAGTGAAGTGAACTTCTCGCGGAACAGCGTTGTGAACATGAGGTTGAATCACTTTACCCGCAGGGTGCCGCATATAAGCGAGCTGTTGCGACAGTTGATTCGGCGTAAAGAAGTGAATTCCTGGTTGACTGAAACTGGCAGAAACGATGATACCTAGAAGCCGATTCTGATAAATGATTTCGCGGATTGACATAACTAAAGTTTTTCCTTGAACCGAAATTAATTCCAGTATAAGCACGAATTCCCAATCACGTCAAAAACTATACTCAAACTTGACAGTATAAAATTTGACCAGGCAATCTTCGGGTGATTTCGGGCAATACTGACAGTGATTTCGGTCTTTACATTACCAATTAAAAGCTAGGATCAAAGGAAAATATCGGGGGGAAACCGGGGGGAAATCGGGGGGATTGCACCCCTCAGGAAAATTTCTTCATCCGATAGCTCATTCCGTGCACCGTTTCAAACAAATCCAGTAAGGATCACGCATCAATTAACCTGGAATATTTTTTGATAGAAGCACAGCTTAGCCGTACTTCTATCAAAAACGCTCCAGCAAACCACACGACAACCTGTACTGAACTAGACTGAGAACTGCTATATGGCCTCAAACAGCTCAATTTAAATCTTTCATGAAGAAGCAATTACTTATGATCGATCTGTTCTCACCCACTTCGATTCTCGACGAGTCACGAACTTCAAGAAGATGGGGATTCTTGAGAGGATATAGCCAGGAATTGTAAGAATTTCGGCAAAGGAGAGATCTTCAAAACCATAGGTTTTCCATGAGATCAGTATTGCGGCTAAAAGCGCAACTCCCGATACAACCAGAATCAGGAGTGGCAACGATGATAGGCCAATGATGCTACTGAGGACTGCAACTAATACAAGCAAGAACCACAGCAGGATGAAGAGGGTCAGGGGGAGGACAGCCAAATCTAGTGCTAGTGCCAACAAACCAGGACGCCTCTGGGAAATTGCTGCTCCCATAAGGCGTGGCACGTAAGTCACAATGCTTTGCAGATGTCCATGAATCCACCTAGTGCGCTGGGTGTTTTCAGCCTGCCGTTGAGTCGGAAGCTGACTAAGAACCTCCGCAGCTTCACAAAATGTTGGGGGATAGCCAGCGATCGCCAGATCCAGTCCCAATTTCATATCCTCAACGATGTTTCCACTGGCCAGATCGACGGATTGGATAACGTGCCAGGGAAAAGCCATGCCGCTTCCAGTTAGTAGGAATGGTAGATTAAGCCGAGCTAAACCTTTGGGTCGCACCCAATTGCGCACCGTCACTGAAAATGCAGAAATTCCCTCCTTCTGGCTGGCCCCTGGAGGCTTTTTCATGAGGTACTTCGCCTGCACTGGCCTACAGGTATCTGCTGCTTGCTGAGCCAATCGCCGAATACTCAAATCCCCAACTTGACAGTCTGCATCAACAAATATCACGACATCAGGTGGCGCAGAGGCGATCGCCTGTAGCCCGTAGTGCAGCGCATAACCTTTACCACGCTGAGTCAAATTGGAACGCTCAAGCACGGTTGCGCCCACCGCTGTTGCAATTCCCGCAGTGTCATCACTACAGTTGTCAGCAATCACCAGCACCCGATCAGAGGTGCTTAATTGGGGCAGAATCGACTGCAAGGTTTGACCAATTCCATCAGCTTCATTGTGCGCCGGAACTAAAACGGCAATTCTGGGTGACGAAGTTTTGGCTTGCCCCTTCGATGGCCTGTAGTGTTGAGGCAGAAGACTGAGCAAACATTCGACTAAAAGCACCAGGCTCAGGGTGAGCATCCCGAACGCAGCAGCGAGAAGAAGAAAATTGAGAAGGTGACCTGCGAATTGCAGGAGTAGCATATGAAACCCCCAGCAACAATGAAAGAACTATTAACTTTAGACCAGGAACACAAAGCAAATACAAAGAAGCTATAAAGAGCAGGTTAAATGCAAACACTGAAAGTAGCTAACAACAGTGACAGGTTCAACTCTAACAATACAGTCTCTAACAATACAGTCAGGAGCGACTGCTGTCTGTATGAGGGGTCACAGCATTAACTGCAAGCGATTCAATGAGAGTGACAGGCTGTTATAGAGGTTCAAAAAACGCATAATTTGATTCCGATTAGTAATCCTATTTGATTTGTGAGAGGGGTGCATGGGTCAATCTCCTGCTTGAGAGCTTCGCCCCATACCCCTCTTCTCACAAATGATTTAGGACTGCTATATATTATCTCAATTTGAGATAAATCTTTGCCCAGGGGACAATTCCGCTTTTAGTTTAATTCTTCTCGACAGAATCTTGCAATAGGCTTCAATATTACCTGCTGATTCGGCCAATTCGGGTATGATAGACTGTTCCCGTTGGGTAAACTGATGCGGTTTTCTGACGTGTTTTTGCGACTCAGCAGTCAACGGCGGATATTTACCATTAAGTGCCTGTAGAAGATACGAATTTTCAATGTTCCAGGAAGAAGAAGATGGCAGATTTTGAACCAATTGCGGTGCTCAATACAAGATTTCACAAGCTGACGGTCTGTGATTTGATTGCATACATCACCTCCTGCGCAAAACTTCCACAAAAGACCGTTGTTGGTAATGTGAATGTACGAGCAATGAATTTTGCCTGGGAACTTGGATGGTACCGGGATTTCCTCAACAGTGCGGATGTGGTTTTCTGCGACGGCTTTGGTGTGTTGCTGGCTGCCAAACTTCTTGGATTTAAGGTCGAGTCTCAGCACCGCATGACCTGCCCGGATTATATTGAGAGTTTGGCGATCGCCTGTGAACAGCAGGGTGTTTCTCTATTTCTGCTTGCGGGCAAGCCCGGTGTAACCGACAAGGCAATTGAGAAACTCAGGGTGATTGCACCAAATCTAAAAATTGCTGGACATCATGGATATTTCAAGAAGGATGGTGAGGAAAACGACCGGGTCATTACTCTCCTCAATGAATTCAACCCCGACGTTTTATACATCGGTTTTGGAATGCCACTTCAGGAGAAATGGATTGTTGACTTCAAGGATCGCATCAATACACGAGTTTTTCTGCCTTTAGGCGCATGTCTGGATTTCTATACAGGGACTGTTTACCGAGGACCCAAGTGGGCGACCAGTCGCGGTCTAGAGTGGGTGACTCGATTTTTTACAGAACCAAGTCGGCTCTGGGAACGTTACGTTATTGGCAACCCAACTTTTTTCTATCGGGTTGTAAAACATCATTTTCTATCATCGAAACTGAGGTAATAGGGGTTGAGCGCTTTTGACTTAACGCTGCTTTTCAACAAGCTTTTCAAGTGAGGGCATAATCCCCTGTATTTCCAGATTGTACTCAGTCTGGAGATCTTTGCGCAGCTTATCTGAAGCATCGAGAAGGAATAAAGAGCGACCTGTCACAGCGGGCAGATTAAGGGGTTGATTCTGAGAACCATTTTCTTGCATTCGTTTGAAAAGGAGGAAATCAACTTTTGGCTGTAGAAGATGGCTCAGGGTAAAAATATGGAGCATATTTCCATCACTGATAAGCAGCGGACGATCAGCGGCGTTTATCAAATTTGCGATCTCAACATTGTAGCCATTCTCTACAGGGCCTTTATTCCACCAGACGTGTGATGGGAAATAGGTCAGGTAAGAGACCAGACCAAGGGTCAGAAGAATACCCGTCACAGCTCGCCAAAAATTTTGCCTAACCTCTCTCAATTGGGGCTGTAACTTTGTCGCCAGTAGATAGGAGACGGAAAGCTGAATCCCAACCAGAGCGGGCAGGATATAGCGAGTCGTCCCCGATCGCTGAGTGAACAGAAGGTCAGGGAGGAAATAGGCACTACCAGTGACGGCAATTGGCAAGATTAGGAATAGCCAGACTCTGGGGCTTGTGTTTTGGCAGAGATAGATCAGGGAATAGCCAATCAGCAGGAGCGTCAGGAAAATAATTGGGAGGGTTGCTAGCTTGACGACAACAGGGGAGGCAGGACTGACACCGAAATCAACAAATGAGCGACTGACCAGGCCAGCCCATCGAGAGAGAACTTCAACAGTCGAGGTTTTCTCGTTCATCCAGGCAGTTAATGTGGGGTCCGGTGGGAAGGTATAAATGACCCAAATCCATGGCAGGAAAAGCAGGACTCCAACGACAGAAGCTACCGAGTAAGCGGAAAACATCTGCGCTTGACCGCGAAAAAAATTGGCACTATTCCGACGAAGGCGAAGCCACTGGGGACGGTACAGAATAAAGCAGTAGATAAAGTGGCTGGCCATGAGAAGAACGCTAAATATATGGATGTACAGCGCCAAAGATAGACTGAGACTGTACATCAGCCAGCGCAGCCAAGTGCCCGGTTTGCCAGACAAACGAATGGCCCTCAACAGGAGCGCACTAACAACGGTCGTTATAACGATCCAGTGCATATATTGACGGGCTTCCTGAGCATAGATCAGGTGCAGTGGGGAGACTGCGGTAATAGCAACCGCCATCCACCCAACTGTGGAATTGCCAAAGAGTTCACGGCAAAGCCAGTAAATGCAGGGAAAAGCAAATAGACTGGCGATCGCAGAAAAGCTGCGAGTGACAGCAACTGAGTTCCCGAAGCAGACATTCCAGAAATGTGCAAGTGCATAGTAAAGAGGCGGATGCATTGCACTTTCCCTGCCCAGGCTGTCAACCGTGTCGAATACTGTTTTACCTGCCGTTGGGAATTGAAAACTGAGAAGAAAATCCAGGCTCAGGATTTCACCACTCTGGATCTCTCGAAACGCATTCATGAAGGTATGGCCTGAAAGATAGATAGAGGTGAAAACCTCATCCATCCAGTATGCTTTGTCTCCTAAATGAGCAAAGCGAAAAAAGACGCCATTGATTATCAGAACAGTGATTAATATTGCAGGAGCGGAAAGGGAGCCTCTCCAATCCTCAGGTAACCGAGCTGAATTCATACTTCCTAATCTCAACACGCGACGGCCAACATCCAATGCCACCGATTGATTTAAGTGGTTCTACAAGCGGCTGTAACCCTACTGAATTATTGGAAAACAGGGAGAAGCTGCGTAGGATCAAGGTGCTACTGGAAGAGCGATGTAGATTTTGGTAGAAGCCCAGACGACGATTACGGACGAAACCATTCATACAGAAGCCCTATAATTATTCAATCAGAGAACTCATTTCAGTGGATAAATGTTTCATGAAGAGTTCTTTCACAGGAATAAGAGTCTAATGAAAGGTATTGTGCTTTGAACCGAGATAAACCACAGGTTCTATGGGAAAACCACACTTCGCGTTGTTCTCCCATAGAACTGGACTTTTGACTAAATCGCGCTGATTTTTCCAGAAAAGCTTACGGTGCCAGCGTATGCGTTTAGTGTCTCTCGTGTGCCCCTGCGCCGCAGGGGCACACGAGAGACACTAAAAATAGGCATTTCATTTCGGATTCCCACATGGGTGTTGCCCATGCGGGAATCCGAAAACGCTAAATCAATACGCGTCAGCTTTTCAGGAAAAATCAACGATCAACTGAATATTCAGCGAAACGCTATCTACGAGAGCATTTCGCTGAATTGAAGTAAAAGTAGTCAAACTTCTAGCATACAGCGCTTTTCAAGCGCGTGTGGTACACAGTAATTGTTGAGAGCCGCGCAGAGCAAGGCTCTCAACAATTACTTTGGTTCTATCTCAGCGCAAAGCGCTGTAGAACTTATACTTCACAAAACTGAGAATCGTTATCACGCAATCAGTTTATTTCTTCACAAGTTGAGCAAATCCTGGGTATCCCTCTTGAGGCTCAAGACTGTACTGAGTCCTCAATTTCCCTTTTAGCTCCTCAGAGGCGTCCAGCAGAAACAAGGATTGATTTGGCTCGGATGGTAGGGTCAGAGGAATATTTGGGTTGGTTGGATCAGTTGGACTCTTAAAGAGTAGAAAATCCGTTTTTGGATCAAGTAAATGGCTCAGGGTAAAAATATGAATCATGTTTCCATCGCTGATGAGTAGCGGGCGATCGGAAGCATTAATCAAACTGGCCATCTCAACATTATAACGGTTCTCAGCAGGACCTTTGTTCCACCAAATATGTGATGGAAAGTAGGCCAGATAAGAGACCAGACCAAGGGTTAAAAGGATCGCAGTCACAGTACGCCAGACAGTCTGCCGAAAACCACTGAATTGGGACTGCAACTTTGTAACCAGCAAGTAGGAGACGGAAAGCTGAATTCCAACCAGAGCAGGTAGGAGGTAGCGAGTTGTTCCCGATCGCTTCGTAAACAGCAGATCCGGCAGGAAATAAGCGCATGCGGTGACAGCAACTGGCAGGATAACAAATAACCAGACCCTGGGACTTGTGTTGCGGCAGAGGAAGATCAGGGAATAGCCAATCAGCAGCAGTGTCAAGACAATCACAGGTAGCGCTGCTAATCTGACAAAAGCAGGGGATACAGGACTAACACCGAAATCTACAAACGAGCGACTGATAATACCAGCCCATCGAGAGAGAACCTCAACGGTCGAAGTTTTCTCGCTCATCCAGGCGTTCAAAGCAGGGTCTGGAGGGGATGTAAGAATGACCCAAATCCAGGGCAGAAAAAGTACAACTCCTACAACAGACGCTGCCAGGTAAGCATAAAACAGTCGCTCTTGACCACGAGCTAAGGAATTAGCGGTATCTCCACGAAGGCGAAGCCACTGGGGGCGGTACAGGATAAAGAGGTAGATAAAGTGGCTGGCCATGAGCAGAACGCTGAACAAGTGGGTGTACAACGACAAAGATAAACTCAGGCCGTAGAGCAGCCAGCGCAACCAACTACCCGATTTTCCAGACAAACGAATGGCTCTCAATAGGAGCGCACTGACAACGATCGTTACGACCATCCAGTGCATATACTGACGGGCTTCCTGGGCATAAACCAGATGCAGCGGGGAGATTGCGGTGATAGCGATCGCCATCCAAGCAACTGTGGGGTTGTCAAACAGTTCACGACAGAGCCAGTAGATACAGGGAAATGCAAGCAAACTGGCGATCGCTGAGAAGCTACGAGTGACAGCGATGGAGTCTCCGAACCAGACGTTCCAGTAGTGTGCGAGAGCATAGTAAGCAGGAGGATGCATCGAATTCTCTTTGATCATCGCAGCAACCGTATCTGCCACCGTCTTCGAAGAAGAGGGGAACTGAAAGGTCAAAAGCTCCTGAAGGCTCAGGACTTCACCAACCTGGATCTGACGGAATGCATCCAAGAAGGTATGACCAGACAGATAGATGGAGGTAAAGACCTCATCCATCCAGTAAGCCTTAAACCCAAGATTTGCAAAGCGGAAAAAGATTCCGACGACCACAAGGATAGCGATCAGCAGCTTGAGGGTAGACAAGGAGTCTCCAACGACCTGAGAAAACCGCTTCGCCAGCATAAGGGATACCCACAACTAGGAAAGGACAAAGATCAACTGATATCTCATGGCGATAAGCACCACCTTCAGGATCAACAAGAGTTTCAATCCAAAATGCCTCCCATCTATGATCCCAAGCAAATTGAAGGCGTCAGAGAGAACCACATTCTGCAGCAGAGTGACTCACGATACACTTTATCCTGTGCTACAGGCCGTTGTTAACACGGAGGTTCTCATGATCGTATTGAATCAGGGGAACCCGCATAAAGTTATAAAAATTTCATGAAGAGGATTTGCGAGAGAATCAAGTTCCAGTGAAGGGTATCGGCTGATTCCATTTTTATTCCCGACGGGAGTATAGAATGTTTCACAAGATGGGTAGCTCGACCCGGAATAATCAGCTCAGTGTACTTACGAATCCCTGTTTCTCGGCGCTGTACTTGGATCCCGATGTCTGGTATTGGAAATCACAACAATAATGTTGGAGTTTGTTTGTTAATGTACGCATCGGTTTTTGTCCAGGTTCTACTCTCAGGGATTAGCGATCCGCATTACACCCATTGAAAACAACTGGGAATTTCCATAATGAGTTTCACTTCCACCTCAAATTCTGCCGAAGCAAAAGGCTCCAGGAGACAGCCCTATTCTGACCTTCGCTCCCCCGTATCCAAAGGTCTACGAAGAGGAATCTTGTTGAGTTGGAGTCGGATTTCCTCCCTTCTGATATCCGATATTCTGGCTGTCTCCCTGGCGTGGAACCTTGCTTCCGAATTAGGAACGCGAATTAATTCTCCCTGGACAACCAGTTCAACCTTCTTCCTGGCAAACCTTTTTATTCAAATTGCAGTTATTGCTGCTCGTGAGTCCTACAGGCAAGACGCATACCGAAGAGGATACTTTGGTTTAGTTAAGGCAATCTCCCTGGCACAGGTTGTGGTTCTGGCGATCGCATTTCTCTACGAGCCAGATTACTATGTATCACGGTCAACCTTCCTCCTATCCTGGATATTTACTACAATTTTTTGCGTCCTCTTCCGATTCGTTCTCTATCGATGCACAGAGGTCGTTAGGGAGCGGGGTGCAATGAAATATGCGACCTTCCTGATTACCGATCCAAAAGATCGCGAACGCAATGCGAAATTTATTTCAAAGGATCACCGTTACGCGCTGGCTGGGATTGAAGACTCTACCTCACTGGATTTGAAGAATCGTCAGGAAACATTTGATAAACTGCGAGAACTCGGAATCTCTGAGGTGTTTGTCTCATGGAGTTCCATCCAGAAGCGACTGCACTTATGCTGGTATTTCCGAACGGCGGGAATTACGATGAGAATTCTGCCTGCTGATCTGGATTCTGGTATTGCAGATGCCAGGATTGCGATGATCAACGATGTGCCGACAATGACTCTTTCTGCGCCGCTAATCCTGGGCGGAGGTTACTGGCTGAAGCGAAGCTTTGATTTCTGTTGTGCCAGTCTTTTAATCCTTGCCTTACTTCCTGTCTACATCACAATTAGTTTACTGATTCGGATGGATTCGCAGGGGCCAATTCTCTTCAAGCAGGCACGGGTTGGTCTTCATGGAAGGACGTTTAACGTCTGGAAGTTCCGCACAATGGTGGTTAATGCAGATAAGTTACAGGCTGCTCTGGAGTCCAACAACGAGATGAAAGACGGGGTGTTATTCAAGATGAAAAACGATCCCAGAATTACACGAGTGGGTGGGTTCCTGAGACGTTATAGTCTGGATGAGTTACCTCAGTTATTCAATGTGCTCATGGGACAGATGAGCCTGGTGGGGCCAAGACCCCTGCCTGTCCGTGATGTCAATCGGTTTAAGAACCATCACTATATTCGCCAGGAAGTCTTACCTGGAATTACTGGACTGTGGCAGGTATCTGGACGCTCAGACATTGACAACTTTGATGATGCTGTCCGACTGGACTTGACGTATATTGCAAACTGGTCGTTCTGGCTGGATATCCGAATTCTACTGGCGACATTCAGTGTTGTTTTTGGTAAGAGGGGAGCCTACTAAGAGCCTGTCCGAAAACCCAAAATCTGGCAGGCGCGACGCTCGATCGTCGCGCCTGCCAGATTTTGGGTTTTCAGTTTTCGGATAGACGGTAAGAACTTAGCCCCAAGCCCAAATTGTGAGAGGCGCGACGCGATGGCGTCGCGCCGCTCACAAATTTGGCTTGGGGTTTGAGTTAGAAACCAGGCAGGTTGGCGTAGAAAAAACCAAACCCCAAAAATCTGTTTCCCCCATTGAACGGACAGGATAGATTTTTTGGAGGGTTCATTTATTTCACCGACCTGGCAAACGGTCAGGTTTTGTGATATGGTACAAAGATACTAGTCCAGGCCGTATTCAGTACGATCCATGTCAGGAAAAAAGCGTCATTTGTCTGGAAAAACGAGTCATAAGTCAAACCGTCAACAAAAAAAACGCAACTGGTATGATCTCGCTGATACTGGCTATCCAGAATCTCCGGTTCGGTATCATCCGCGTTCCTCTGGATCGCATCCCCGTCGGTTTCATCCCGATTTGCCTCCGCAGATTGAACCAGGAGGGGTAAACCAAAGTGTCCGCAATGCCAAAATTGAGGCGCAATCTGAAGATGCTCGACGGCCTCGTTCGCGTGCGACTATTGTCCAGAAAACAGATTTGGCTGGAGATGGGTACATCCCCTACCCGATTTCTCGTTCTAAAAGGCGGAAATTCCCCTACTTTTTCTTGATTCTTGGGGCTGCGATCGCCTTTATTTTCTATATTGCTCAAATCATCCTCAACCCCACGCCACCGGCAATCTCTTCGGGAGGAGGCTCAGCTCAGCCCTCCAGATCTACCCCGATGTCGATTACCCCACCCAACATAGAAGGAGTGTCTGTCCAATATGACTACTATTCCATCTTTGGTGGAAGTGCTGAGGAACTACGTCTGCAAATGTCTCAGCGCGGCCCTCAAGACCTGGTGACGGGTAATCGGTTCGATGGCTACACGCGCTGGAACTTGAACTGGAACTTTGAAACACAAGCCCTGGGGGGGCTGTGCCAGATTCAGGGCGTTACGGTTGATGCAAAGGCAACGGTGACGATGCCGAAATGGGACATTCCTGCGGATGTCTCGTCTGAACTGGAAAAAAAATGGATTGATTATGACAAAGCTCTGCGGGAGCATGAACTGGGGCACGTTAAACACGCCGGACAGGCAAAGCAGGAGATTTTGCAGAGTTTTGGTCTGCTGCCCCCTGCTCCTTCGTGCAGTCAGACGCAGTCGATCGCCGACTCACTCGGTGGTCAAATCATTCAGAAGTATGCGCAGAAGGATGTGGAATATGACCGTATCACCGGGCATGGCGCAACCCAGGGCGCAGTATTTCCATAACGTGACATGAATGGGATTTTCCAGTTCACTCGGAGTCAGGGCAGAAGTGCAAGAATACAGATCGAAGACTTCATCCTGCCCCGATGAGCTACTGCCTTAACCCGGACTGTCCCCATCCCAACAACAACGGTGACCCAGAACAGTGTCAGACCTGTGGTGTGCTGCTGCGTTTAAAGGGGCGCTATCGGGCGCTCAAGCCCATTGGTCAGGGCGGCTTTGGGCGCACTTTTCTGGCGGTGGATGAGGGAAGTGGCGATCGCCCTCCCGACGATCCCATTTCCCAGCACTCCCTCTGTGTGATTAAGCAATTCCTGCCCCAGCAGCGATTACAGGTCAGCGAGATCGCCGCACTGTTTCAGCAGGAGGCAATGCAACTAGAAGCATTGGGGAAACATCCGCAGATTCCCAAACTGTTTGACTACGGGAGTGAGGGTGAACAGCAGTTTTTGATTCAGCAATTTATTGATGGGCAGAATCTAGCGGAGGAACTGGAGGAGCGCGGCACCTTTAATGAGGCCAATGTTCGAGAACTGCTGCTGAGTTTGCTTCCGGTGCTGAAGTTCATCCACGATCGCCGGGTGATTCACCGTGATATCAAACCCAGTAATATCATTCGCGATCGTGCGGATGGAACGCTGGTGCTGGTCGATCTGGGCGCAGCAAAGGCTGCAACCGAGACGGCTTTGATTCGAACCGGGACGGTGATTGGCAGTGCGGAGTTTACCGCTCCAGAGCAGGCGCGGGGGAAAGCGACTTTTGCCAGCGATCTCTATAGCCTGGGCGTTACCTGCGTTCACCTGTTGACCCACATTTCGCCCTTTGACCTGTACGATACGGGCGATGGGCGATGGGTCTGGCGCGATTTTCTGAGGCAGCCCGTGAGCGATGCTCTGGCCAGAGTTCTGGACAAACTGATTGAGCCAGCTACAAAGCGACGTTATCAGTCTGCGATCGAGGTTGTGCAAGACTTACAGCAGTTAGGCAGCGTGCTACTAAGGGAGGAGTGCTTCTCCGATTCCACGTTGCCTCAATTTCAACCGGAGGGCGATCGCCCCTTCAATGGGCAGTTTGTGGAATTTGCACCGGATCCCTCAACATCGATCGACATTCAAAACTTAGGCATTGATGTCACCCTGGAAAAGGGTACCACGAGTTCCATTCAGCATTCGCACACAGGCGATGCCCAAACCCAACCCGACACCCTTTCCAATCAACCCTCCACCGCGTTCAAAATTCTTCCCGCCTGGTATTGGGTGACGGTGGCCCTGTCTCTGCTGGGAATTGGACTTGCTTTCACACACATTGATAAACCTTCTCCACGGCTTCAACCGACCGTCGAGGTATCTCCCATAAGCGCAGTTCCAGACGAGTCGGTTCGTACGATCGAAACGGGAGCCACGATCAGCGGTATTGCCGTTGATGCTGGCGGTTCGATTGTGCTCCAGCATATACCCGAAAGCCAAGTGGGGGGCCGAACTTTTTCCAGCAATGTTTCCGTCTGGGATCCAGTCACTGGGGATCGCTTAAGGAGCGTCCCAAAGGCTCAACTGGTTTACTCTGCTAATTACCAGCCCCTCCCCTATCTGCTGACTGGAGAAGCGGGTGGTACAGGTTCTACTCAGTTGCAATCAGCAGCCTCCAATCAACTGGTCTCGTTCCTGAAAACGACTCCATTGCCTGAAAACTCTCTGGTGTGGCCGATACTCAGTCAGGATGGGGAGACATTGATGGGGCAAACGTTTAATGACGACTCAAAGGTAGCTCTGTGGAATGTCAAAACGGGCCAGAGCATTCGTAGTCTGCCAACCCAGGGCTTTATGCCGTCTGCCATCAGTCCGACCGGATCGATCCTGGCGATCGCCAATGCGAATACGGGCATCATTGACTTGCTCAATGTTCAGACCAACCAGAAGGTGCGATCGCTCAATGTTCCCCTGAAGCTTCAGGAGCAGATCGTCGATCTCCGCTTCAGCCCCGACGGAAAAACTCTGCTGGTGGCGGTGCGGCAGGCGAACGGTGAGATTGATCTCCAGGTCTGGCAAACGGGGAGCGGCATCCGCACTTTCTCTATCCAGGTGTTGAACCTCAATTACTCTGGTTTTTTCACTGTTCCCTTCCTCTTCCATCCTGAAGACAACAGCCTGTTCATCTTCTCTCCCACAGGCGATATTGAGCGGCGCGATGCCACCACTGGCGTTCGCATACAAACCTACAGTGGCTTCCATACCGTCGTCGTTACCCCTGCCATCAGCCGCGACGGGCACAACCTTGCCTGGGTTCAAAACGACCCCTTCGGTGTGCGCCTGCTCAAGATCATGGATGTCAGGACGGGAACTGTGGTGCGATCGCTGCGCGGCGCTTTTCGGGAGGTGAATTCGATTGCGTTTAGCAACGACGGCAGGCAGGTGATAACTGGTGGTGCGGATGGCAAGCTCCAGATCTGGTCCATTTATCAATTCCCCAGCCAATGAACTACGACATCCTGTTTGACACGATTTCCACCCTGGTGATGCACCACTCCCCTAGCGGAGCCGAGGAGGAGATCGATCGCTATTTGAAGGAATATTTTCAGGCGATCGGGGTAGAGTTCTGGCTGGATCAGGCAGGCAACGGCATTGCTAAAATTCCAGGGCGTGACCCGGAGCGGGCGATCGCCATCACTGCCCACAAAGATGAGATTGGCGGCATCGTTAAAATGGTCTGCGAGGATGGCAGTCTGGAAGTGCGAAAGCTGGGGGGTGCTTATCCCTGGGTCTATGGGGAGGGTGTGGTGGATCTGTTGGGCGATCGCCAGACCATCAGCGGCATTCTCAGCTTTGGGTCGCGCCATGTGTCCCATGAGTCACCGCAGAAGGAGCAGCAGGAGTGCAAGCCACTGCGCTGGGAGGATGCCTGGGTTGAAACTAAATGCACCGTTGAAGAACTGACGGCGGCAGGCATTCGCCCTGGAACCCGCATGGTGGTAGGTAAGCACCGCAAACAGCCGTTTCGGCTGAAGGACTACATTGCCAGCTATACCCTGGACAACAAAGCCTCGATCGCCATTCTGCTGGCCCTGGCGGGATCTCTGAAGCAACCTGCAGTCACTACCTACCTGATTGCTTCTGCCAAAGAGGAAGTCGGAGCAGTGGGGGCGCTCTACTTTACTCGCAAGCAGCACGTGGATGCCCTGATTGCGCTGGAAATCTGTCCTCTGTCCAGCGAATACCCGATTGAAGAGGGCATCGCCCCCGTGCTGCTGTCTCAAGACAGCTACGGGATTTATGATGAGGGGCTGAACCGGGAACTGGCAGCAGCAGCGGAGCGGGCGGGCGTCCCCATCCAGTTCGCCACCATCAGCGGGTTTGGCAGCGATGCCTCCATCGCTATGAAGATGGGTCATGTGGGGCGCGCCGCCTGTCTGGGTTTCCCGACGCAAAACACCCACGGGTACGAGATTGCCCACCTGGGGGCGATCGCCAACTGTGTCCCCCTGCTACAAGCCTACTGCGAAGCTGATCCCGACCCCGTCTGATGTAAAAACCTGTGAATCAAATCCGGGAAATTCCCCTGATTCCCTACAATGAGCCATAGAGCATTTAACGTTATCTATGACTCCAACCGTTGCCGACATCATGACCCGCGATCCAGTCGTGGTAAAGACTGATACTCCGCTCCAGGAGGCCATCCGGATTCTGGCGGAGCGACGGATCAGTGGATTACCTGTCGTCGATTCAGAGAACAAGCTGATCGGCGTGATTTCTGAAACTGACCTGATGTGGCGCGAAACGGGGGTCACCCCACCGCCCTACGTGATGATTTTGGACAGTGTGATCTACCTGGAGAACCCAGCCAAATACGAACGGGAACTGCACAAAGCGTTGGGGCAAACCGTAGGCGAAGTCATGACCAGCAAGCATCTGATCACCACCACCGCTGATAAACCGTTGAAGGAAGCCGCTCAATTAATGCACGATCGCAGCGTCCATCGCCTGCCCGTGGTAGACACCGACGGGAAAGTCGTTGGCATTCTGACGCGAGGCGATATCGTTCGCCACCTGGCCGGATTGCAGGGTTGAACCTCAGACCAGGTAGTCGTTCTCCCCTCGCTGCATTTGCCCCTGCTGATTCGATGTGATTGATTCATCTACTAGGACCGCAATGACCATCACCCCTGAGTCTGTAAAGCAACTAATGGCTTCTGAAGACTTCGGCGATCGCCTCCGCGCCGTTAATCAGATGCGCCAACTCGACCCTGCCATCGCCTTTGAACTGATTCGGCTGGCCGCCAATGACACCAGTGCCCGTGTGCGATATGCGGCCGTCAGCCAATTTTCTTCCCTGGGAGTGCAGGATCGGGCAGTGGCGCTGGAGATTTTGCGCGATCGCCTGATTGCCGACACGGAGACCGATGTACAGGCGGCAGCCGCTGACTCCATCGGTGCCCTGAAGCTCACCGAAGCCTACGAAGACCTGGAGCTGCTTTACCACCAATCGCAGGAGTGGCTGTTGCAGTTCAGCATTATTGCCGCCCTCGGTGAACTGGGTGACCCCCGCTCCTTTGACCTGCTGCAGGAAGCCCTTGGCTCTACGAATGAACTGGTGCGGATGGCGGCGATCGGCTCCCTGGGGGAGTTGGGCGATCGCCGTGCCCTGCCCCTGCTGATTCCCTATGCCACCCATCCCGATTGGCAGGTACGACACCGGGTGGTGCAGGCGCTGGGCAGACTCAACGGTGAAGAATCAAAGCAGGTGCTTCAGTCGATGGCCAACGACATCATGGAGCCGGTCGCCCAGGAGGCGAGAACTTACCTTTAAGTGCCGATTCGAAAATCGAAAACCCAAACTTTGAAAGGCGCGACGCTGTAGCGTCGCGCCTTTCAAAGTTTGGGTTTTCGATCAGCTTTAAGCTGAATGTTCGTGAAACCCGCACTCCAGCGGGAACGGTCTTTACTCCATCGCGCGATCAGAAAAACAAAAGGTGACCAGTACAATCGAGATGTAGAAAATTTTAGCCGCACAAAATTGCGGACGATTGTTAGAAACCGGATCTCACTAAAGGAACGGTCACCTATGAATCAATTTAAAACCGTTGCACTCCTGGGCTTACTGAGTGGTCTGCTGGTCGGCATTGGCTATGCCCTTGGTGGATCCAGCGGTGCATTGATGGGACTGTTATTTGCCGCCGTTACCAACCTGTTCTCCTGGTATCAGTCGGACAAAATCGCCCTGGCCGCCTATGGAGCGCAACCGATCAGTCCAGAGGAAGCACCCCGTCTGTACCAGATGGTGCAGAAGCTGTGCGATCGCGCCAATCTTCCCATGCCACGCCTGTTCATTGTTCCCAGTCCTGCCGCCAATGCCTTTGCAACGGGTCGTGACCCTGAACATGCTGCCGTTGCGGTTACCCAGGGCATCGTACAAATGCTGCCGGAGGACGAACTGGAAGCAGTAATCGCCCATGAGCTAAGCCATGTCCGCAACCGCGACACCCTGACTCAGGCCGTTGCGGCCACCATCGGCGGTGCCATCTCTTTCCTGGCCCAGATGCTGCAATACAGTCTCTACTTTGGTGGTGGAAACCGGGACGACCGTGAGGGCGGCAATCCCCTCGGCCTGCTGTTGGGTATCTTCCTGGCTCCCCTGGCGGCAACGGTGATCCAGATGGGGATCTCCCGCACCCGCGAGTTTGAGGCCGATGCTGGAGCTGCCCGTCTGACCGGAAATCCCCGCGCTCTGGCCCGTGCCCTGCAACGACTAGAGGCAGGCGCTCAACAAATGCCTCTAGAAGGCAACCCGGCCTTCGCTCCCCTGTTGATTGTGGAAGGTGGCCCCGGTGCGTTTCTGGCAAACCTGTTCAGAACTCACCCGACGACTGAAGCCCGCATCCAGAATCTGGAGAAGATTGAGCAGGAACTGGCGGCTGGCGCAGTCGCAGGTCAGTTGGGATAAAAGCGCTTCCGCAGTGCATTAAGCATTAAACAGGAGAGTGCGGCGTAGAACGCCGCACTCTCCTGTTTAATGCGGGGAAATTGCTTTAAGCAATGGTGCTTTCCCAGCGGCTGAAGAATTGGTTGAGATCCGATCGCGTCACCGTCACTTCACTGCCCCAGGGGTTGTAGAGGTGGAAGCTGTCCTGGCTGGGGTCGCTGCCGCGAGCGTAGCCGACCATAGCATAGCCGTGGTTTGCCACAACTCCGGTGGGGGCCGCTTGGCTGAAGCCACCGCTGGTGCTGAGGACGACGGCACCACCCTGGTCAAAGCGGGTTATCATTTCATTGATGTTGCTGTCGTTGAAAGGCGTTCTGAGCATTGAGATGCCGCCGAGCAGGTGGCGCAGGGAGGCGCTGGGAGAACCGCCCTGAATCGCATCGTAGGAGTGACCACCGAAGAGCGTGATCCCACCGGATTGGTTCACCTGAGCGTAGGCTTTCTCCAGCAGGGCCACCCACAGCTCATTATTGCTGTCGTCGAGGCTGTTACCGCCGGGTTGGGTACCGCCCCAGCCAGCGTACATTCTGGAGTTGCCGTTGGTGGGTAGGAAGCGATCCACTGTCACATAGTCCACATGCATGTCTTTGATGAAGGGACTGCTGGAGGGGCGTCTGGCTTCAGCGCTGGCTGGCCCCGACTTGTAGAACCGAACGGTAAAGGTGCCGTCTCCGTTGTCGATAAACATATCCTGGATGGTGCTGGGCGACTGGCGGGCGATCGCCGCAACAGAGGCCATCAGGGAACCGTTGCCCAGGTTGCC
Source organism: uncultured bacterium (assembly GCA_964630955.1). Taxonomy (GTDB): domain Bacteria; phylum Cyanobacteriota; class Cyanobacteriia; order Elainellales; family Elainellaceae; genus CAZVXA01. The sequence goes on along the minus strand of CAZVXA010000009.1, from coordinate 22,134 downwards.
CTGCATGACATCCTGATAGCTGATGCCGTTCTGGAACAGGGAGCCGTTGACGGCCTGGTAGGTGACACCGCTGCCGGGAGTGGGGCGATCGCTGCCCAGGAACCACTTGCCAATCAGTTGCTCTAACTGGGTTGCACTGCTGTTTGCCCGCAGATTGCCGATGCCGGAGGCAGTGTTGGCCATGTTCATATAGACCACTTTGTTCGACAGACTCTTCACGTAGTCTGGTATCTGAAAATCTGTGCTGCCGACAATCTTGCGGAGGTCGCTCAATTCCGTTGCAGAAACCACACCATCGTCTTTGGCACTGCGCAGAATACCGATCATTTCATTGCGGGTAATTTTGCCATCGGCAGTAGCCAGACGGGACTGTGCTGCAACGCCTTCATCACCCAGGTTGAAGCTGAACCAGTCTTCGGGGGAAATCCCCAGCGTGTACTGCGTATCGCCACCTGCTCGAATCACCTGAGCAAAGTAAGTTCCAGGCTGTACGGCGGCAAATACTTCTTCGACAGCCAAACCTCGTACAGTAGAACTGGCGACCACATCGCCCGCATCAACTATGCGGTTATTATTTGCATCTCGAATTAAGCGAACGTCAACGTCACTGGACATGCCGCGAACCGTCAACCGTAGATAATTACTGGCAGAATTGAGACTAAAAGCGTAGACATCTGTGGTGTTGTTCGCGCTGACTCTACCATTAAAGTTGTGGGAACTCATCAGTCTGCCCGTGTGAACTTCAGCGACCAGTAAGTTGCTGATAGGCGATGTGGAAGCTTTCAGTGTGTAGGGAGTATTGCCACTAATGCGATTGACACGAATCGTATAGGTACCAGCTCCCAGGGATGCCAGGTTAATCGATTCATCTGCGGCACCGGGGCGTTGCGAGGTGGCGATCGCCTGTCCTGCACTGTTCAGCAATTGCACATTGGCGTTGCCGCGCAGTTTGCTCAGGGAGAGATGAAAAGGAGCTGTTCGGTTATAGGTGAAGCGGAAATGATCAACGGTGTCGTTAGCACCAACGTAGCCATTGCGAATCACAGTATTGCGGAGAACACCCAGGTTGGTTGCACCTGCGGGCGTGTTGTCGGCCAGTTGGGAGGGAGAACTGCTGCGGGCGGCGACACGAATCTGATGGGACTGAAGCGGAGCAGAGAGCGGAGCGGAAAGGGCCGAGGTAGACTGTGACGAACGATTGGAAGCGAAGGGAGCTTGACCGTTGGCAGATGTTGCGTTTAGCATATCGATTTCAGGAAGTAAGGGGCTTTGCGCTTGGGCTTAGCTATAGCCACACGGGTGGCAAGCCTTCTTACGCAGCCTTACCTGAAATTCATGATCAAATCTGACTTTGTGAAGTTTCCGTGAAGTTGAATGGTTGCTCTGTTCTTCGCAAGCGTAAATCCACTAAGATTGCTCCCCTTTAAGGGGCTTGCCATACAATAAAATCCCGGTTTTCGTTTGGCGCAGCTTCGCCGCGCCAAACGAAAACCGGGATTTTATTAAATAGCAGATCCCTAACGAAACTCAAAGAGATCATCGGCTGCTTCGAAAAACCAGAGGTTTTCCAAGGAGAGCGGGTAAGAAGCCGGGGATCTCCCAGGGGGAGTGAATCAATTCCTCTCGCAGCTCACTTCATACCGCTTGAGGATGCAAACGCTTCATGCCGCCAAATAGAATCAACCAGACGCAGACAACGATCCAGTGAATACAGGTAATGATCAGCAAAGAACCAGTGAACCAGTAGGCGATCGTACACGCAACTCCTAACAATCCAGTTAAAATCAGAAATACAGGATTAAAGAAAGTAGGATAGCCAATTTTGTAAAGCGTTATCGCATTCAGCGGATGATAGAAAATAAATATGAAAAGACTCACTATTGCCCATGATAGCCACATCTGAAGAGTAACACCTGAACGAGGATGAGGGAGAAGCAGGACGCGAACGAATAGCTCTTCCACCAGAGCGGGCATAAAGAACAGTTTTAGAATCAGCAATGCGTTGTGCCTCCAGATGGTTTTCCAGGGCTGGTAGTGCAAGAACTTTTGGGAGAAGCCAAGGGGAATGGCGATCGCCCCATACGCCAACAAAACCGCCAGCCCAAGCAACCAGTCGCCTGCGTCAGGAAGTTCGATCGCACCCATGATCCGCGCAAACAAAATCGTGACAATGGGAATATCGGTACCGGGGAGGAGCCAGACACCGAAGAGTTGAGTGGGGGCGATCGGGTAGATGTCCGGGTCATTGCCACCGATCTGATTCGTGCGGAGAATCCAGAGTTTAGCCCCGTGCTTCAAAAATCGAATACTCAGTTCCTCCTGCGCCTGACGGGGAAGAACAGTTCGCCAACTGCCCAGTGCCTGTAGCGCTGTTGACAGTCCAGAATCCTCTGCCTGCGTTGAATCCTGTCGTTGAATCGCCGTACCGGAAAGGACTTTTGCGTTGGTTTTCCAGTCGGCCCGCACCATCCCAAAGGGAGCCAGGTACTGTTCCAGGTCATCCGACAGTTTGACTAACCGTTCAAATCGCTGAGCCGTTGGATGATCGGCGTGATTTTTCCACCAGTTTTGAATCTCAGGACTGGAAATAACCTGCTGCCGAATCTGGTCGATCGTCATGAACAGCGCCTGGTTAGAGTCCTGTACGCAGGAGGTGGCCGGAGTCACATCAGTACTTCCAGTACCGTCGCCAATCCGATAGCGGGCGTTGATCAGCCCCAACTGGCGCACCAGTTCGCTGGCGGGTGAAATGGTCACATCGCCAAAATGGTAGTCCTCCAGTTCGTCTAATTTCACCAGCACATCGGCCACCGGGCGCGTGCCTGCCCATCCCCGTTGCAGGTCGCCCATATAGCTGGCCCAGGTGTGGCTCCCCGAAATGATGCCGTCGGGATTGGTGGCGTAAACCTGGTGATACGTCACCTCCAATCGGAGTTCATTGGTGAAGCGATCGCGCACCACCGTCGCCACCCCAAACGAGAAATGCCCTGTCACCGTGCCAAATTTAGGAGCTTCTCCCTCCTTTCCGCCCCGACTACCAAACAGGTGAATGACCAGCGCATGGTCGTTCTCCTGCCACTGGGCGATCGCCTCCTCTGCTTGTTTCTCTATTGGGTCGATCAAAACCTTTTGCAGCGTCCCCTTGCGCCTTTCTGTCCCTGTCCAGTTCTCAAAGTTAAGGTAGTGCAACCCCTCCCCCTCTCCCAGTGGCACCTGTTGAGGTTTCAGTTGTACCAGCGATCGCGGCTCGATCGCCTGCACGGTGAATAATCCAGTTTTGTCCTGTGCCCCATAGAGATACCATCCGGCTTCCCCCGCTGGTGATTTCTCTAAGTCTCTTGGTGTCGCATTGAAAATGCCGACTGCGTTAACGGGCTGCTGCGGAATCCGAACCGTCTCCTGCAGGCCGTCAAACTGGCCTGTCACTGGATTGTAGTGCTGCACGCGAAACAACTCACCGGGGCAGGGCTTCTGTCCCGGACAATCTTTGGGCGTAAAGGTTGCCTGCGCTGGAGTGACTGGCCCCAGCACTTTGACTAGCGTGAAATAGCGTCCGGTTTGAATCGTTGGCGCTGTGTGAATTTGCAAGACAGCAGAACCGAGAGCCGTAGTCAGAAAAACAGGGTCTTCCAGCGACACCAGCACATCGTCCTGGGGTCTGGCTCCGGGGATGGATTGCAGCGGGCCGACGTGCGATCGCCCATTCAACCGAGTCGGGAACAGGTTGTGCGTCGTGTGCTGTTTCGCATTGACTTCTGGGGTGAAACTCACGTCACGGGTGACCACAGCCACGTCCTGCTGCACTGTCGGGTCGGGACTCCACTCCAGCCGCACCTTCTGCCCAATGACCTCCTTCGCCTCCGCTGGTGCGTGGTAGACCTCCATCCATACCCAGTCCGTCTTTCCCTGTTCCTCCGGTGAAGGTAGGATCAGCCGTCCCAGCCACTCGCTCGTCGGTTGGTAGAGATCCGCCGATAGCGTTTGCTTAAGGGGGTAGAACTGCGGCTGGTTGAACGGCGCTCTGGAGGTCACCTCAGCGTTGGAGAGGAGGGCTGCACCGGGGAGTTGCAGGAGGGCGATCGCCACCAGAACGCCCAGAAAGAAGAGGGGCGACTGTCTCCGGAGCCATGTTTTCCAGTGACACATCTTGTGAATCATTCCAGGGCAACTCCCACCAGGAGCAATGGCGACGGCAACATAACGCTACTTTAAGCTGCCTCCCCTGTGGATGGCATCTCTTTGTCCTTGAAGTCAATTGTTTTTTGCTTTAGCCGGGATGATTCTTCGCGTCTAACTAAGAACCGAAACTCTGGAAGGCGAGACACTGTAGCGTCGCACCTTCCAGAGTTTCGGTTCTTGGACAAGCTCTCAATACCACTCAACCCTGTTGACTCATCAGGTAATTCACCAATGCCTGTAATTGGTGCATAGCTACGGTTCTGGGGCTTGCTAGTCAAAGGCGACTATAACCGAAAATATTGCGAGAATGAACAGTCAAAATATGTTTAACTTATTTTGACTGCCGCCTTAGCCATACAGCAGCTCAACCAAATTCTGAATTTGCCCTCGGAATCATCAATCTAGCCTAAAATCAGGTATTACAGACCACAAAACGCAGAGGGATAGCATTTTGACGGCAAAGCGGCTAGGGATTGTATCTTCAAGCACAAATGAACCAATTCTGCTGGTTCCATCAGGCAAGATACGCTGCTATATTCATCCTGATGTCTTGAGAAATGATACACCAGAGGAGCATGTTCGTCAGCGGGTGGCTCGTAGTCTAGTACTCGGCGGCTTAAGTTTACCGATGATTGGTGGTGTGGCGTGCGAAGCGCGCCACACCACCAATCATCGGTTTATTTCCGCCATGCAGTACTAGTAGAAGAATACGGCTATGACCGAGAGGATCTGCATTGCGAATTTCCAATTAAAGATGGCGGTGGAAAACGCAAGAGAATTGATATTGCTATTTTTCATCCAGGTACTGAGCACAAAGCAGAGAATATTTTCATCATCTTGGAAGAAGGAGATTTACTAATTACAACTGATGGAACTGTTGGACGAGTACATCTTGTAACAGAAGCTATGACAGGATGGCTTGGATCAAATAATATGGTTCGGCTTTGGGACAACAACACTGACATGGGCTTTTTTTATGCCTATCTTGCAACACCCTATGGGTTGCATCAGCTTCGCAAGGATATATATGGTGGAGTAGTTGATCACATTAATGAATCACATATTGCTCAGGTTCTTTGTCCTGATGTTCCCATAGATGAGCAACATAAGATAGGAAATGTTGTTCGTGCAGCTTTCCAAAAGAAAGATAAGGCAAATGAATTTGAGAACGAGGCGATCGCGGAGTTAGAGGCTATAATTTCAGGCTAGTGTAAAAAGTTCAAACGTATTCCGCTCCTCCTTGCATGTCAGAAGAAATCCAATTTCGTCATTACTTTGTCGATGAGGCAGGTGATCTCTCATTTTTTGATAAAAAGGGTCGCACCATCGTAGGACAACCCGGAGCATCCAAATTTTTCATGATGGGTGTTGCTCAAATTGCTGATCCAGAGCAAGTTGCTTGGGAACTAGAGGCGCTTCGCTCTAGCCTAATGACTCACCCACGCTACAAAGCCATCCCTTCAATGCAACCGGAAGCTAAAAAGACAGCCGTTGCCTTTCATGCAAAAGATGACTATGCGGAGATTCGAGAAAAGGTTTTTGAGCTAATTCAATCCTTCGACATCAAAGTTTTTGTAGCAATTCGTAGCAAGGCTGAAATCGCTGAAGCAGCAAAGGCAGATTATAAGAGCCTGGGTAAAAAGCTTCAACAAAATGCAATTTATGACGACCTGATCAAACGCCTGTTCAAAAACTTGCTTCACAAAGCAGATGTCATTCAGATCGCCATTGCTAGACGTGGCAAAGAAGCCCGTGAGGAGGCGTTAGAGCAAGCAATTAATCAAGCTCAAAAGAATTTTGAAGCTCAATGGAAAATTAGCTCAAGTAGCTCAATCTTTATAGAACCTGCCTATCCATCTCAGGTTGCAGGCTTGCAGATCATTGACTATTATCTCTGGGCAGTACAACGACTCTATGAGCGAGAGGAAGACCAGTTTTTGCAATCGCTTGCCAAAAAATACAGGTTGATTATGGATTTGGATGATAGACGCAACAAACCCTATGGAGAGTGGTATGGCGATCGCAACCCATTAACGCTTGAAAAACTAAGAGGGGCTAGGTCTAAGTAGGGTTACTACTTGGACACACGGCATGAAGCCGACGTTCACCCCTCTATAGTATAGTATACACGACGTAAACCAATTTTTAAAAACTTCATTCTAGCAGTTTCAAGCCTTCTTGTGGGAAAAACTGACTATCAAAGCTTTTGGAAGGAAGTGATCATCAACAGATGGTCTTGAATATCCCCCCAACACTTTTTCGCTTCTTTATCTTGAACACTTCCACTTTCTCCAAGCAACCTCCCAACCAGGGAATTGCGGCATAACCAAACGTTGATAAGACCCGACCATTGTTTCGATCGCCGCCTCAATCCGGGGTAGGCGATCGCCATGATTACTCAGTACCCGCTGCGCTTCAAAAACGAATGAATCGACCCGCATCGTGAGCTGGTGCAGACGGTTGTTCAACTCGTTGAGCTGCTGCTAGTTCTGCTGCTGGAGTTGCGCCGTTTGTAACAGAATTGCCTCTATACGGTCAACTCGGTTCTCCAGGTCTGTTGTCATATCGTTTACAGGTAGTACATCAACTATAGCGGATGGTACACCTGTAGCAATACTCAATGGTGATGCGTTACGGCTAACGCCTAATACATCCTACGAGATTCACATTGAGGAAAGCATCCGTTCATGGCCTGGGAAGGACTCTCTCAGTGCCTTGCAGGAATGTTACAGGCCCCTGGAAGGTGCAGGAGGAGCGAGTGCTGACCATCATTGCTAATCTAAATTCACCATTTTGAGAAAATTGAACGGGTGTTCTGTCGTAAGCCGTTAAATTCCAGGGAGTCAGTGTTTGTCCCTGAATGGTGCTGGCTTTTTGCACAACCATGCGCTCATTCAGCGTCAGAATATGTTGTCCCGCATTCTCAACAATCAATAAATTGAAGCCTTGAGCCTCTGGAGATAGAGCCGCAAAGTAGAGATTATCAGTTCGTCCTGGCCCGTTTGTACTTTGACATTCGACGCGACCAGGCGCGTTACTGGTGTTCGCGTGAACTGGAATAGGTAGAAGTAGGGCGATCGCCACAGGAAGCAGCATCCATCTGACTTTCATGAATCGGCTCCACAAAGGGACAGGGTTTCTCCGACTTTAGTTTGTGGATCAGAAAATGTCCATTAGGCAGCAATATTCATGAGGGGTGCCGTAAGATGAGTGGCTGTCGCTGCCAATGGGTTAGACCTCATCAAACCCTTCCACGGCGATCGCCTCTGCCGTCTCCAGCGCCATCTCCAACTGTTCCACCGTGGGCAAAATGCCCTTCAACTGTTCTGGGATGGTATCCCCGACTCGGTGTGTCGCCACGCCAATCGGCTGGGTCATTCCCTGTAACGCCAGTTCCGCCACCACCTTGCTTTTAGACTTACAGAGGATGATACCGATGGTGGGCTGATCGTCGGGGTGCTTCAGGGTGGCATTGACCGCCGCCACGTAGAAATTCATCTTGCCGGAAAACTCTGGCTGAAACTCCACCATCTTGAGGTCAATCACGACAAAGCAGCGCAACCGAAAATGGTAAAACAGCAGATCCAGCCTGAACTCCTGCCCATCAATCTCGATCGGGTACTGGCTCCCCACAAACGAAAAACCGCTGCCCAGCTCCAGCAAAAAGTCCCGGATGCGATCCACCAATCCCCGCTCTAGGTCGCGCTCCTGGGCTTCTTTGCTTAAAGAGAGGAAGTCAAAGTGATACGGATCTTTCAGAAGCTGTTGAGCGAGATCGGACTGGGGTTTGGGCAAAGTTCTTTCAAAATTGGTGACTGCACCCCCCTGCCGCAGGTAAAGTTTGCTCTCAATTTGCATCTCTAATACAGAGCGGCTCCAGCCGTTTTCAGTGGTCTGCTGGATGTACCAGAGCCGCTCCACCGAATCTTTCACCTTGTCCAGAAGAACGCAGTTGTGGAACCAGGGAATTTGTGCAGCAGCTTGCTGCACAATTTGCTCGTTGGGATATGCCTCAGCAAATGACCTCATGTATTTGAGGTTGCGAGAAGAGAACCCTTTAATGTCTGGGAACTCACGCTTCAGATCCTTTGCCAGTTGCTCAATCACCTTCGCCCCCCAGCCCTGCTGCTGCTGCCGTTGCAGAATCTCCCTACCAATCTGCCAGTACAGCAGGATAAGTTCCCGGTTCACCGCCAGGGTCGTTCGCACCTGGGCAGTCCGAATCCGGGCTTTGAGCGCGCTTAAAAAGGAATTGTAGCGATCGAGTTCAGGAAAAAGGGAATCAGTCATGGTTCTCACGCTCATTCATCGGATCGCTTGTGATTTACACGCTTTTCTTAATGCCTGTTCCACAATGCCACCTTGCAGGGGGTTACGAGCCATTCGATCCAAATAATGACCTCGTCGCCACAGCACGCTACCCATTCCAACTAAGATCACTTCAATCAGAATAGTTTGCTGCCAAACTGATAGCCAGGTTAGACGAAGAGAAGTGTACTGGTTCAATAATGCATGAAAGCCAAGGGAGGCAAAGACCAGAGTGATGGGTAGCCAGCAGAACCAGGGAAATGCCAGTACAGTAAAGAATCGAAGCCATTGCTTCTCTGAGTTCGATTTAAGGGAGTACCATATTCCCAAGCCAGTACTAGCAGCGACAGCGAAAGTGAAAGCGAAAGTGAAAGCGACAGCACCAGCGGCAGCATCAGATAAACCGAAAGCGATAGCGAAAGCGATAGCGATAGCGCCAGCGAAAGCGATAGCGATAGCGATAGCGCCATCGCTAACGACTCTGATAGCAACACCGCCAGCGACAGCGACAGCGGTAGCGACAGCGACAGCGAAAGCACTAGCGACAGTGACAGCGACAGTGGTGACATTGCCAGCGTTAGCGATAACGCCAGTGATACCGATAGCGATAAGGAAAGCAGGCTTATCTTGTATTGCTTGAAACAAACATTCAATTTCAGTTCCGACTAATCGAATCCGGAGTAGTTGGCGTAATTCTTTTCCGAACGTTATCAGCCCTAAAACCCCGATTCTGGTCAAAACAGTGGGTTCCCACGGTTGTTCCATACCCCGCCACAATGCCAGCCAAAATATGACGACGACACTGGCGGAAAAAGGACTCAAGACACCAAGCCAGGAGATTGGCTGATCGGCGAACACTTGAAACATTCCGTAGATGGCTACTATTGAAAAGAATGCTGCAATGCACAGGACGACTCGGTAGTGCCACCCCGTTCGCAGGTTGTACTGAATAGAGTGAAAGAGATTGCGCCAGTCAGTCTGGGTCGGTAGGCGTTGAGCGGTCATTAAGCAATCCAGGAGTCCCAGTTGTAATCTGGGAGGTAAGCAGGACAGGAGTATGCGCCACCGGGTTGATTGATTCTCTTTTCCTAGAGCGCGATCGAGGTAGGCGAGTCGTGTTTGTTCGATATCAGCCGGTTGGTTGGATTGGGATAGGAGTGCCTCTGCCTGTTCAAGGCTCCAATGTTTTAGAAATGTGAGTTGGTCAATGGTTGCAATGGTACAGAGCGGAACAACAATGCGTGGATCGAACGTGGGTAAAGCATGAGGAAGTGGGTTGGCAAACTGATCGTCTACCAGTTCATAGGCAATTCGTCCCATAATTTCAGGCAGGTGAGACTTTTCAGAGGTTGAGAAGGGCTGCCAAATCCACATCGCAAAGTCTTTCCAGTAGCGCTCCAGCTCTCCTAGTTTTTTTCTGTCTACCAGGGTTTCCAGGGAGTATTCCCGGAGTGCATCTTCCACCCCGGCTTGGGGAAGCAATGCCGCAAGATACCAGGCTGCGATAGTGGCTAAAGGGGTCTCAACCTGCCAGAGTGGAGTTAATAGTGCGATCGCTGCATCGGGTGTGGCGATCGCAAGCAAATCTGCCAGTGCGGTCGTTTCATTTTGCCCAATCAGAGCAGTGAGTTCGGGAATGGCTAAATCTCCCATCCGCACCAGTGCTTCACGGGCAACTGGAATGGTGGTGTAAGAGCGAGCCAGTACTTTAGCCGCTTGAGGCAGGTTGGTCATAGAAAGAGCATTGGCGATCGCCAGATGACGGGTAGCCTCCTGAGGATTGGCGAGGTTACTCTCTAAAAATTTGAATACTGCCTGACCACGAGGACGGACATCGGCAGCAACGAACCCAAACGCCCGGATCAGGATGTCGTCCTGGGTTGTGCCTCCAAGCTTGGCTTTGAACTCATTGATAATCGCTTCTGCCATCGTTTGATCGACCTGTTGGGCATCAGCAAGGCATTCCAACGCAGTAATGGCATCAATCTGATGAACTGCTGTGATCAACTGAGTGCTGTTTCCTGCGAGTCCACACCACAGCTTAATCACCTCTCGCCAGGTGTCTGGGTCTTTTTGAAATCGTGCCGCCAAACCATTTGGATCATCTACCAGGGCAGCAGCAGCAAAGAACTCCTGGAGGGTTAAATGGGCAAATTGATAGCGATCGCCCCCGTCAATCTTTAAGAACAAACCGCTCCGCTCTACAATTTCGTCCAGGATGGGAAGGGTGTCGCCTTCGGGATTGCGGTTTAAGGTGGGCAAAATTTCTCGAATCTGTCTCAGCACGGTGGCATAGTCTAGGCTGCGACGGTCTTGCTGGTCTTTCTGGCTCTGATCTATGTTGTAAAGGGCAAGATGCTGTAAAACCCTGCGCTTGTCACTGCCTCGATAGTGGTTAAAGTCCTGTTGCCATTGCTCCAGCAGAATGTCTGTGGAGCGTTGATAGAACTCCGACCGGGAGTGGGGCAGGATAAATGAGGTGTCGGTATAGAGGTAGGCAATAATGGTGAGCAATAGGGGATTGCGAGCCAATGCCATGATGCGAGGACGGTCTCTCAAGGTCTGGATCAGTTGATCAACTGATTTATCAGGTGGCATCTCCCGTTCCCAGGCTGCTAAAAATCGGCGAATTTGTTGGTCGCTAAATTCCACCACTTCCAGGGTTTGCCGGGTCAGGATATCAAATTCACCCCGATAAACCGCTGTTCGGCAGGTGATGACTACCCGACAGCGATCGTGCTGTTCCAGCAGGTCTCTAATTTGTCCCACCACCTGAGGTCGAACAGCACTGTTCACTTCATCTAAACCATCTAGCAACAGCATGAGCGTACCTTGCTGCAAGCTTTGCCGGATGAAGCGCTCAGCATTTGGGAAGTCATTCCGCTCAAACGCGGCAACTAATGCTTGAATCAATCCCTCCTTTGTCAAGGCTGCATCACTAAGGCGATGGAGTTCCAGCAGAATGGGAACGGGTTGCTCAGATAGGCTGCTTAAACGCCCTTTGCCATAAGACAGGGCAATATGCTTGAGCAGCATGGACTTGCCAGAGCCTGGAAGACCTTTGACCATTAAGCGATGATGTCGAGCGATCGCTTCGTAAGCGTCAATCTGGTCATTGGCGCTGGCTCCTTCCACCTTGAGAGGCACATAGACCTCACTCATACTCAAGGGTGGGCGGTTGGTGCGAAACGGGATATACAGATGCTGGTATTTTTCAACTAAAGCCTTGCGATAGCGACCTAACGCGACATTCCGTAGAAGTTTGTTACCCGCGTATCGAGCGTAGATCCAATCGTTGATAGCTGTAGAGAAGCTGGTAATCCATTGAGTGAGGGTATCCTTCAGAGCAGCTCCCACGATCGCCGCGACAGCCAGCAGAAGCATAACCGCGAAACCATTTTCAAATAGCTTCTGAAGGGCTTTTTGGGGGTCTCGTTGGTTGACTTCTTTCTGCTGGGTGTACTGGGTGTCGTAGATTTTGCCAATCGCAATTTCTACTCGGGATGGCTCGGTTTTCCAGTTTGGATGCAGTGCCTTGAAGCGATCGATGGCGAAAGGGGTTCTCCTGGCAATGTCAGCATCAACATCGCCCTTCGCCAGTTGCTGGATTTCCTCACACAAATCCTGCGGGGTCTGGTAACACCCATCCTTTTGAAGGGGGCTTCCAGTTTGAGAATAACTGGAGACTGTTAAACTCAGAACGATGGACGCTGTGAGAGCCAGGGTAAAAAGGTTCAGGAGCAGATGACGATTAAGCTTTTTTCTGACCGACCGAACGGTGAGGGAAAATTGCCGAGTGACCATGCTTTACCCTTAAAAATTCATTAGACATGAGATTGTCCAAACCGCTCCATCATGGACTTAGCCCGCTTCTGGTTGGCGATCTGCTGCCGTAGTTCATTCTTCGTCCGGGCCTCATTCAGCACCGACTCTAACACCTCTGGGTGCTGTTTGCAGAACTCAAACATGGACTCAATCACCACCTCCCGGCACAAGGCTATTGTCCCGGCAGACCTCCTGTAAGCGATCGCCCATCCCCTGCTCCAGCCTCAGCGTGGTCTGCTTCGTCTGTAACGGCTGCACGACTTCTGGAGATTGAGAGACTTGGGGTGCTGGCACTCTGGGTGTCTCTTCCTCCCGGTATCTAGATGTCGAGATATCTGGACTTATGGGAATCGGAGGAACAGGGGTCAGAGATGTGTCCCGATTGGGTACAGTTGGGCGGGTGTTGCAGGAAGGGAGATCGCATATAATGGAATCACTCTACTGAAAATCTGATATTCAGATCATCTGAATTTATGACATCTCTAATGAGCGAAACCAGTAAAGTCGGCAAGCGTGGAACATTGGTGATTCCTGCCAAGTTGCGGAACCGCTTTGGTCTTAAAGAAGGTTCTCTGGTGATTGCAGAAGAGACCCCAGAGGGAATCCTGCTGCGTCCAGCGATCGCAGTGCCAACCAAAATCTTGACCCAGGAGCAGGTTGAAGAGCTGCTGTTAGAGGGACTTTCCAGTGGTGAGTCAACTGAGATGACCCAAGATGACTGGGATGATCTGCGTCAGGTCGTGCAGAACGTTAAAAAAGCTCAGTAAGGTGATCTGTGCCAATAGTTAAGCGAACTCCGTTGGCAAAGCAAGACTTGCTGGCACATGTCTTGTACCTTGCAAAAATTAACTCTGAACTGGCAGAGCGATTTATCGAAGCCACAGAACTGGCATTTGAGGGACTGGCTCGAATGCCACTCAAGGGGCAGCTCCAGGAATTTAAGTCGCCTGAGTTAGCAAATACCCGCCGTTGGTTCGTTCCTGGGTTTGACCGAAACGGGGAGCTTGAGGGGTGGCACAAGCCCCTAGTTTCAACTATGGGGATACGCCACCCCTCAAGCCTGGTGTAGCGAAGCGGAGACAGGCAATTATCTCCAGGTCCACCCTTGTTTCTTGGTATAATTGCACTAATGCGCAAAGCAGAATATTCGTCACTTGCGCTCTGAGTAGCTCGGATTCTCGACATGTCGGCTTCCTGGTAAAAACGAGGCGGAGGACAATCAGCGAAGTGTAAGTAGCTGAATTCAAAAGTATCTGGGAACATGTTCCCCGTAGTTGGGCCAATGGCAAGCCCCGCAACGAAAGTTGTGTAGCTCGTAGAAGTTGCGCCACAAGGCGCAGTAGAAACGAGAATCCCTGCTTACAGGACTTCTTCGACTGTAGGTAACAGGGAAAAATCCCCGCCCTTCAGGGCGGGGGAGTTGTCAAAGTTGCTTACCTGAATCACCACATGGAGAACTGCGGTCGTGCCAACCTGAGAACGCTGTGTACTCTGCTGAGGATTGAGGGGGTGTGAGGCTGAAAGGAGCTTAACCAAACTGCTTCGCCCAGAGCAATCCCCCATTAGTGTTGAACTTTGCCAGAAACGCATCCGACAGAACCAAAGTTTCGATTGCCGGGAAGAGCAACGGACGGAAACCGACCCGTTGTATTCCCCACCACGTACCGATTGCCTGCACGATCGACCGACCGAATCTCAGGTAATCTACAGATACGATTTGTTGTTTGCGTAGGGTCGATGATGGGAACTACGAAATGGATGCTGTCGGTGCTGGTGTCGGTGTTGCTGTGGCTGGGCGTGGGTAATCCGCTGGGGGCGATCGCCCCTTGGGGGAATGCGTTGGCGATCGCCAGTCCCGCCAACCAGAGCATGATGACCGAAGTGCGCGTTCACTTAGGGAACGAGAAAGAAGAACTGGTGTTTGTGCCCAACCACTTTGAGTTCTCTACGGGCAAACGATACAAACTGATTCTCGACAACCCCAGTTCTCAGAAGCACTACTTCACCGCTAAGGACTTCGCGGATGCCATCTGGACGCAAAAAGTCGAAGCCGGGAAGGTGGAAATCAAAGGGGCGATTCACGAGCTGGAGCTGAAACCGGGTGCGGTAGCCGAGTGGGTGTTCGTGCCGTTGAAGCCGGGTCACTACTCCCTGCGCTGCGTAATTCCTGGCCATACGGAAGCCGGAATGACCGGGGAGATTGCGATCGCCGCGTGAATACTCCCTTCGACATCCTTATTATCGGCAGTGGTATCGGTGGACTGACGGCGGGAGCGCTGCTGGCGCGGTACGGCAAACGGGTGCTGGTATGTGAGAGCCACAGTATCCCCGGCGGCGCAGCGCATAGCTTCACCCGGCAGGGATTTCACTTTGATTCGGGGCCGTCCTTCTACTGCGGGCTGAGCGATCCGACTTCGCTGAATCCCCTGCGGCAGGTGCTGGACGTGCTGGGGGAGGAAGTGGGGGCGATCGCCTACGACCCGCTGGGCCACTACCATTTCCCGGAGGGCACCTTTCCCGTATACTGCAACGCCCAGAAGTACCAGAAAGCCGTAGCACAGATTACCCCAGAGGGCGCAGAGCAACTGGCGCGGTTAGAAAAGAAATTCCTGGATCTGTACGAGGGACTGAGAGGCATCCCAACGCTGGCACTCCGCTCTGATGTCAACCTGATTGCAACGCTGCTGACGCGCTACCCGCTGCAATTGCTCAAACTGCTGCCGCAACTGGGGGCGATCGGTGGCTCGGTCGGAGACTTGCTAAATCAGACGGTGACAGACCCCTGGGTGCGGCGACTGGTGGATCTGGAGTGCTTTTTGCTGTCGGGACTGAAGGCAGAGGGGACGATCGCCCCGGAGGTTGCCTTTATGTTTGGAGAGAGGACTCGCTCGGTGGTGGACTATCCCATTGGCGGCAGTGGGGCGATCGTGCAGGCACTGGTGCGGGGGCTAGAAAAGTGGGGTGGTTCGCTGCGGTTGAATGCCCACGTTGAGCAGATTTTAGTGGAGAACCAGCGGGTGACCGGGGTGAAACTGCGGGGGACAGGGGAAATCCTCAGCGCTCCCGTGGTGATTTCTAATGCAACAGTCTGGGACACCTTCACCCATCTGGTGAAACCGGAGGATGTCCCCACTGCCTATCGAGAAACTGCACTGAAAACACCTGCCATCGATAGCTTCATGCACCTGCACCTGGGCATTCGCGCCGACGGACTGGAGGGATTGACCGGGCACCATGTGGTGGTTCACGACGCAGAACGGGATATCACTGAACCGGGGAACACCTGCATGATCTCGATTCCCTCGGTGTGGGACAGTAACCTCGCGCCGCCCGGTCATCACGCACTGCACGCCTATACGCTGGAGCCGTCTGACTGGGAGCGGGATGCCGGGTATGGCGATCGCAAACGTCACCGTGCCGAATCCCTCTACCGCGCCCTGGAGCGCGTCATCCCCGACATTCGCGCCCGCGTTGTGGTAGAACTGATTGGCACCCCCCTGACCCACGCCCGCTATCTGCGGCGGTATCGCGGCACCTACGGCCCTGCGATCGCCGCCAAACAGGGATTGTTCCCCTCCACGCATACCCCCATCAAGGGACTGTACCGTGTCGGAGACAGCACGCTTCCCGGCATCGGAGTGCCCGCCGTGGCCGCCTCCGGCATCCTCTGTGCCAATACCCTCGTTTCTACCCGTCAGACCACTGGACTGTTAGACCTGCTGAACCGCGAATGACCTCTCCTCTGCGCATCAAAATCTGTGGCATCACGAAACCAGACCAGGGACGGGCGATCGCCCAGATGGGAGCGACCGCAGTGGGATTCATCTGCTTTCCCAAATCGCCACGCTATGTGGCACCGCAGCAAATTCGCGCTGTCGTGGATGCCCTACCGTCGGAGACGGTCGATCGGGTGGGTGTATTTGTGGATGCGCCAGTAGAAGAGATTGCTGGAGTGGTGGCGATCGGTCACCTGAATGCTGTCCAGCTCCACGGCAATGAGTCGCTGGAGTTCTGTGAGCGGGTTCGGTCGGTGTTGTCCGGAGTAGAGGTGATTAAGGCGGTGAGGGTGCGATCGCAGGATGCTCTGGATCAGGCGTTTCTCTACAGTAAATGTGTAGACACGCTGTTGCTAGATGCCTACCATCCCACTCTCTACGGTGGCACGGGCAAAACGCTGGACTGGGCCATGCTCCAGCAGTTTCACCCCGGTTGCCCCTGGTTCCTCTCCGGTGGCCTCACCCCCGATAATGTGCTGGATGCCCTGAGTTTGCTTCAGCCCGATGGAATTGATTTGTCCAGCGGTGTGGAGCTTGCCCCCGGTGACAAAGATTTGACCGCCGTTCAACGTCTGTTTGAGCAATTGCCGCGCTGAGTAATATCATGTCTGCTTGAAAACCCACCCTAAGAAGTGGCGCGGGGGGGTTGGAGGCGCCCCCGGGTTATGTTGGTTGGTTTTTTTAGGATTTTTTGGTTTTTTGCAATAAGGTT
>CAZVXA010000009.1:0-5324 GCA_964630955.1 uncultured bacterium | reverse complement strand
TTTTTTTTTTCCGGGCCGCGCTTTTAAATATTCTTTTTGATTTAAACCCCCATCTTTTTTGGGGGGCGGGGTTTGGCCCCCCGCCACTTCTTAGGGTGGGTTTTTAGTTCTACTTATTTCGTTTGTTCAGCAATCAGTTTGAGATATTCCTGGTCGGTGACAATATCGCGCACGCTCTCCAGGCGATCGAGAAACATCAGGCCATTCAGGTGGTCAAACTCGTGCTGGAAAATTCTTGCCACAAAATCGGTCAACTCCTGCCGCTGAAGTTTCCCATCGTGGGTGGTGTATTCCACCTCAATGGCTCTGTAGCGGGGCACCAACCCCCGGATGCCAGGGATACTGAGGCAGCCTTCCCAGTCCTGGGCGATTTCCTCGGAGTGACTGACCAGGTGGGGGTTGACCATCACCACTGGCTCCATTTCGGGGGCATTGGGGTAGCGGGGACTGGGGCGTGAGGCAATAATCAGCACTCGTTGAGACACTCCAACCTGAGGGGCAGCAATCCCCACACCGTTGGAGTCCACCAGTGTTTTCAACAGGCGATCGAGGAACTGCTGCGTCTCCTCTTCCTGAAGATGAAACACCGGTTGTGAAATCTGTCGCAATACGGGATTGCCAAGCTGAAAAATCTGTAGCGCGTCAGCCATTGTTTTTCCCTCAAAAATCACGTCTATCGCAATCAAGTGGTTGCTCAGGTGGGGGGTAGGAGTAGTTCCCCTTTGAGGGGGCAGGGGGTGTGCCCCTGCGTAGAGGCTTCGACGGCTCGACCAAGCGCTCACGACGAAGTCCGCACGGCACTGCCTCCACCTCCCCTGTTCCAATCAATACTTCGACTGCTACAAACTTAAGCTACCGTGAGCTACGCTACAAAACTGTAGTGGAAAGTTACGGTTTGCAGACAATGCTGTTAAGAATGGATTAAATTGTGCGATCGCTTTCCTTAATTACCTGATTGTTCCCCGCAGTTTTTGCCCCTATAATCTTCGCTATTCATTCCACGGGGTTTATGAGCAAGTTACGCCGGGATCTGTTGTATGTGACCATCGGATTTTCGGTCACGTTTGCCGTACTGGGAGCGGTAATACTTTTTTTTGCCACTCTCTACTTGATGATCCTCAGCTTTGCTCCGGGACAATTTAGCACCCTTCTCAAAGAAATGACGCCACCGGATTTGCACTGGGCAGTGTTGATGGGGGCACTGCTGGCAGGGGTTTACTCAGCGCTGCTGATGGGTGGGCAGTTTATCTCTAAGCAACATGGCCGATTTCTGATTGTGTATTCGGGGGCGATCGCCATCATTGCGCTGATCATTGGTTTGTTTCTCGCATAGTTTGCGATTAAAACGAAGTGGAGCGGTGCATTGCGCTGCTCCACTTCGTTATGCAGGTCTGGCTGCGCCCCATAAAAAATGAAGCTGACCCGCTAGGAGAAACGGATCAGCAGCACGACGGCTCAATATTTCGAGTGAATGAGTTGAGGCAAATCTAGAAGCAAGGCGCAATACCCTCAGCGTTATGCCGGGGATGAAACACCCTAGCTGGCAACATTGGTCTGCACTTGCAGGAAGGTCACCATTTGCTCCATACCGCGCTGAATGCGTCGGGTTACCGTCATCGGGCTAACGCCAATGCGCTCAGCCACCTCTTTGCGAGACAGGTCACTGAAGAAGACAAACTCGATCGCCGCGCGGGTCTTGTCTTCGAGCTGGCTGAGTGCCCGCTGGAGCTGCTGGCGGTCTTCTTCCAGGCGTTGCAGCATCTGATAGTGGGTGTCGGGAATCGTTTCACCCAGGGTAATTGAGGAATCGACTTGATGGCAGACGGTGGCGTCTAGACTGAGGGGCATCCGGTTGCGAGTGGCCATCTTGATTTCACGCCACTCATGCAGAGAGATACCCAGTGCTTCGGCCACTTCTGCATCCTGGGGAGCACGTCCCAGGGTGCTGGTCAGTTCAACACGGACTTTCTGACCTTCCTTCTGTAAATCTTGCCAGCGACGGGGCACCTTCACCGCACTGCCGCGATCGCGCAGGAAGTGCAGCATTTCACCGCGAATGTAAGGAACTGCGAAGGAACTGAAGGCGCAGCCCTGGCTGGGGTTAAACCGCTCGATGGCGCGGATCAGACCCATGTAGCCAATTTGCTCCAGATCTTCGTAGGGTTCAGCACACTGATGGCTGACCCGGTGAGCAACTTTGCGAACCAGTCCAGCATTGAGTTTCACCAACTGGTTGCGGATGCTGACTGAAGGATTTTGCTGGTAGGCCAGCAGGAGTTCCAAACTGCGAGAACGGAGAGAAGATTGAGTAGCCGTCATCTGGGAATTACCTGTGCTTCAGATTTAGGCTCATTTTTCGTCACAAGTGGGGGGTCTAACCATCGTTATTCCACGGGAAAACTAAAGGCTCCCTCCGGGGAAGTCCGAAGAAATACTTAAATTCCATCCGCATGGTTTTCCCAAAAAATGCGCCCAATGCCTATCCTGCAAGGCTTCTGACGATTCATCCCAGTGGTCTCCGCATTACTGAAAAAACATATTTTCCTTCGGAGGCAAAAGGCATTTCCCCCGCAATTTCCGCTTTTACCCCCACTGTCTGAGCGAAAACAGGCTCCCCCGAATTTGTAACGGAATGTCACACTTGCGGCTGTAACCATTTTGGTTACTGGAGTTTTGACTATTTTCCCGATATTGCTGCGAAACGCTCTCTAAGAGAGCGTTTCAGAAAAATCGGCGCGATTTCGTCAAAAGTCCAGTTGGTTAGGACAAAGGGACACAACCCCTGCACCTCGTCCAAATAACCGTGACTACGGCGATACAGCCGATTGACTTTTTGCCTGACGGAATCGCATTTCTCATTTCTGATGGAAAACCCATGAGGAGGAGTGGCGTGGTGCTTGGAACTCTGCCACTCCTCCTTATGGGTTGAGATTTCTGCAAAAGAATTTACCTGAGATCTTGCACCTTGCTTAAAGAAAAACCAAAACCCTGATTCTGCCGCCGCTCCGCGGCGGCAGAATCAGGGTTTTGGTTTCTGATGCAAGATCTCAGTTACCCGTTGTGTGGGCGGTTCCCCCCGCTACGCGGGGGGAACCGCCCACACAACGCAGATATTTTCATTGCTGGAAATCTCCTAAGAGCTTAATCCTGGGGCAGTTGACGCCGCCAGATGATCAGTCTGGTGCAGTCGATTCTGGTGTAGGCTGAGAATAGGAAGACTGTGAAAAATCTGATTTAAGACCTATGGACGATAAAGCGCTTCCAGTAATTTATTTGAGCGTTCTGGTGCTGCTGCTGGTGATTGCGGGCGTCGCGCTCTTCCGACAAATCCTGCGCACCCGGAGAGTTGAGGGGACGCTGAATCGACTCCAGAAAAAAGTAACCACGGACAAAGGCACAGCTCAGGAGTATTACGAACTGGGCAGTATTTTGCTGGATAAGAAGCTTTTCTCCCAGGCGATCGCCCAGTTCCAAAAGGCCCTGAAGTCGAAAGACCTGGAGGGGAACGAGAACACCGCCATTATCTACAATGCGCTGGGCTACGCCTACGCCGCACAGGAACAATATGACCTGGCGATTCGCCAGTACAAAGAGGCGCTCGACAAGATGCCTGGTTACGTCGTCGCAATGAACAACCTGGGCTTCGCCTACGAGAAGAAGCAACTGATTGCGCAGGCCGTCGATATGTATGAACAGGCGCTCAAAATCGAACCGAAAAATCAAACTGCAAAACGTCGGTCAGAATCCCTGAAGAAGCGGTTGGTGCCGTCTACATAGGGTTTATCCTCCAGAAAACAAGGAAGACATGACGCTAAAGTGTCATGTCTTCCTTGTCTTAATCTTAGGAGTTTTCCAGCAATGCAATCACCTGCGTTGTGGGAGGAACCGCCCACACAACGTATATTTTTTTTCGCGGAAATCTCCTTAATACAGCGCTTTTTAAGTGCGTGAGGTACAAAGTTTTTGTTGAGAGCCTCCGCGCGGTTCTCAACAAAAACTTTGGTTCTATCCCAGCGCAGAGCGCTGTAACTGGAGTTTTGACTATTTTCCCTACAATGCCGCGAAACACTCTTTCAGAGAGTATTTCACGGCAAATTTGATTTTAGCGCCGATTTTCCTGAAGTGCTGATGCCGTCAGCACTTCAGGAAAATCGGCGCGATATTAGCCAAAAGTCCAGTTAATAAGTGGTGCGGTGCAAAGCAAAGCCTGGCTCCTTATAGCGGTTCTCAGCCTGGTGCAGTACAGGTTTGCCCGCTCTATCGATCAGCGCGGGCGAATGACTCTGGGAGCCGCGATCGCCAGCGCTGAAACCTGGCTTTCCGCAGGTTGTACGATGCCCGACCAGGACACCAGCAACTGGTCGGCAATGACTTGGGAGTTTCGTTCTGTAGCAGTGCCAGAGGCACCTGTTGTAGTAGCGAGCGATCGCCGCCAATGCAATGGTAAATCCTCAAGGCCGTTGTAGCATCCGGACAGTGCGCCGACCAGAGCGCAGGTCAGGGAAGGCAGGTATCCCAGGCGAGCGGCTTTTAGAATTGAGAGCCTGGGGTCTTCGGGGGTGCTGAGGAAACAGTAGAGGGCGATCGCAGTAGCCAATGTTTTCCCAGGAGGGAGGGCACGCAGTTGGCGGATAGCGTTTGCCGAGCAGGCAGTACTCAACAGGAGATCCCGAACCTGTATCATCTGCTGCGTGAACAGCAGGTCAATGGGTAAATCCAGTTCCGACAGCAGTTGATCGATCAGGAGGGATGGAACCAGTTTCTCGTGCAACGCGAGTGAGAGGGTAGAGGTGATCGCTTCGATGCCCAATCGAGTTTCGGAAATGCCATGTTCAGAAGGGAACAGGGCAGAAAGGTGCGATCGCAGTTGGGTAATGTCGTCGTGGTAGTAGAGGGCGAGGGGGAGAGTGGCGATCGCCAGTCCTGCCTGCTGTGGGGAGTCAGGCACCCTCTGGGGCAGGGCGTCGGATTGCCAGCGATGATTCAGGGTTAATGCCTGGGCAACTTTCAGAGTCAGTTGCATCCAGCTCTGATCAGGTGTTCCCTTAGAAGCAAAGCCCCAGCGATCGACGGTGAACCAATCGGGTGATCGGAGCTTTGGCCCCCGTTGCTGAACATTCTCCCCCAGCACTTCCCCAAGTGCTGCACCCAGCAGGGTTCCTCTGAATCGACTGGTTAACGAAGATTGCATTCTTCAGGTGGGAGGGAATGGGTAAAGGATGATGGGTGATGGGGTTCAGCAGACATGATACAGCCTTTTCCGGGCGACATTACCGAAGGGGAGAGTTTGAGAGGGGATGCAATGCCCCTGGCTTCAGACATGG